>JAJDBE010000181.1 GCA_029261515.1 Nitrospinaceae bacterium | reverse complement strand
AAATAAGGTCTCTTACATTAACCTATTGATATATTTGGTGGGCCGTCTCGGGATCGAACCGAGGACCTACTGATTAAGAGTCAGTTGCTCTGCCAGTTGAGCTAACGGCCCACTATATATCAATCTTATTTGAATTTTGGTAAGTTAGCATAATACCCTGAGTCAATCAAACCGAGTCGCCTGGTTTTTACCCACGATCAACTGGCTATTTTTTATCCTCCTGAATCCAGGCCGGGAATACCATCCCCCATTTGCAGCCAGCCAAAAAGAAAGGCGATGAGTTTAAATTGTATCGCACTCACCAAGCCTGAAAACCCTCCCATTATTAGCGATAGCAAAAGAAAGATAAACGCTTTTTTCCTATCTTCCCGCATTCTGACGATGTCAATCAAAAAGCCGACGCCCATCAATCCGAAGAAAAGCACTCTTTGCGCATTCCACAGAATATCCTCTCCCTTCAGAGCTTCCTCTCTAACGCCGGGAAAATGGTATTCATTCATGAACCCGGCAAAATAAATGGCAATTAAAATCAATACCCAAACCTTTTGCAGCAGAGTCAGCGTGTATGCATATTGTTCATTGGACATCGGAACCTGGGTTCCTTCCTGAAGAATGGGTCTGGAATTTCTGAACCTTTTTAGGCTGGTTGGATATCTAAATCAAAAAGTTCATTATATACAGTGGTATTTCCTGGAGGCCGGAATGGGCCAGAAACCCCCATTTCTTTTTCTCGTCCAGGTGAAATTTCTTGTGATATAATCTGGCATCTATCCAGAACAGGTTAAGTTTTTGAATTAATGGCTAAAGAACACCTTTGAACCACTGACCTGAAAGATAACAACACTCGAGTCTGCAAGCAAAGGCTATATGGGTCGGACTCGGGAATTTTTAGTTTTCTTCATTAGATTGACGGTTTCATAGACATTTTTAACACATTTTTGGGGAAGGAATAACGAAATGACAATCAGATTAGGAGATACCGCACCTGATTTTACTGCGGAAACAACAGAAGGCACGGTTGAATTTCACAAGTGGCTGGGAGATAGTTGGGGCGTTTTGTTTTCCCATCCGAAGGATTACACACCTGTTTGCACTACCGAACTAGGGCGGGTGGCAAACTTAAAAGGTGAATTCGAAAAACGAAACGTCAAGGTTCTCGCCTTGAGCGTCGATCCTGTCGATTCCCACAAAGGCTGGGTCAACGACATCAACGAAACCCAGAACTGCACGGTCAACTACCCCATTATCGCCGACCCTGACAAAAAAATTGCTAACATGTACGATATGATCCATCCGAAGGCGCTGAATAATCTAACTGTGCGTACCGTGTTCATCATCGGTCCCGATAAAACAGTCAAGCTGTCTCTGACCTACCCGGCCTCAACGGGCAGAAATTTTGATGAGATCCTGCGCGTGATTGATTCTCTGCAACTGACCGCCAACTACCAGGTGGCAACTCCTGTGGACTGGAAAAATGGCGACGATTGCGTGGTGGTCCCGGCGATTAAAACGGAAGATATTC
Organism: Nitrospinaceae bacterium; assembly: GCA_029261515.1. Classification (GTDB taxonomy): domain Bacteria; phylum Nitrospinota; class Nitrospinia; order Nitrospinales; family VA-1; genus JAJDBE01. Next base: position 18,358 of record JAJDBE010000181.1, on the reverse strand, counting down.
CGGCAAAATTCCCGAAAGGGTTTAAAGAGGTCAAACCTTATTTACGAATGACGCCTCAACCCAACCTTTAACTTCGGGTTATCCAAAAAGCCTGGGCGGCCCGTTAGATGGTCCGCCTGGGCTATTTTTTTCCATGACTTCATCAAAAGACGACCTACAGATTTCCCATCTCATCCGGCTGCTCGACGACCGGGACGAATTCGTTCGCTCTAAAATCCGCGAACGTCTGATTGAGATCGGTGAAGATGCGCTTCCCTTTCTGGAGATGGCCGTAAGAACCGAAAACCCGGCTGTCGGCGTTCTGGCGCGGGAAATCATCAGCGCAATCCATCCGCAAAAACTGGGGGAAAGATTCCGGCAGTTGGTTCTCTCTGCACGCAGAGGCGATCCAGATCTGGAAGCCGGAATGCTTTGCATCATGGAATTCGGTTATCCCGGCGTCAGTGCTGAGGCGATATCGCGGCCCCTGGACCAGATGGCCGATGAACTCTCCAGCCGTCTGAATCAAAAGGATTCCCCCCAACGAACGGTTCATCAACTCGTACAATATTTATTTCTGGAAAAAGAGTTTTCCGGCAATCAAACCAACTTTATGGACCCGGATAATAGCTACTTCAACAAAGTACTGGAACGCCGAACCGGAATTCCCATCTCCTTATCCGCGTTGTGTGTGTTGATCGCCAACAGGCTCAACCTGCCCATCGTAGGGGTCGGCCTGCCCGGTCATTACATCGTCAAATATGATTCCGCGACACAGCCGATCTTCTTCGATCCTTTTCATAGAGGGAGGACCCTAAGCAAAGAAGACTGCATCAAGCGTGTCAATAATCTCGGTCACAAATTCGAAGAATACCACCTGTCCCCATCCACGAACCGCGAAACTCTGGTTCGCATGATGAACAATCTGGCCATGATTTATCAGCAGAACGGCGAACCGGAAAAATCCAAGCAGCTAAAGGAATACATAAAAATACTGTTAAATTCTCCGCAAAGTCTGTCTTCCAATTCTTCCTAAAACTTTCAAGAGGCTAGACCATGAAGAAAACCGTTGTGGTGACAGGAGCCGGAACCGGAATCGGTCAGGCGATCGCAAAGGTCCTGGCAGAGCAGGGATACTCCCTGCTGCTTCTGGGCCGCAGTCTTTCCGCCCTTGAGAGCACTCAAAAAACCCTCAGTGTTCCGGAAACCCACAAAATATTTTCCTGCGATATTCGGGAGAAAGATCAAATCCGTCAGGCGTTGACGCAAAGTGGAATCCAATCCCTTCATGCGGTGATCGCCAATGCGGGCAAAGGCGGGGAAAACCAGTATTCGGAGGAGGACCCCTGGCAGGAGATTCTGGATATCAATCTCACGGGAAGTTATTACACCATCAACGAGTGTCTGCCTTACCTCAAGAAAGATGCCACGGAATTTAAAAAAATCGTCATCATCTCATCCATTCTTGCGCGGCTGGGGGTACCGGGTTATTCCGCCTATTGCGCTTCCAAGGCTGGCCTGCTTGGGCTCATGCGGTCTCTGGCTTCGGAGTTAACTGCGGATAAGATTCTGGTCAACGCCCTTTGCCCCGGCTGGGTGAATACGGCGATGGCCCAGGAGGGGTTGCAAGGATTTGCGGATGCCTTGAATATCAGCAAAGACGAAGCCTATGGACAAGCCATGAGCCAAGTCCCGCTCGGCAAAATGTCTGAACCGGAGGAAATCGCCCAGCTTGTGGCCTTCCTGATTTCCGACGCACAAACTTCCTTCACAGGACAGACCCTCGACATCAATAATGGCGCCTTAATGCCTTAACGGGCTATTCGATTTTTTCAGGAAAAATAATAAGGAAAGACGGAGTGACTCTTTAGTCACTCACGTTTTCTTCTCCGGCGGAAGAAGTACCGATCGTGATATCTTGTGGAACCGGTTTCTGTTCAGGGGAAACGTTCTCAAGGGGGTTCAGGAAGGACCCCAACTGCTCCCTCAGGAAAAGCATCAAATCCGACAACGAACGCAAAATGGATGTTCCATCGGGAAATTTTCCCGCCTGCGATTCGAATTCCGCTTCCAGGGAAGCAAACACCAGTTCCGGCAGGTTTCTGATATTTTCCAATCCAACAGGTTCTTCTCCAGAAACACTCCCTACCGCACTTTCCGGATTCACCAAATCGGCAGACGGCCCGGAAGAAACACTTTGCGCCGAGAAGGTTGCGGTGATCACGCGCTCAAGCGCCAACTCGACATCTTCGATCACGCCCAACGATCCGCTCAAAGACTGAATCGCGCCTTCTGCATCAAACTCGCCCTGGGCAAAGAACCGCTGGGCGATCGGGCTGATTTCCTGAACCAGTTTTTGGATTGCGTTTAACTCGTCTTCGTTAAGATCGCCCTGAACGGTAAGAGAGTATCGGGAAGCCGCCACGGCCACAGAGGAAAACTCGGACACGAATTCTCCATCGGCATATTGGGCTGAAGTTTCAGATTCGGCGAGCGACTGCTGGTCTTCAAAGGAAAGATTGACCAGATCCCCTTCTTGCGTTTTGAGGGTCAGCTCGTTGGAAAACGAGACGGTGACTGCGGCAGAATAACTGCGTCGGTCATAGACTGGGGTCTGGGCGGATACTTCCGGGATTATCATGGCTCTTAATCACTCTCAAGTATTCCAGTTTCTGTGTCCCCTCTAGTTTTACCTATCGGCAGTACAAAAAAAAATGTTGAGTCAAATTACGCGAAATTGCACATTTTTTTCTAATATTTCACACACACGCAGAACCCGCAGCTCGGAGACTTCAGGACAATATGGGCGAAGTTCTGAAAAACCACCTTATTATTAGGGGATATCGGTTCTTGCCTGTTTCGCCCTGGAATCGGTTAAAGGTCGCGCAGGAGGGGAAGTTTCTGGTCTTTTTCAGAGAGGATGGGATTGTCGAGGGGCCAGTCGATGCCTATATCCGGATCGTTCCACAAAATTCCACGTTCTCCGGAAGGCGCGTAATAGTCTGAACATTTATATAAAAACTCTGCCGTTTCGCTTAAAACACAAAAGCCATGGGCAAACCCGACAGGAATGTACATTTGCTTGAGGTTTTGCTCCGAAAGCCGTTCCCCCACCCATTTGCCGAAGGTGGGCGAATCCTTGCGGAGGTCCACAGCCACATCGAAAACCTCTCCGCGGGTGACCCGCACCAGCTTGGCCTGCGCCGGTTGCAGTTGATAGTGCAGGCCTCTCAAGACCCCTTTTTTCGATACGGAATAATTATCCTGAACAAACACATCCCGAACCCCGTGTTCCTCATATTTCCGCCGCACATAAACTTCATAAAAAGATCCACGCGCATCGGAATGCTCTTTTGGCTCAAAAATCAATACACCTTCGAGAGGGGTTCGGGTCACTTTCATCGTCAATATAAAGAAATTTAAAGGGTTATTTTCTTACAAATCGCAAAAGCATCAAATTAAACCTAAATAACACCCGGTAAATCAAGACAAAATTTTCCGCATAGAAATTATTAAAGGTTTTACCGCAATATTTCGATAAATATAAGGACTTTCAAGGCAAAAGAGCCAAAAATTAATCTTTCAGGCCGGGGAAGTTTTGCAGCGAAAACCTATAGAAAAGACCGGGCACTCATGAACAGGAAAATTCAGGCAAAATCCGATTTACGAAAAACCATCGCTCTGCGCAAAAAATCTCGCACTGCAAAAGAGTCCGTGGTCACAAAAATTAAACCGCAAACCCGGATTGGAAGCGACGCCGCCACGATCCGCAAGGAAGTCCTGCTCGTCAAAGAAAAATTGCAAAAGCGGCAAAGTTTTTTCGAGCAAATGGGTTCCAACGATTTACTCAAATCCTCAAACGATTAAACTGGATTCAACTCTCCCCTGCTTCCGCAAAAAGGCAACGCCATGATGAAATATAACACCATGGCCACCTCGGAGTCATAAAAGTTCACCTCGAACATTCCTCCGGCCAGGAACCCAAGCACCGCCGCGCCACTTCCATAAATCACCCACCTTGACGTACTATCAGACTCAGATTGGCGATAACGCCTGAACAGGGCGAAAAAATACCCCACCCATATTGAAATCCACGCCGTCAATCCCAGCAATCCGGTATCCACCGCCAACTGGACAAAATTGTTGTGCATGCCCCGGTACTTTTTAATGTAGCCGGTGGGATCGGGATAATTGACATGGACAATGTCCATGCATCGGAATCCGCAACCGGTCAACGGGTGATCCTTTAGCACCTCCCACCCTCCGCGCCAGAGGGCAAAGCGCGACTGAACGGTCCAGTCTTGAAGGTTTACCATTGAATAAATCCTATCCTTCACCGAAGCGGGAGAAAAGATCAGAACCAGAGCGATCAAAACCGGGATGGCCAAGAGCCACTGCTTGCGCCAGCAAAACACCAGAAACAAGAGACCCGTTAAAAATCCCAGCCAGGCCTGCCGGGTCAGGGTCAAAAGCAAGCTGACCACGATGATGGCCACCACCCCGATCAGCCACTTTTCTTGAGGCTGCCGGAACAAAAATCGCCCCAGTCCCAGAAGCCCCACCAGCATCAAAAGACCGGCAAACGTCATGTACACACTCATGGTCCCGGCCACCCGCGTTTCGGTGGTGACCGGCGTCAATAGCCCCTGGTAAATTCCATGCAGTGCCGCAACGCATCCCGCAACAATCAACAAAAGGGCCAGGAAATCCCGCTGTTTTGCGTCTTGAATGCTGTTGATCGCCCAGAAAAAAATGAGTACCTGCAACAGCTTTTTAAGCGACTTATAACTGTACGAAGGGTCCACCGCTGTCGCCACCGCCAAAACACAGGCGAGGACAAACAGCGCGATGGGAATGCCGATGGGAAACTGAACGCTCTTCCAGGAGCGGGTGAGAGACACCCGTGTCAACCAGGCCACCGTTCCAATCGCAAACGCCACCTGCGTGACGCTGATGGAAAACATCGAAAACATCACGAACACGACCAAACTGACAGTCAGAACCCGGTCAAGCATGGGCAGCAAACGGTCGGTGGAGTTCATATGAGAGAGTCGATCGGCGGTTCCAATCCCGATACAATGGGATTTCCAGCCAAATCAGGTAATGGTTCTTGGATTAAAAAAGAAAAGGTGGCCAAAGTGGACCGATTATATCGGCTTCCCTTATTTTAGTAAACTTTTTCCACCTATGGAGCCGGCATTCCTCATTATTGGTTCCTGCAAAGAATTCAATCAAATTGTGTATTTCCAGGTGCAATCTGCTAAAATCCGTCTTTCTTATTTACGGACCCAAAACGGCGCATCCCTTTCCTAGGCGTACAAGCGCAGGTGGATGCGGCGATTTTTGCAGTTAACCTATAAATGAAATCATGATGAGAATTATTCCGGCAGTCGATATCAAAAACGGCAAATGCGTCCGCCTGACCCAGGGCAAAGCCGATCAGGAAACGGTGTATTCAGACGATCCGGTGGCGATGGCCTGTCACTGGGACGAGGAAGGGGCGAGGCTCATTCACGTGGTGGATTTGGACGGCGCCTTCGACGGCGAACCCAAAAACGCCGAGTTGATCAAGAGCATCATTTACAACAGCTCAGTGGATATTCAGGTGGGAGGCGGCATCCGCACGCTAAAGGCCATCGAAACCTATGTCAACGCCGGAGCCTACCGGGTGATTCTGGGAACCATCGCGCAGAAAGATCCCCAATTCGTGGCGGAAGCCTGCAAACAGTTCCCTGAGAAAATCATCGTCGGCATCGACGCCCGTGACGGCTATGTCGCCATCAAGGGCTGGATCGAGGTTTCCGAGCAGAAAGCCACCGACTTGGCCCAACAAATGCAACCGTTGGGCGTGGCGGGTTTCATATTCACCGATATCAGCCGCGACGGCATGCTGAAAGGACCCAACCTGGAAAGCATCCGCCAGTTTGCCGATGCCACTTCCCTGCCCGTCATCGCCTCCGGCGGCGTCGGAAAATTAACGGACATTTCCGACCTTTTGCAACTGGAGTCGCATGGCGTCACCGGCATCATTACCGGGAAAGCGCTTTATGACAAAAGTATTTCCTTGCGGGACGCGTTAAAACTGGTGGAACCCCATGCTGGCTAAACGCATCATCCCCTGTCTGGACGTCAAAGATGGCCGGGTGGTCAAGGGCGTCAAATTCGTCAACCTGAGAGATGCCGGAGACCCTGTGGAAATCGCCGCCGCCTACGAAAAAGAAGGCGCCGACGAATTGACCTTCCTCGACATCACGGCTTCCCATGAAAAGCGCGACATCATTCTCGATGTGGTGGCGCGGACGGCAGAAAAGGTGTTCATGCCGTTGACCGTCGGCGGCGGTGTGCGGACCCTGGACGATATCCGCAATCTCTTGAAGGCAGGCGCTGATAAGGTGGCGATCAACACTGCGGCGGTGCACAATCCGGAATTTGTCGAGCAGGCGGCCAAGCGCTTCGGCAGTCAATGCATCGTGGTGGCGATCGACGCCAAACAGGTCGATTCGGGAAAACCCCTGACTCAACCCACACTCGACTGGCGCGAACACCACCCGGACCTATTTTTAAACCAAAACGACTCTCACCCCACTTGGGAGGTGTATACGCACGGCGGCAGGAACCCGACCGGCATTCAGGCGGTGCGTTGGGCCAAACAAATGGAAACTTTCGGTGCGGGAGAGATCCTGTTGACCAGCATGGACCGGGATGGAACTAAAGCAGGTTACGACCTGCCTTTAAACCGCGCCATCTCGGAAGCGGTCCACATTCCGTTGATCGCCTCCGGCGGAGCGGGAACTCTGGAACACTTATATGAGGGAATTGTCGAAGGCAAAGCCGATGCCGTCCTCGCCGCCTCGATTTTTCATTTCAAGGAATTCACCATCCCTGAAACCAAGCAGTACTTAAAATCGCGCAACATCCCTGTGAGAATATAGAACGGGTTATCAAACAACGCCGCAATTTTTAAGCTGGAGAGATTTTGCATCGGCATCGAGCGTCGCATCGACACCAATGGGGAAAGTCCACATTTCCTTGCCGTGGCCAACGGGGAAATTGTGCAGAATGGGGACGGAACATGCGTCGAACACGTCCTTATAAATTGCCTCAAGAGATTTCTTTTTTTCCTTTGGGGAACCGCAGTTAACCATCTCGCCCAAAATGATTCCTTTAATGTTCCTGAATTTGCCCGCCGCTTTCAATTGCCAGAGCATGCCGTCGATTTTGTACGGCGGTTCATTGACATCCTCAATCAAAAGCAATTTATTCCGCGTTTCAATTTCATAAGGCGTTCCCAGGGACCGGCAAAGAAGGGTCAGGCATCCTCCCGCCAGTTTGCCCTCGGCCACGCCGGGTCGAAGAACTTTTGCCTGCGGCGATAGCAGTTTTTTTCCGTCCGCTTCGCCCATCAATAGATTCTGAAACTGTTTTTTGGTCTTTTTCATGGCGTGGCGGCCAAAATTCCCCGCCACCATCGGTCCGTGAAAAGCCACTAGTGAACATTTCTGCTGTAAATAAAGCAGCAACAGCGTGATGTCGCTGGCACCGACGATGATTTTTGGATTTTTCCGGATGACGCCGGGATTCAATAGCGGGATCACCCGATTGACCCCGTAGCCACCACGGGCGCAAAAAATGGCTTTGACATCGGGATTTACGAACATGTCCATCAAGTCCTGCGCGCGGTTTTCATCGCTTCCCGCCAGAAATCCTGTCCGCGCGGAAACATGCCGGCCAAGCAAAGGCACAAAACTCATGCGCTCGATTACTTTGAGTCCTTTTTCCAGATGTTCCGGGTCTACGGGTCCCGCAGGAGCCACCACGCCCACAACGTCACCCTTTTTTAATTTTCCGGGTCGGATTAACTTTTTTGATTCAGCCATTACAATATTTTTCAGACCGGCTACAATATGAATTCCAGTATCCGAATTTTCAGGATGAGTGAATGACTCGACTTGCCGCAGTCATACAAGCCCGAATGGGGTCCACGCGTTTTCCAGGGAAAGTCCTGCGTCCATTGGCGGGTAAACCGCTGGTCGAGCATATCATCAAACGCCTGCAGTCCGTAAACGAAATTGATCTCGTGGCATTGGCGATTCCCCATGGCGATTTAGAAAATCCTTTAATAAAAACAGCCGAACGTTTAAACATTCCTTACACTCAAGGGCCGGAGGAAGATGTCCTGGCGCGCTATATTGAGGCAGGCAATTTTTTCGGTGCAAAAAATTTGATTCGCATATGCAGCGACAATCCCCTGCTCGACCTCACCCTATTACGTTCCCTCATTGAACGCCACTTGAACAAAAATGCTGATTACACGTTTTCTCCAGACTCCATCCCCTTGGGAACGGGATCGGAAATCGCCTCCCTGACGGCTCTGAAAGCAATCGCCCAAAGAACCGAAAAGCAAATCTACCGGGAACACGTGACGACGTATTTTCATGATTATCCTCAGGGCTTTCACCTGGAGCGGGTTCCCGCCCCGGCTTATCTGAAAAATCAGAATTTTCGCCTGACGGTGGACACCGAAAAAGACTTTAATCTTCTGGACATCTTATATAAAAAATACAGTGACTCATCAAATGCCATCGTGGACCTGCAAACAATTTTATCCCACCTGAAAACCCATCCCCATCTTGCCCAATTGAACTCCGATGTGCCGCAAAAAGACTGGCGGAAATAAAATCAACAAAATCTTTGATTTACATTAAAGTTCTAAATGCTTCTGCCGATAAGCTGAATTAAGTCTTCGAGTGTTTGTTTTTTCAAGAGTTATTAGCATCACTCGATAGTTCAAACGGCCGGATTTAAAAATAAGTTTAGTAGTTTTTAGTGGAATCTGAGGTTTGCCACTTTTTAAATAAAGACCTCGGGGGCACGCAACAAATAGTTAAATAGTTCTAAAAAAGTAGTTCACACATTAATACGTTTCCAACTCATGGTGGAGGATTAGGAAAATGCCTGTACGAATCTTTAACAACATCGCTTCGCTTAACGCTCAGAGAATTCTGGGTGACAACAATCAACGACTTGCGCAATCGGTAGAACGAATCGCATCCGGTATCCGGATCAACCGCGGCGCCGACGACGCCGCAGGCCTCGCTATTTCAGAAGCACTGCGTTCCGACATCCGCGCCCTGCGTCAGGCGGTCAGAAACTCCAACGACGGAATTTCCCTCATCAACGTCGCGGAAGGTGCGCTGAATGAGCAATCCTCTATTTTAATCCGTCTTCGCGAACTGTCCTCCCAGGCCGCTACCGGAACGGTAGGCTCCACGGAGCGCGCCACCATTCAGCTTGAGTTCACCGCGCTCCGCAACGAAATCGACCGTATCGCGGCAACATCAGAATTTAACGGCCAGAAACTGGTCGACGGGTCCCTGGCTTCTGGGGTCGCCTCCGCCAATCAGATTCTCATTCAGGTCGGCATCGACAGCACATCCGACAGCCGCATCAACCTCAATACCGAGGTAAATCTTCAAGCGATCACCTCGACCACCCTGGGAATCAGCACCCTTAGTGTCACCACCGCAGGGGCGGCATTGACGGCTCTCGACACCATCAACACGGCGATCGCTACGGTAACCGCAGGCCGGGGCGCCGTCGGTGCGGTGCAAAACCGGCTGGTGCGAACCATCTCCAACATCTCAATTTCAGTGGAAAACCTGCAGGCCGCGGAATCCGCCATCCGTGATGCGGACATCGCCGAGGAAGTCGCGCTATTGACACGAAACCAGATTCTGGTGCAATCCGCGACCGCCATGGTGGGTCAGGCCAATCTGATTCCACAATCCGTTCTGCAGTTGCTCGGATAATGAGGACCTGGCAAATGCCGAAAGAAAAAACCGCCAGCCTATCTCCTGATACCAAGCCCCAGTTAAAAACAGGGGAAAAAGCCGGCACAACTCTGCACAACAGCAAAACTCCACCATTAAGACGGGCGGGCCATGAAGCAATTTCATGGTCCGTCTTGCCTTTCCCGCGCTCCCCTTCCGCACAAAAACAGATCGTCATTCGATCTATTTCAGAGAAAACAGACAACCCAGCCCTGGCATCGCAAATTGCCCAACAAAATCGCTCTGCTGCGGAATCCATAATCCCGGACATAAAAACCACTCAAGAAATCTCCCGGATTGCCCTCGGTCAAACAAAAGCCGCACTCGCCCTACCCTAAAACCCTTACACCGAGGGCGAGCTTGCTCATGCCGTATCACGTTTTTGGCTTGAATCCGAACCTTCCCGGTAAACACACAAATATCGAAAGAAAGCAAAACTCTTTTAAAACCCCCCGTTATTCCCAATCCTAAAGGATGTGCTTTCCTTCTCCCTCCTCCATTCAGACCGACTTCATTTTTTTGAGAAAAATTAATTAAAGAAAATTGATCCGGCACCGATACGTCTCATTGAGTATGGTTTTGCCCAGTGTGGCAAATTTAAAATTTTGAAAACCTTTGAAAAACGGAGGTGTCACCTAAACGATTGCTTTACGGTGGAGAAAGGGATTCTCTGCTGAGGGTTAAAAAGCTTGGAGGCTTTGTTTTGGCATGGAGGTCAAAACGATAACCCGAAAAAAAACCTAAATCATGGAGGATGAGGCAATGCCAGTTCGAATCTTCAACAATATACCCTCGCTCAACGCCCAAAGAATATTGGGCCTCAACAACGATCGGCTCGCGCAATCGGTAGAACGTATCGCATCCGGTATTCGAATCAACCGGGGCGCCGATGACGCCGCAGGTCTCGCCATATCCGAAGCCTTACGCTCTGATATCCGCGCGCTCCGTCAAGCGGTAAGAAACTCCAACGACGGAATTTCTCTGATTAACGTCGCGGAAGGAGCCTTGAATGAACAAGCAGGAATTCTGATCCGTCTCCGCGAGTTGGCTTCACAGGCCGCAACCGGAACCGTCGGTTCCACAGAGCGTCAAACCATTCAATTGGAATTCACCGCCCTGCGCAATGAAATCGACCGAATCGCCGCTACTTCTGAATTCAACGGGCAAAAACTGGTCGACGGGTCCCTCGCCTCGTCAGTCGCTTCTGCAAACCACATTCTTATCCAGGTCGGCATCGACAGCAGCGCAGACAGCCGCATCGATCTGAATCAGGAAGTGAATTTGCAAGCCATCACCTCCACCACTCTCGGCATCGATATCCTCAACGTAACGACGGCAGGTGCAGCCTTGACAGCACTGGACGCGATCAACACTTCCATCGCCACGGTAACAGCAGGGCGAGGCGCCGTCGGGGCGGTGCAAAACCGGCTGGTGCGAACCATTTCCAACCTGGGCATCACCGTTGAAAACCTGCAGTCGGCGGAATCGTCCATACGCGATGCGGACATTGCGGAAGAAATCGCCTTGTTGACGCGGAATCAGATTCTAGTGCAGTCGGCAACCGCCATGGTGGGCCAGGCCAACCTGATTCCCCAGTCCGTGTTGCAGTTGCTGGGATAATCTTAATTTTTTCTTCCGTTCGAGGAAAAAAATATATCAGCAATTTAATTTCCTTTTTTGGGAGGGAATCCGCATGATCGCTGAAACAAACACGGTTGTGGTGGGCTTGAGTTCCTCTGAAAGGAAGTTTATTCACCGGGGACTCCCAGGAGAAGAAGGTCCGGCAAAGTTAACTTTTTTGCCGGGCCGGCCTTCAGGTAATACATTTGTCGATAAAAAAATCGGTTTGGGAAAATCGCATTACCCAAAAGTCGACTACCAAGTGGATCACGATACAAAAGAGCTGACTATCCGCGTGATCGACCCTGAAACAGGTGAAGTCATTCGGCAAATATCCGGAGATGACCTGCTTCCTTTCGTTAGCAGGAGCCAAAGGTTCAACCAAAACCTGCTGGATACTATTGCTTAACCTGTGAAAATTGGTGGAGGTCCACCCGGTTTTATCACCGGGCAGGAGTCTTAAAATGAAGAGCGCCTCTTTTTTGAGGCGCTCTTTTTTTGTTTCGAGCCTGCAAATATAAAACCTGAAAATCCGGCCTTTTAGGCATATTAATCCTCAAACAATTTATCAACAATTTTCCCGAAAATTACCCGGATTGCAAAAAAATGATAAAGGTTATTTTTTTAAAACCCGATAAAAAGCAATAGTCTAGGCGATATCAGCGAATCTGATTTGTTGACCATCGGAAGTTTCACCCTGTTTTTGGAGGTTTTCAACCGAATCTAAAATTTTATTTTTTGTTTTTTCTTTCTGGCAAGTTCCAGCAGGGAAGCTGGAACTGGGAAATTGATTATTCCTAAATATCAAGGAGGATAGGGCTCATGCCAATAAGGATCTTCAACAACATCCCATCGCTCAATGCTCAGAGAATTCTGGGTATCAACAACGATCGATTGGCGATTTCGGTCGAGCGGATCGCATCCGGTATTCGTATCAACCGGGGCGCCGACGACGCCGCAGGACTCGCGATCTCCGAAGCATTACGGTCGGACATTCGCGCGCTCCGCCAGGCCATTCGAAACGCCAACGACGGCATTTCTCTCATCAACGTAACCGAAGGCGCCTTGAACGAGCAGTCCGGAATTTTGATCCGGCTCAGGGAGCTTTCCTCCCAGGCCGCCACCGGTACTGTTGGTTCCACCGAGCGGCAAACGATTCAGCTCGAGTTCGACGCACTGCGCAACGAAATCGATCGTATTGCGAACACCACGGAATTTAACGGGCAAAAGCTGGTGGATGGCTCCCTCGCATCTTCCGTCACTTTCGCCAATCAGATTCTGATCCAGGTGGGCATCGACAGCAGTTCCGACAGCCGGATCAACCTGAACACCGAGGTCAACCTGCAGGCGATCACCTCTTCCAGCCTTGGTATCAATTCTCTGAGTGTGACAACGGCAGGCGCCGCGCTCACCGCTCTTGAATCGTTGAACTCTTCGATCTCCGTCGTCACACAGGGACGAGGTAAAGTGGGTGCGGTGCAAAACCGGCTGGTGAGAACCATTTCCAACCTTTCCATTACCGTGGAAAACCTGCAGGCCGCAGAGTCCGCCATCCGTGACGCGGACATCGCGGAGGAAGTCGCGCTGTTGACCCGAAACCAGATTCTGGTTCAGGCCGCCACGGCTATGGTAGGACAGGCCAATCTGATTCCGCAGGCGGTACTGCAGTTGCTTCAGTAAATTACGTGGCAGGTTTGAATCAGCAAGGACGCTGACTTTTAAAACGTATAAAAAAATGCCTTACCTTTTCAGGGAGGAAAAGAAATGTCACTGCAAATTTTCAACAACATATCATCTCTCAACGCCCAGAGATCGCTGGAAAACAACCGGTCTCAACTAGGCGTTTCCATCGCCCGGATAGCCTCCGGCATTCGCATCAATAACAGCTCGGACGATGCGGCGGGGCTGGCCATCTCGGAAGGACTGTATTCCGATGTTCAAGCCCTCAAACAAGGCGCCAGAAACTTGAACGACGGTCTCGCCTTGATCGGAGCGATCGACGGCGCTTTGAGCGAACAGGCTGGCATCCTCATTCGTCTGCGGGAACTGGCCTCACAAGCCTCCACCGGCACCATTGGACAGGTGGAGCGCGAAAGCATCCAATTGGAAGTGACCGCACTCAGGGCAGAACTGGATCGAATTGCGCAAACAACGGAATTCAACGGCCAGAAACTGATAGACGGCTCTTTAGCCGCTTCGGCCAGCGAGGCAATCATTCTTCAAATCGGCCTGGATTCCTCTTCGGACAGCCGAGTCAACCTGAATGAAGTCATCGACCTGACTGCTGTTACTTCAGAAGCGTTGGAGTTCGACGATGCCTCGGTGCTCACTCAGGGCGATGCACTTGAAGCGATTGGGGCTTTGACGAGTGCTATCGACCAGCTCAATGAGATTCGGGGCCGTGTGGGGGCCGAGGAAAATCAGCTGGTCCGCACCTCCGCAAGTTTGAATGTCACGATTGAAGGTCTCACCACCGCCTTAAGTACCATTCGTGATGCGGACCTGGCTGTGGAGTTGGCCCAGTTGACCAAAAATCAGATCCTGGTGCAGGCGGGCGCCGCCATGGTCGGCCAATCGAATCTGGCTCCCCAAGCGGTTTTGACGCTTATTTAACTGGCTTGTTTCACACAGGAACAATTCATTCCCGTCCTTTCAGGGCGGGAATGTTTTTTTTGCAACGGGAATTTTGACCGCATCAATCCGCATGCAGATGGACATTCCAATGCTATAATGGATGGGTCTTCGAGGGATGAGCGCTTCTACACGTCAAACCACTCAAAACCTTTCTGATCGTTCTCAGGTTGAATGAAAAAACTAAAAGTCGGTGTCGTCGGTTGCGGGAGAATCGGCAGCCTTTTGGAGGAAGACCCCCTGCGGGGGAAACCCTGCACACATGCTGGAGGTTTTCATTCACTCTCTTCCTTAAAACTGACCGCAGGATGCGACATCGATCCTTCCCGCTTACAGCGCTTCGGCAAACATTGGCAGGTGGATCGTCTTTATACCGATTATGAAAAAATGCTGCACCAGGAAAATCTCGATATCATCTGCATCGCCACCTGGACGCAGTTGCACGCACCGATGACCCTTGCCGCCGCACGTGCCGGCGTCAAAGGGATCTATTGCGAAAAGCCGATTGCCCTGCAACCTGAAGACGCGCGCAAAATGGTCCGGGTCTGCGAGCAAAAGAAAATCCCTCTCATCATCAATCATGAACGTCGGTGGGATTTTTATTATCAAAAAGCCAGGGATTTAATTCTCTCGGGAAAAATCGGAGAAGTCCGAACCATCATCGGCAACGTGCTCAGTTGGAAACCACCAAAGCTTTTGAAAAAGGCACACGGCGGCGGCGCTCTTTTTCATGATGGAACTCATTTAACCGATCTCCTGTTATTTTTTGGCGGGCCGGTGGACTGGGTGTCGGCGCACGCGGTAAGGCCGAACGGCAAACAATATATCGAACACACAGCCAGCGCCATGCTCCGCTTTAAAAGCGAGGCGATCGGTTTTATCGAGGGCGGCGGTGATCGCAACTATTTTAATTTCGAACTGGACATTCAAGGATCGAAAGGGCGACTGCTCATCGGCAACGCTGGCCGCGAACTTTATGTCACTAAGAAAAGTTCCCGGTTCACCGGCTTCCAGGAGTTAAAGCAAGTGCCGTTTCCCGAACCGAAGCGTTACCAAAGCCCCTTTGTCGGCGGCGCCAGAGACATGGTTCGTTGTCTGCGTACAGGAGCGCCCAGTATCTCCAGTGGGAAAGATGGCTTGCAAGCGCTTAAGGTCATCCACGCTGTCTATAAATCTGCCGAATTGAACGGCAAAAGGGTTAAAGTAAAATGAAGTGGAAACCTTCCGTGCTGATGATCTTAATCGCCATCCTCGTTCTTTCATACAGCACTGTAATAAAAATCTATCTCAATGCTGAAAGGGAATACAATCTGGCCAACACCTTATTTGCGCAAAACAATCTGCTAGAAGCCATGACGCATTACGAGCGGTCGATTCAGTGGTTCCTTCCTGGCTTAAGCTTGCAGGATCGGGCGGCACAGGGTTTGTGGAATGTCGGGGAAAAATACGAAGCAAAAAGCGATACGGAAAATGCGTTAGCTGCTTATCGGCTGCTGCGCGGGGCGTTTTATTCCTCCCGCAGTTTTTATACGCCGGGCAAAACCTGGATCGACCGTTGTAATGAAAAAATCGCTACCCTGATGGCCGGTCGGCCCACCTCCTCTGAAGCGGAAAAAACTAAAACGTTTGCAGAACGGCGTGCGGAAAATCTGAAAATTTTAAGCGCCGAAAAGTCACCGCGAAACCCGTGGGCGGTTCTGGCAGTGACCGGGTTTTTTGGGTGGATCGCCTGCGCAGTTCTTTTCATAATGAAAGCCTTCACTAAAACCGGGAAAATCCAGGGACGACCCGCGGTTTCCTGGATCGCTGGGTTCATCGTTTTTTACGGTCTCTGGATCCTCGGTTTATTGAACACGTGAAGGAGCCGGACACTTTTTGCGCATGGATTTAAAATGCGGCATCATTAAAAATTTTTAATTGAAAAAAAAACGGGGGCTATGCTATTTTTTTCATGATATTCACTTCAATTTCTGCGTCGGTTTTTTCTTCCCCGGATTTTTCTGATTGTTCTAATTAGCCTAACTAAAATTTGACCAGCGGAGAGCACATGATTGAAGTTGAAAACCTGACTAAGTTCTACGGCCCGCATCCTGCCATTAAGGGATTGACGTTCAATGTCAACCAGGGAGAGGTGGTCGGGTTTCTGGGTCCCAACGGGGCCGGAAAATCCACCACCATGAATATTCTCTGCTGCATCCTGCCGGCTACTGCCGGCACCGTAAAAATCTGCGGCTTTGACGTCTTCGAACAATCGCTGGAGATCCGTAAAAAGATCGGCTACCTGCCGGAAAATCCTCCGCTTTATCCTGACATGACGGTGACAAGCTATCTGGAGTTTGCGGCAAAAATCCGCGGCGTTCCCAACAATAAAGTCGCCGCGTCAAGGGACCGGGTATTGGACAAGTGCGTTTTAAAGGATGTCCGGCACCGCATCATCGGACGCTTGTCCAAGGGCTTCCAGCAACGGGTGGGCCTGGCGCAGTCGATGATTCACGATCCTGAAATTCTCATTCTCGACGAACCCACCATTGGCCTTGACCCGATTCAGATTATAGAGATCCGCAAGCTGATCCATGAACTGGCCAGTTCGCATACCATCATTTTGAGTTCTCATATCCTTCCGGAGATCACCCACATCTGCAAGCGGGTCATCATCCTCAACGACGGCGAGATCGCCGCCGTGGATTCTCTGGAGGGCTTAACGGCGTCACTTAATAAGAGCGAGCGGCTTTTGCTGCGCGTGCGTAACTCCAGCAATGGCATTGCCGACAAGCTGCAAACGTTGGACAACGTGCTGTCGGTCAATGCCGAGGGAGATAAAGAATTCATGATCGAATGCGCGATGAACTCGCATGTGCAGGATCAGGTGGCACAAATGGCCCTGGAGCATTCCTGGGGAATCGAAGAACTCAAAACCGTTTCGATGACGCTGGAAGATATTTTCCTGAAACTGACCCTGGAAGAAAAAGGAGTCGACGCATGAGAAACGCCTGGGTGATTGCCAAACGCGATATGGGGTCTTACTTCAATTCGCCAGTGTTCTACGTCGTGACGACGGTCTTCCTCATCATCTACAGTTTTATTTTTTTCAACATCCTCAACTTTTTCAGTTTTCAGAGCGTTCAGGCAGGACAGTTCCAGGGCATGAACGTCGGCCTCAACCTCAACGAAATGGTGATCGAACCGTCTTTTCACAACATGCTGGTGATATTGCTGCTGATGATTCCCGTCCTCACGATGCGCAGTTTCGCCGACGAAAAGAAAGGCAAAACGTATACGCTGCTACTTTCCTCGCCACTGCACCTTAAGGAAATCATCTTCGGGAAATTCCTCGCCTGCATCACGGTGGTTTTTCTGATGATTCTATTGTCTTCCTACTCCGTCGGTTTTCTATTGATCCTGGGCCAGCCGGAGATAGGCCCCATTGTCACCGGTTACTTAGGTATTCTGCTCATGGCAGGATGCTATGTGGGGATGGGCGTGTTCGCCTCTTCCCTGACCGACAACCAGATCATCGCCGCGGTCATTGCGTTCGGGTTTTCACTTTTCATGTGGATCATCGGCTGGGCGTCGCAAGCCGCTGGCGCGGGATTGGGAGAAGTGCTGCAATATCTTTCGCTGATCGACCATATCGAGCGGTTTCTTAAAGGCATCATCGACACCAGCGACGTGGTTTACTACCTTTCCTTTATATTCTTTTTTCTGTTCCTGACGCACCGGGTTCTGGATTCGCAACGATGGAGATAATCGCATGAAATTGTGGGTGGCCGTTTCCGGCTGGCTGGCATTACTGTTCGGCCTGGCCGGGCTATTCGTCTATATCGTGGTTCCCGGTCTGTTAATTTTGATCGGCTTGCTCGCCGGTTTATGCCTGATTTGCGCTTTATTTTTTATTTTCGCGGAGCGGGACGCCATCCGACGCGGAATCAAAACCCGCACCGCCCTCTATGGCATGAACACCGCGATCCTGGTCGTTGTTGTTTTGGGAATCCTGGTTTTCCTCAATCTCATTTCCCATCGGCACAAGCACCGGTTCGATCATACGTCCAGCGGGTTTTACACGCTGGCGCCGCAGACACAAAAAATCGTAGCCACTCTGCCGCGTAACGTCACGATGACCGCCTTTTTTCAAAACGAGTCGGCACAGAAGGCCGAGTTTAAAAACCTGATGGACGGCTATCTGGAATTGACCGACAAGGTCAAATTGAATTTCGTCGATCCCGACAAGAACCCCGCCGTCACCAAACAGTATGGCGTGACCACCTACGGCACCGTGGTCCTGGAAAGCGGCAAGCAGG
>JAJDBE010000180.1 GCA_029261515.1 Nitrospinaceae bacterium | reverse complement strand
GTGGTTTCCCACGAATTAGTGTTGGAAGGATAGTTGGTCTCCGCAGAACATTCCTTGCAACCCGCGGCGTTATAGCCGCCGCCAAGTAATATTTTTCCAGCCGAACAGTTCATGAGAACGGTTTTCTTTTGCCCCGCATCAACAGAAAAGCTCCTGCTTTCCAATCTCTCCCATCCGGCCACTCCGTTCAAGGCCGACTGAGCAACTGCCCCCGATGTCCCATCCAACCCAGCAGGCCCAGCGGGGCCGGGAGGACCGGGCGGGCCTTGCAAGCCAGGAGGTCCGGCAGGTCCTCTTTTCCCAACGGGACCTGGCGCCCCATTTTTCCCATCAGCGCCTTTTTCGCCTGGTACACCTTGTTGTCCATCGCCCAGCCCGGCAATTTGTCCTTCAGAGATGATTTGCGTTAATGTCGCTTTCACCATAGTGGCATCGACCTCGGGCGCGGCGGCTACACCTCCGAGCTTCTGCTTAGCCGCATCGTTCATTCCATACATCATATATCCCAGGGAAAGGGCCGCGCCAAATACAATGCTGACCACGATCATCAGGAAATTTGCAATGGCAAACCCTTCCTTCTGAGGCTTTGACGAAGGAGAAGCAGGCTTTGCTTGAGTTTCAATTGTTTCCAATGGGTCGCCCAATTTCTTTTTGAAAGGCTCTTTATCATTTTTAACGATGGGGACCCATTTTTCTTTAACGGGTTCTGGCATGAGTAGAGTTCCTTCTTTAAATACGGTCCATTATTTTTTCATGGGAAACGAAATCACCATTCCGCCCATCAGGTCATCCAGCTGAAAATCCTTTTTGGGACTTTTTGGATGGGAATTGTGACAATCCACACACGCCTGGCTGACCGCAAAGTCAGGATAAATGGCCTGAAAATATGTGTTTCTCCCGCGCTTGGTTTTGCCTAGATAGGGTCTCAGCGGATTCACCGCCACCGATACCAGCGCGTTCCGTTCAAATTCATTGGCGGCACTATTGTTAAAACTGATGGGCCATAGACTGATCAACCTGAAATTCAGCCCCAGTTTGTTCCTTCTCGCCGCTAACCCCGTGTTCAGTAAAAACTGCGCCGGCAAAGGCAAGGCATTTTCATCAAGCCAGGATTCCTTGGCCTCCACGATCCCTGCTGCTTTCATGCGCTTTACAATATATTCCGTGTACACATGACGATCGGAATCCAGCGTCGCGTGTACATAATCTGAAACGATTTGCGGAGGCACCATAAAAACCTCCCCTTCTCCCGAAATTCCCTTTTCCGTAAGCGGCACATTGCTCAAAGGAACGTTGATCAGAATCCCTCCCATCACATCTCCCAGTTGAAAATCTTTTTTAGGCGATTTGGGATGTGTGTTATGACAGCTGACACAGGACTCAGAAGAGGCCACGTCAGGGTAGATGGCCTGGAACGTCCACATGCCCTGTCGTTGCACCATCCAGGTAAAAGGCTCAGTGGAACTTTTACTCAACCCTCTAAGACCGAGCGTTTCCAGATCTGTGACCGGAGAGTTTTCTTTATTGATAGGATTCAAGCTGAGCAAACGGATTTTTAATCCGATGCCAAGGTCATTTGAATTTTTAGCGGACAGTTTTAAAAATTGAGCCGGCAAAGGAAGCGCATTCTCCTGCTCCCAGTTTTCACTTGCTTTTAATGAAATGGATTTCCCCAGGCGCCCGACAATCTGTTTGGCATAAAACTCGCGGCTGGCAGTAACGACCGAATGGATATAGTCCGTCGCCACCTTGGCCGGGATTCCATCCATCGTTGGATTTTGTTGCGCCGAAGTTGAAGAGGTTAGAAAAAATATGGCGAAGGCAAAAAGAAATGCTGCCACAACCCCGGATAATAATGGTTTATTGATCCGCTTCCCCATAACACCCCTTTCCAGACCTGTTTACAATGGATTACAAGACTAGTGCCTATTTCATCGTCTGTAAATAACACCAGATCACAAAATAATGTGATTTAGGTCTCCAAGGTCTCGTCATTTATTTCAGTGGATTTTAAAATGCATTATACTCCTCTGCCTTACAACCGAAACACAAAATTTAAAATTTTTGCATAATTAACAATTTAATATGGGGAAACACAACACACAATTTCGAGCCTTTTGAGTCAGGCAAATTTTCATAAGCCCGCAACGTTTGTTTTATGTCCATAAACCTTGTTTTTTTGGTTATATTATTATGCAAGGCTTTGAGAATTCTGGAATAAACCGGATTGTTTTACCAGATGAATCGCCAATTCAATTGTTTTCGAAGAGTAGTTGCTTTTATAGATTAAACTTCCTAAAACGGATTGGCAGGATGAAGCTGTTTTTCAAACCTTTTGAGGAATGCCATGCGGCTGTTGTATCCCTTTGCTAAAAGGTACATTGCGGGTGAGGATCTGCAAACCGCTCTTAAATCGATTCAAAAGCTTCAAAGAGCCGGGTTTCTAGCCTCAATGGATATTCTGGGAGAAAATGTAACCCAGAAGGAGCAGGCGGACGCCGCCAGGGAGGAATACCTCGACCTCATTCATTCGCTGGAAAAAAGTCCCTCGCCAATGGATTTTTCCATTAAAGTGACGGCGATGGGGCTGGATATCGACAAGGGTCTCTGCCGGAAAAACCTCGAAGAAGTTCTGACCGCAACGGGAAGTAACAGCGCCCGGCTGGATATGGAAGGGTCACCCTACACTCAATCAACAATTGATATGTGCCTTGAGTTGCATCCAAAGTTCAATAATCTGGGTCAGGCGGTTCAGGCATACTTGTTCAGAACCCAGGCGGACGTGGATCAGTTGATCGAAAACAAAATCTCTGTCCGTCTGTGCAAGGGCGCCTACAAAGAACCGGCATCCATCGCTTATCAATCCATGGATGACATTCGTGAAAACTTCCTGTCCCTCGCATTCAAATTATTGAAGGAAGGTCATCGGCCTGCCATCGCCACACACGATGAATACCTGCTGGAAAAAATTCTGGCCTTCATCGCCCAGGAAAAAATCGATCCCGATTCATTTTATTTTGAGATGCTGTACGGTGTCGGCCGCGACCTGCAACGCACATTGCTTGCCAGGGGATTCCAGATGCGGGTTTATACTCCTTTTGGAAGCGCCTGGCTGCCTTATACTCTCAGGCGATTGGCTGAGAGAAAGGAAAACGTGATGTTTGTCCTGAAAAGCTTATTTCGTGAGACCTTCGGAATCCGCAAAGTAAAATGATTCTTCCACCTGCGATTAAAACACACGCTCTGTGAACTCAAATCTTAAAGTCGGTATCCTGACGACGTCATTTCCGCGTTTTGAAGGCGATTTCGCAGGCACCTTCGTGGACCAATACGCGCGAGAACTTGCCCGCTCCGGTTGTCAGGTGAAAGTTCTGGCGCCGCATGATACAGCGGTAAACCCTTCGCGCAGTCGCCACGGTTGCGAGGTGAATTACTTTAAATATTTTTTTCCGCAAAGCCTGCAATCCCTGGCGTATGGCGCCGGCATGGTCAGCCGGCTCAAACAAAACTGGCTGCGAGCCTTACAGATGCCCTTTTTTCTCGTCTCATTTTTTTTGTCCGCTCTTCGCCTGGCCGGGAAATCCGACTTACTACACGCTTACTGGACCCCATCGGGATTGGTCGCCTTGATGGTCAAAGGCATCCGCAATGTTCCAGTCGTGGTCACCTTATGGGGTTCAGACATTTACTTCGCCCGCACTCCCCTTTTTGCAGGAATATTCAAATGGTTGATGCGGAAAGCAGATGCGATTGTTTGCGAAAGTGACTCGTTCCGCAATCAACTCATTCAGTTGGGAATTCCCACGAAAAAAATTTCCGTGATTGCCAACGGCATCGACTTCGAAGCGTTTAAACCATCGGACAAAACTACCGCCCGGCGTCGATTGAATCTTCCGCAAGATAAAACGATCATTATCAATGTCGGCGGGCTGTCTCCCGTCAAAGATCAGAAAATCCTGATTGAGGCCGCGTCACAAATCATCGCGAACAAGCCCGATCTCCTGCTGGTTCTCGTCGGCGAAGGAGAAACCCGGAAAGAGTTGGAAGCTCTTGTTCAGTCCAAAGGCTTGCAGGAGCAGGTTCACTTTACCGGATTCCAGAAAGTCACGAAGATTCCTGATTGGCTGAACTCAGCGGATATTTTTGTATTGACCAGCGTCTCCGAAGGAAACCCCAACATTATTCTGGAAGCCATGTCCTCCGGACTCCCTATCATTGCGACTGCGGTTGGCGGAATTCCCGAAATGATCCGCGACGGCGAGGAAGGGCTGTTGATACCGCCGCGATCTCCGGAAGCTCTGGCGGAAAAATTAAACACTTTGCTTGGCGATCCGGAGCTGCAAAAGAAGCTAAGCCAAAACGCGTTAAAAACCGTTCAGTCCAATTACGCCAGCTGGGAAAAACAAGCCAGCCAATTGAAGGCGCTTTATGCCGGGTTGCTAAATAGATAATCCCAAATGACATCCCTCTTCAATCCAGGTAAAAAGCTTTGATGCAAAAATCGCCTAAAATCCTGACCGTGTATTACAAGCACAAACCCGGCGGTTTTTGTAAACGCCTGCAAATGAAAATCGAGGCTTATTTGGAACAAGGCTGGCAGGTGCATTATGTTGCCGTGGAACCGTTTCCCTATTCCCATCCCAATCTGTTCCCGCACATTCTGCCGACGCCGATGCAGAACCATGACTCCCTGCGCTTCTGGATATATTTTTTTCTCACCGCGCCCTGGTTCATCCTTGGAGTGGCCTTACAAAACCGGGTGAATCTTCTCTCCTCGGTTTCTCCTTTATACGCGTGCCTTGCCATTCCCGCCAGGTTAACCGGAAGAATCCCCATGCTCACGCTCATTCTGTCCAAACCCAAATTCAACACCGATTGCCGCAGAGAATTTCGCCCCTTGATGTGGATAGAATATGGCATGGAAAAATTGGGGCTGATCGGGTCCAACACTCTATTGGCAAACTCTGGCGCCAGCCGAAATGAGTGGGTCAGGCAGTATGGGAAATCCATGGAAAGAATCCGGGTTTTACCGAACAACGTTGCATCTCCCTCTTTCGACAAGCTGGAAAAAAGGAAAGCATTATTGCAGGAGTTCTCGCTGGAAGCCGACCGGTTTTCAATTGCGACCGCGTCAATTCTGGAGCCTCACAAAAATCTGGAATGCCTTCTCAATGCCTTTTCCTCATTGAATGATGAGAAAGCCACTCTTTTTATTCTCGGAGAAGGGGTGCAAAAAGAGAGCCTGAAACGGCATGCGGACACACTGGGAATCGGGCAACGGGTAATCTTTACGGGTTGGCGGGAAGATGTCAGGGAATTGCTGCAAGGTATGGATCTTTTTATTTTCC
>JAJDBE010000179.1 GCA_029261515.1 Nitrospinaceae bacterium | reverse complement strand
GCAGGCTTCCATCAGCATGCACCGCTAAACCTTTTTTTGTCTCCTGAAAACCGGATCTCCGAAGTTGTTTCTTTCATATCTCTGGTAGAACACTTGCGACGCCGGAAAAAACAAGGTTGACTTCATAAGCTTCTGTTTTCATAATGATCCACTTTAAATCAAATGATTTCCAGACCTTTATCCGATCGAATCGATGCCTTCGATTTTTTGCGGGTTGATGATCGGGTGCGGCAGTGGAGTTTGGGAGGATGGGCTATTATCTTCCCGAAAATAGATGGAGGGTGTAATGAATATCGCAATGACCGGGATCACCGGAATGGTGGGGTCCCATCTCATAAAAAGGCTGTCGGAAGCAGATGCGGCTGAGAAGCACAACGTCCGCGCCCTGATCCGGGAGCACAGCATCGTCGAACATTTAAAGCCGTTTGAAGATGTGGACTACATCATCGGTGACCTTGAAGATAAGGAATCCCTCGCCAAATTGGTGGAGGATGTGGACGTGGTGATTCATTTGGCGCATTTTCCAGGTCCTGTGCAAACGGCGGACGAACTGGTCCGGGCCAACGTCAATGGATCGTTCGACTTGCTGGAGGCCGCCAGAAAAGCAAAAGTAAAACAGTTTATTTTCATGAGCGCCTGCACCATATTCGGC
This sequence comes from Nitrospinaceae bacterium, assembly GCA_029261515.1. Classification (GTDB taxonomy): domain Bacteria; phylum Nitrospinota; class Nitrospinia; order Nitrospinales; family VA-1; genus JAJDBE01. The sequence goes on along the minus strand of JAJDBE010000179.1, from coordinate 17,027 downwards.
GAGATTCTGCCGACGGTGGATGAAGACCATCCGCTCGATGAAAACCATCCGGTAAAACCAGGCAGTCTCTATGGCGCGATCAAATCGTCGATTGAAGCGTTTTGTTTCAGTTATCAAAAAAGCCGGGCCTTTGAGGTCACCATTCTGCGCCCGGTGACCATGTATGGGGTCAGGCCGCAACTGGAAAAATCCGAATGGTTTCAAACGGTGGATTACCTGGCCACCAATTACAACGTCGATCTCAAGGGCAGCACGAAATACGTTTCGGTGGGTGCGGTGTGCCAGGCCATCGACAAGGTGCTCGGTAACCCGGAGGCCGCCGGCAAAATCTATCATCTGGTGGACGGCCATATACACAATCTGGATCTTGGAAAAATGATCGTCGATATCATCGATTCGTTTGGCGAGGCCGAAGGCATCATGGGAGAAAAAGGCGTGCCGATGTCCAACCAGGCGGCAAAAGATCTGGGCGTGGAATTCAAAGGCAAGGAAGGCATCATCGAATACATCAAGCTCATCCACGACATGCAGATGAAGTATGGCGGGGAACGGGCCATGGAAAACTGGTGAGCCGGCCCTGCCTCTATGCTGTCATCTAAAAGTTTTATCGCCGAATTGCAGAACAACGGTTTCAAGTTTTTCACCGGCGTTCCCTGTTCGCTTTTATCGGGTTTGATTTCTTCTCTCGAAGACGCTCCCGACGTGTCCTACCTTCCGGCAGTGCGGGAAGATGCGGCGGTGGGCCTTTGCGCCGGCGCCTACATGGCGGGGACCCTGCCGGTGCTCTTGATGCAGAACTCCGGTCTCGGCTATTGTCTGAACGCCTTCACTTCACTCAACCTCATCTACAAAATTCCGACGCTTGTCATCATGAGCTGGCGCGGTTGCGGCGGCAAGGATGCGCCCGAGCACATCATCATGGGCGAGATCAACGAGGACCTGCTGAAAACCTCCGGCATGGATTACGCCATTCTCACCGAAGACAATTATGCAGACGTTTTAAAACAAGCCATGAAAAATATTAAAGCGGAACTGCCGTTCACCCTGCTGGTCAAGAAAGGATTGTTCGATGAAAGGCACTGAAGCCTACCAGGAACTCCTTTCGGTGATCGGGGATGAGCCGGTGATCCACGCCAATGGATACATCTGCCGGGAATCGTTCAGTCTGAAAGACCGGGAAGCGAATTTTTACATGATCGGTTCGATGGGACTGGCCTCGTCCATTGGCTTGGGCGTGGCTCTTTGCAAGCCCGAACAGAAGACCATCATTTTTGACGGCGACGGCAACGTGCTGATGTCGATGGGAACGCTGGCGATGATCGCCGCCGCCGCACCAAAAAACCTGGTGCACGTGGTTTTCGACAACCAGGTCTACGAATCGACCGGCAGTCAGCGGTCGTTATCGAATGTGATTGCGTTGGAGGCAGTGGCGAAAAGTTCCGGTTACCGGGAAGCCGTGAAGGTGACCCGCAAAGAGGAAGTCAAACCCGTGTTCGAAAAGTTGATGCAAAGTGAAGGTCCGTCGTTTTTGCTGATAAAGGTGGAGCCTGCTTTCAATCCTGCCACAGGACGCGTCACCCACACGCCTGAAGAAATAAAAGCCCGCTTCATGCGGGCTTTATCGAATCCATAAAGATATTCAGTTAAAAACAGGTTTTTCGGCAGGGTCTAGATGGAAATGTTGATCTGCCCGCCCGTTTGACTTTCGGCGTTTGAGTTTGTAGCCGGTTCATTGCCGGATTCCGATGTCGGGTTGGCCGGCGGCACGGGGCTGCTTTTGGATTCGTTGGAGACATTGGATGTAGAATCTTCTGGCCCTGCAGTGGATTTTGCTGTATTGCCATCGTTGTCTGCAGGTTCGCTGGCGGTTGGTTTTTGCGCCGGAGCGGTGTTTCCAAGGCTTGAGATTTCCATTTTGTCTCCTTATTAGTTCACGATTAAAATTCAGCGGGATCTTCAGTGGAGCCTTCCACCATGTTGCGGATCGCGTCCCTCAACTGCAGTTCTTCCTCCGAAGGAATTTGTTTCACGACTTCTTTGGTCCGGGTATCGACGATTTTCATCACCACGTCATTGGTTTCCGTCAGCGAAAATTCCCGGTTTTTATCAGCCCCTGCGACCGCTTCTTCTGGTGCAGGTGGTGCTTCTCTTCTAGACCCGCTTGATGGCGCCGGCGTTTCCTTTGGTGCCGTTGGAGCGGGATCCTCAGCGCCTCCAGTTTTCAAGGCAGTTTTGCCTGCATCCGATAAAGAAACCGTATCTTGTTCCGCCACCGGCGGTTTGGCCGGCGGTTTGGCCGGAGCGGTTTCTCCTGCAGACGCTCGTGTCTTGGTGATTTTAACTTCCGATCCTTTTACAGGATTAATGGCTTCGCTATCCATACTCTCATCAACTAGAAAAAACTTTGATAATTGGGCAAAAAATCGCTCTCTTTGCCCTGATTAACAGCTCCCCTCTGAACCGTATGAAAAACCACAACTTATTGTTTTTATAGGCACTTTTATAGCATGCGTAAAATTTTAAACATCAATGCCATTCTTCTTATCGGCGCGATTTGGAAAAGCTTTAGAAAAAATAATAGAGGGTCTTCATTTTCTTCATAACCAGGGGTTTTGTAATGGGTTTTAGGAAGGTGGAATCGCATAAAAAGCCGGAAAGTGCTATTTTTCGCCATTCTCGATGGGGATATTAATTGTGCGATGCGCCTCGAAGAGGTATGATAACGGGTTTAAAATTCGCGTTTTGAAGTATTTGACCCGTTTTCCCGCAGTAACCGGATGATCGTGGATATTCCTGCTGTTGAGCCAGAACAGCCGTCCCTCTCGAAAATTTATGCAAGATTTTGCCAAAATTCTGAAGTACGCGCGGCCTTATAAAAAAAGCATCCTGTTCGCCTTTCTTTGCCTGCTCCTGACTTCGGTGATCAATCTGGTTTTGCCGCTCATCGTCCGCAACATGATCAATGCGGTCATTGTTTTAAAAGACAGCGCCATTTTAGACAACCTCACACGCGACTTGGTGATCATCATCCTGTTCCAGGCGGCATTCGCGGTGACCCACAACTATATTTTCGGGTTTGTCGGGCACCGGATGACGACGGATTTTCGCATCGAGTTTTTTGCTCACATTCAATCATTGTCTCTGCGGTTTTTTCACAACCGCCGGGTGGGGGAAATCCTGTCGCGTATGAGCAGCGACATCTCGGTCATTCAAAACGCTCTGGTGTCCATCCCGGTGGCGTTGCTGAGGCAGACCATCACCCTGATCGGCGCCCTTGCGATCATTTTTTATTTGAACTGGAAATTGACCGGGCTGATCCTGCTGGTGTTGCCGCCTCTCATGCTGTTTGCGCGCGTGTTTGGCAAACGTCTTCGCAATCTTTCCTCGGTGGTGCAGGACAAGCTGGCGCGGGCGCTGGTGGTGCTTGAAGAAGTGGTTTCCTCCATCAAGATCGTCAAGTCCTACACCAGGGAACCGCATGAGCAGAAGCGCTTTGAAACCGAGATTGAAACCGCGTTTGAGGAGAGTGTTAAGAAACTGCGAATCTCGGCTTTTTTTGGTCCTTTTATCCTGGGCCTGACGTTTCTGATCTCGGCATCGTTGATCTGGTATGGCGGTTATCAGGTCATGCAGGGCGCGACCACGCCGGGGGAACTGGCGGCGTTTTTTCTCTACGCGCTCATCATTGCCGGTCCCATCGGCACGTTTGTCAAACTGTACACGCAGATTCAGGAAGCCCTGGGCGCGGTGCGCCGGGTTTACGAAATCCTCGACACCGAACCGCGCATTGTCAATCCGGAAAATCCCATTGAACTGCCCCGTATCGAAGGCAGAATTGAGTACGATAATGTGACGTTCGGATACAAAGAAGAATCCCCGGTGTTAAAACAGGTGAGTTTCGTAATTCTGCCGGGGGAAACCGCCGCTTTGGTCGGGCCGACAGGCGCCGGGAAATCGACGGTCATTCAACTTCTGCACCGGTTTTTCGATCCGGACTCAGGCGGCATCAAGCTCGATGGCCACGACATTCGCAAGCTCGATCGCAATAACTTTCTCAGTCAGATCGCCTTGGTGCCGCAGGAGACGTTGTTGTTCGGAGGCTCGGTGCGGGAGAACATTCTTTATGGAAAGCTCGACGCCACCGAGGCCGAGTTGATCGACGCGGCAAAGTCCGCCAACGCGCATGACTTTATCATCCAGTTGGAAAAGGGCTACGACACTCTGGTGGGGGAGAAGGGCATCAAACTTTCAGGCGGCGAACGGCAGAGGATCGCCATCGCCCGGGCGTTGCTTAAAAATCCTAAAATCCTGGTGCTGGACGAAGCCACTTCCGCCCTCGACAACCGGTCGGAATCGCAGATTCAGGAAGCCATGGACCGGCTGATGCACAACCGCACCACGTTGATCATTGCGCATCGGCTGAGCACCGTGCGCGATGCCGATAAAATCGTCGTTCTCGATAAAGGCCGTGTGGTGGAAGTGGGCAGGCATGACGAGTTGATGGAAAACGAAAGTCTTTATCACAACCTGTACACCATGAAACTGCTCGAATATCAATCTCCATCCGCTGAAGAGCCGCTGGATGACGCAGGGTTAGGCTACACCGCGCAACGGGTCAATTGACAGATCGATCCTGCAGCCGGTCAATCGCAATATGAAATCCCTAACTTTCCTTCCTTGTGTTGAACGAATAACGACCTAAAACCATTCAGGCGGGGAACCAGCGAGTGAAAGAATTTCCTGCCTCTTAATACCATGAACAAAATAAAATTTCTGTTTGCCATTCACAACCACCAGCCAGTGGGCAATTTCGGTCACGTGTTCGAGGAAGTCTTCCAGATATGTTACCGGCCCTATTTCGATGTTCTGAAAAAATTTCCTGAAATCAAAACCGCCGTGCATTTTTCAGGACCCCTGCTCGAATGGTTGAAGGAGCACCAACCCGATTATCTCAAAATGGTGAAGGATTTGGCGGCTCAGGGACACCTTGAGATATTGAGCGGCGGGTTTTACGAACCGCTTCTGGCCACGTTGCCGGAAGCGGATGCTATCGGCCAGATTGAGATGATGAACGAATTCATCGAGGATGAATTCGGTTGCACTCCCCGTGGTCTTTGGCTGGCGGAACGCATCTGGACACCGGAGTTGCCAAAAGTCATTGCCGCCGCAGGAATACGATACACGGTGGTGGACGACACGCATTTTAATTATTCCGGTCTCGAAGAGCGAGAGATGCAGGGTTACTACATTACCGAGCGATTGGGAAACCCCTTGTTTGTTTTTCCCATCAGCAAGGCGCTGCGTTATGCCATTCCCTTTAAAATGCCCGAAGAGACTCTGTCCCTGCTCAGGCAGGCCAAGAACGAATTCGGTTTTTCCGGCGTCACCTATGCCGATGACGGCGAAAAGTTCGGCAGCTGGCCGGAGACGCACCAGTGGGTCTACACCGAACGCTGGCTGGAAAAGTTTTTCACCGCACTCAAGGACAATCAGGATTGGATCGAAACCGTAACCTTCAGCGAATACATCGACCAGCATCGCCCGACGGGCCGCGTGTATCTGCCGATGGCTTCGTATGAAGAGATGATGGAATGGTCTCTGCCGACAAAAGCGGCCTGGAAATTTAAATCCCTGAAGGAGGAACTACAGTCGAAAGGGATTGCGGAGGACCGCTATAAATTATTTTTGCGCGGTGGTCAGTGGGACAACTTTCTCAGCAAATATGAAGAAAGCAACAACCTGCACAAAAAGATGCTTTACGTCAGCAACAAGGTCAAACAGCTTTCGCCTGAAGACCAGCGAGCCAGCGGCGCCTTGCGTGAACTTTATCGTGGCCAGTGTAACTGCGCCCAATGGCATGGACTGTTTGGCGGGCTTTATCTCAATTACCTGAGACATGCTTTGTACAACCATTTGATCGCCGCCGAAAACATCGTCGATGAAAAACTGGGCCATGAATTCTCCGCCGATACGCTGGACTTCAATATGGATGGGAGAGAAGAAATCCTCGTTCGCAATAAAACGATGAGCGCTCTTCTGTCGCCGGCCTATGGCGGCGCTTTAGCAGAAGTCGATTACCGTCCGGCTTGTTTTAATCTCAGCAACGTGTTGGGACGGCGGGAGGAAGTTTATCATAAAACCATTCAGGCGGCAGGCGATGCCGGAGAGCAGGGCGGCGGGTCGCCGCAGTCGATACATGACCGGGTCAAATTCAAGGAAGACAATCTGCAAGACCATTTGTTTTTTGACCGCTGGAAACGGCTTTCCTTTCTCGACCATTTTCTAGGGCCGGAGACGACTCTTAAAAAGTTCAAACAATGCGATTTTGAAGAGCAAGGCGATTTCGTGGATCAGGTGTTTGCGGTCGAAAAAACGAAAAAAGCCCAATCGGGCAAATATGAAATCTGCAAGGTAAAGAGAACAGGAAGCGTCATGCAAGGGGGAGTCTCCCATCCGGTGACGGTAGAAAAGGAATTCACCTTTTCCCGTACAGATGCGGAAATCCGGGTGCAATACTGCATTGTGAATGAAAGCAAAGATTCTTTGGAACTCTGGTGGGGAGGGGAGTTTAACTTCACCCTGTTGGCAGGGGACGCCGAAGACCGTTATTACTTTTGTCCGGGACACACCATAAAGCATCCACGTCTCACCAGTGAAGGCGCGCTCAATGATGTCGAAACGTTTGGCATGCGGGACGACTGGCACAAGTTTCAGTTGACGCTGGCGTTTTCATCCCGAATGGCCTTGTGGCGTTTTCCTGTGGAAACCATTTCTCAGTCGGAAGATGGATTCGAGCGGACTTACCAGGGGTCCTGCCTTTTGGCTCACCGGGGTTTCAAGCTTTCCGCAGGGCAATCGGCGGAGCATTCGATTGTATTAAAAGTGGCGGGGGTGGCGGGTTAGAATCGTCTTCGAGGATGGCGGAAAAAGCAGGCCAATAAGGAGGGTTGGTTTCTAAAAGTTAAATCGCTCTTCCCTCTCCTGGGTCCGCTCCCGTTAGAAAACCCAACAAGTGGGCTCTTTTTTGCGGATCTCCCTTCTGGTACAGGCGCACCAGCTTTTCGATGTATTCCTTCAAACTTTGATCTTTTCCGTATTCAACCGTTTCCTCGTAGACCATGGCGCCTTCCATTTCCAGGCTCCGCTCGTTCCCTTTTCTCATGGCTCCCTGTCCGGTGAGCAGCCAGATCACGCTGATGTTGGTATGAAGGTGCATCTTGGCGATGGTTTCGGCAGAAGGCAGGGATTTATTGTTCTCGATATCGGAAAGGGACCCTTGAGAAATCGTGATCAGTTTGGCCAGCTCATAGGATTTCAGGGGAACGGATTTTCTCCATTTGCGCAATCGGTCTCCTAAATGATCCGTCACTCCTGAATTTTTCTCTTGCATTATTCCGTATTCCGAAATATAGTGGTATTAAGCCGAATTTTTGCCTGAGTCGATTCAGTAGCAAAAAAGACTTGAAAATTTTTTAAATAAAACCAGAATCTATCGATTATACCATTAAAAAATTGGTTGGTTCCAGGGTTTTCCTGCCTTTGATTTTGCGAGAAATCCGCGTTGGCGAGGCGTTGAAGTGCTAACGAAATAGACCGCGATTTCAGCATAAATATCTATGTTTACTTGGGTTTTCTCATAGACCATTTAAATATCCCTCCCTGGAAAAAAAATAAAAACTCCTCCGTAAAAAATCTCTTCAGGACAATTTAATTTTCCCTACGCGGAAACTTGCCAATTCACGCCCGTTGGAAGTCCGGTTCGAATTTTTTTTAATTTGATGAAATTTGAATTGAATCTTATATAAATTCGATATTCCTTATTTTTTTCTTGCAAAAGTTCCGTAATCCGATTTATAGTGTGGGGGGTAGTCTAACTACCTCATTTTTTGTAGCTTAAATGATTTTTGCGATCAAAGGCAACAAGGTGGCGATTTCCTGAGTTCAAAAGCTTCATCCCTTAATAGAGAAGGAGAGTTTAATGACATTTGCGCGGAGGAAGAGTGATTTTGAGGGCTTGATGCCATTCTCACGCCGAAAAACCGATTTGCTTGCACAGGCGATTGTCGTCGATCCGGATGAAATTTCCGGTCGGCATATTGCGCGTGGTTTGGAAAAATGCGGGATCAATGCGGAAGTCTTTTCAGATGCTGAGCACACCCTTAATAAAATATCCCGAGATTGGAACGGGGTGGTGATTTTGCAGATGGAACTGCCTGGAACAGGAGGGTTGGAGCTTCTGTCCAAGGTCAAAGAAATCGATCCGGAAGTTCCAGTCATTCTTATTGTGGAACAGGGAGACATTCCTTCTGTTGTCAAAGCCATGCGCCTGGGTGCGTATGAAGTCGTGGAAGTGCCGCTTTTAAGCGGAGTTTTTGCAAAAGTCATCCACCATGCTTTGGAAAAACGCAAGCTGGTTCTGGAAAATCGCGGACTCCGGTCTGAAATTCAGGTGCAGGAAAAAGCCGGCGCCTTTATCATCGGAAAATCCAAGCCCATGCAATCGCTGGCCGAAACGCTTCGCCGCGTCGCCGGTGTGAATGCCGATGTCCTTTTGATTGGGGAAACCGGGACGGGAAAGGAATTGGCCGCCCGCTGCCTGCACGAGCAGAGCCACAGGCGGCAGGGGCAATTTGTGGCGATCAACTGTTGCGCCATCCCTGAAGATATCCTGGAAAGCGAGCTTTTCGGGCATGAACCGGGAGCGTTTACAGGAGCCCAAAGGCGGCGCATCGGCAAATTTGAATATGCCGATGGCGGCACCCTTTATCTGGATGAGGTCGACAGCATGCCGTTGCACCTTCAGGGTAAAATTTTACGTGTGCTGCAGGAAAGAAGCGTCGAACGCCTCGGTTCCAACCAGAGCATTCCCGTGGACATCCGCATCGTGGCGTCCACAAAAATGGATCTCAAAAAAGCCAGCGAGGAAGGACGCTTCCGCGAAGACCTTTATTACCGGTTGAATGTCATTTGTATTCCGTTGACTCCCTTGCGGGAACGCCGGGAAGATATTCCGGTGTTGTTCCAATATTTCGTGCTGCAAGCCTGTGCCCGGTTTCAACGCCCGGCGCCCCAGATCACAAATGAAATCGTGCAGAGTTTATTGGGCCGGGATTGGCCGGGCAATGTTCGCGAACTGAAAAATGCCGCCGAGCGATTCACCTTGGGCTATGATCTCGATTCCACACGTCCGGAGTATCGCCGCCCTTCACGGGGTTCTTTAATGCAACTGAATGGAAAAAAAAGGACGCTCGTCGAACAAATGAATGCGTTCGAAAAAACCCTGATCGAGCAGGAACTGGCCCGCACCTCTGGCAATGTAAAAGCAACTTATCTGACCCTGGGGTTACCCCGGAAAACCCTGTACGACAAAATGAAAAAGTATTCCCTGCGGCGCAAAGACTTTATAAGCTCTATCGCTAACGAGCCTGCGGGAAAATTAGTGTGATAGTACGGGAAGTAGCTGTGTAAAAATTTTTAACCGGATCTTTTTACTTTTTAAATTTACAGTTACGAACTCTAAAAAATAGTTGCGTCGCATATCCGGGTTTTCAGATAAAAATAGTTTCAGCCTGAAAAAGTAAACCGCTAAAAATGAATAAAGGAAAAATCATGGGCAATCAAAATACCGTTCTGGATTATGAAATGTCTCAAACTGCCACTCTAGAGTCGCCGGAATCTCTCAATGATATGGATTCTCTGGACCAGGAACCAGACCGGTTTGCAGGGCGTAGGTCCTCTGAAAACTATTCTGCGCCCGAACGAATGCCCATGAAAAGAAACGGCATCGGTGGCAAGTGGAGGAACCTGAGCTTAAAGTGGAAACAGGTCATTCTTTATCTCATCTCAGGTCTCGCGCCTCTGCTGGTAGTGATGCTGGTCATCAACTTTTCCTTCAAAGAAGTGAAAAATATCAACGCCGGCAATATCCAAAGTATTGCCGAGGGCATTGGCGACAAAATCGACCGCAATTTATTCGAACGCTACGGCGATGTTCAGGCGTTCGGGTTGAACACCGTGGTGCGAAACCGCGAGCACTGGTACCAGCCTGGGAGCCCCATCGTGTCGGCCATGAATAATTACGTGAAAACCTACGGTATTTACTATTTGACCCTTCTAGCGGATCTGGACGGGAAAATCATCGCAATCAATTCAAAAGACCAAAAGGGCAATGGGATTTCGACGGAAGGGTTGTACCAAAAGAATTTCAACGATGCCGAGTGGTTTCAGAATGTCCTGCAAAAAAAGTTTTACACCAGCCAGCAGGGAAACGTGGGAGGTTCCAGCGATTTTACCGGGACGGCTATTGTTCCTCTGCATATCAATGAAGAGGTGAAACAAGCTTATCCTGGAGATACGGGTTTGACGCTGGGGTTTGCCTCTCCCGTTTACGATGCTTCTGGAAATGTCATGGCCGTGTGGCACAACTACGCCCGGTTTTCGCTGGTGGAAGATATTTTTGTCCGGGAATATCAAAGGCTTAAAAACAAAGGGTTTGAGAATGTCGAAATGACGCTTTTAGATGACAAGGGCGCGGTGATCGTTGATTATGACCCGGCCTTCGGCAACGGATCGGACAGCAAAGTGAAGCGGGACTTAAACGTTTTATTTAAATTGAATTTGGCGGAAAAGGGAGTCTCAGCGGCGGTTGCCGCGGCGAAAGAGAAAAAATCGGGATTTGAATACGCCACGCACGCACGCAAGAAAATCGTCCAGGCCGCAGGTTATGCTCATTTAAACGGAGCGCTGGGCTTCCCAGGCATGGATTGGGCGGTTTTAGTCCGCATGCCGGATGCGGAGGTCAACGCTTCGATTATCAGCATCGAAAATAAATTGTTCATTATCGTCGCCGTTTGTCTGGGGTTGATCGTGGTGTACGGGTTTTACACCGCACGTTCTTTCACCCAGCCGATTCTTGCTTTGACTCAAAGCCTGGAGGATTTTGCCGCCGGAAAAATGCGCAACATGCGCGAGATGAGCGTTCGCTCGACAGATGAATTCGGTCGTTTGTATGGCTCGTTCAACGGCTTGTTTGGCGGCGTTAAAAGTTTTTTCAAAAACGCCGACACTCTTTTAAAGGGAGAGTTGCCAGATTCCGATAGATTTGGCTTAAAAGGCGAGTTCGAGCAGAATTTAAGAGGCATGCTGGAGCAGGCGAAAGCACGAAAAACGGCGGAAATGGAAATGGCCCGCATCAATTCGATGATGGAAAACTCGCCCACCAATGTGGTGTTTGCCGACAAGGATTTCAATATTCAGTACTTGAATCCGGCTTCAAAAAAGACCTTAAAAAGTTTAGAGCAATATCTATCAACAACCGTTGACAAAATGGTTGGGCAATCGATCGATATCTTTCACAAAAATCCGGAGCACCAGCGCCGAATCGTTTCGGATCCGAAAAACCTGCCGCACCGCGCCTTGATTCCACTCGGGCCGGAAACGCTTGATTTGTTAGTGAGTGCCATTTTCGATCAGCACGATAATTATCTCGGGCCGATGGTGACTTGGGAAGTGGTCACAGAAAAATTAAAAACCGAGACGGAGATGGCCCGGGTCAATTCGATGATGGAAAATTCCCCGATCAACGTCATGTGTACGGATACGGATTTGGTTGTTCAATACATGAATCCGGCGACGGTTAAAACTCTGGAACGATTGGAACAGCATTTGCCGATGCCGGTGAACAAGATCATGGGTCAGTCGATTGACGTCTTCCACAAAAACCCGGATCTGCAGCGCAAAATTTTGTCCAACCCGAAGAATCTGCCGCACAAAGCGCAAATTCAACTGGGGCCGGAAACGCTGGATTTATTGGTGAGCGCGATCTACGATCAGAACAACAACTATCTGGGGCCGATGCTCACCTGGGAGGTTATCACCGAAAAACTGGCCACTGAAGAAAAAGCCAAAGAGATGCAGGAGCGCGAACGCGATCAGGCTGAGGACCTTAAGGGGAAAGTGGACAGCATGCTGGCGGTGGTGAATGCCGCGGCCGAAGGCGACCTGACTCAGGAGATTGCAGTTAAAGGAGCGGATGCCATCGGTCAGATGGGGGAGGGCCTGGCGAAATTTTTTGCCGATCTCAGGATCAGCATGGCGGAGATTGGCAAGACCGCCCAGTCGCTTGGTTCTTCATCGGAGGAGTTGACCGCCACCAGTCAGCAGATGGGAGCCAACGCCGAGGAAACCTCGGCTCAAGCCAAGGTGGTCAATGCCGCGGCCAGCGAGGTCAGCCGCAATATTCAAACCGTTGCCACCGCATCGGAAGAGATGGGTGCGAGCATCAAGGAAATTGCCCAGAATGCCAATGAAGCCGCCAAAGTGGGAACCTCTGCGGTAAAAGTCACCGAAGAAACCAACAAAACGGTTGGCAAACTTGGAGAAAGCAGCGCCGAGATTGGCGAGGTGGTGAAAGTGATTACTTCCATTGCCGAACAAACCAATCTTCTGGCCCTAAACGCCACCATTGAAGCGGCGCGTGCCGGAGAAGCGGGTAAAGGCTTCGCTGTCGTGGCAAATGAAGTCAAGGAACTGGCCAACCAGACCGCCAAAGCCACCGATGACATCAGCCTGAAAATCCAGACCATTCAGTCGGATACCGAAAACGCGGTCCAGGCGATTGACGAGATCACCGAAGTCATCAACAAGATCAACAATTTTCAGGGAACCATCGCCAGCGCCGTGGAAGAGCAAACCGCAACCACAGGCGAGATCAGCCGCAATGTGACCGATGCCGCCCGTGCCAGCACGGAGATCGCGGAAAACATCAACGGCGTGGCCACCGCAGCCGAAAGCACCACTCAGGGCGCGGTGGAAACCCGTACCGCATCGACTGATCTCTCACAAATGGCCTCGGAACTACAGAGCCTGATCGCCAGGTTCAAGTTTTAAAAACACACGTAACTTATGGCTCCACAGGAAACTCCTGTGGAGCCATTTTTTTAGCCGAAGCTGTTTTCTGGGCAACGGACGCTGCAATGACAATGACCGTTGTATTATTTTTTGGGAAGCAGGATTTGGAACAAGCCGATCATTTCGTCGAATTGATAATTCTCCAACAGGAACTGGTAGATCTCTGGCGCGTAATTGGCCAGCCGCCTTTCCTCCCTGCCGTCGATGGGGATGTCCACATAAATGACCATTTTGGGCTTATTGGATTTTAACTGCCGCACCACCTCTTTTTCTTCCTCTGGCTTCAACATGCCCGGTAGAATCCAGTCGTAGGCAATAGGGTTCACCCGGTCCGTCAAAAAATAAAATACTGGATTGAGCGGCAGAGCCAGAATGGGGTCGCCTTTTTCGCTGTAAATTTCGATGCGGTCCACCACCTCTTCCAGCCACTTGGCCTCTGCCGGATTCGTATATACATTCAGGCGGTCAAGTTCGATCAACCGGGTTTCCTGGCTTTTAGCGCCGATGCTGCCGGCGTAAAATCCATGATGCACGTTCATCTCATAATAAAACAGAAAGGGAAGAAACACCGTTAACACGTTGACGGGAATTTTTTTGTAAACGCTTTGAGGATGCCCCGAACTTCCCGAAAAAAATGGGTGCCTTAAAACCCATTCGCGTGCGAGATAAAGCAGGTAACAAAACAAAAGGTAAAAAGGCGGCAGGGTTCTTAAGAGATTGTCGAAACCCGCGCGCCAGATGACCAGGCCAAACACGCAAATGCCAAAAGACAAAATGATGAGAAGGAAAAGATTCGCATCGGTGATCTTTGGTTTTTCTTTCACCAGCCGGAACAAAAGAATCGCTCCTGTCAGTCCGTACACCCAGAGCGGCAAATAAAAAAGAATGCGCTGGAACATTTCATGCGGGCCGAATTTTTCCAGCAGGGCGGTGAAGGGGAAAATCTGCGGAAAGGGATTGCCCCAGACGTTGTGCGCTTCCACCACCAGTTGCAACACTTTTACAAAGTAGTCATTTTGGAGAAAGTAAATCATGGCCGCAAAAAATGCGAGAGCCAGTAAAGTTCCTGCGGCCCAAACCAGCCGTTGCGACGAAGGGGAGGCGGCGGGCAGAGCATTTTGTGTTTGCCTCGGCGCGTTTTTGCCGCCGATTCTTTTGGCGATGAGGATGCCAGCCACGGTCAGGCTGATGACTAAAGCGATGAGGGCGACTTCAAACTTGAAAAACCCGGCGAGGAGAATCGACCCGGCCAGCAGGATCACATCCTGAATGCGTTTTTTCTCCACCGCCCGGATGACCAGAAACAGGTTTAAAACCGTGAAGAACGTAAAAAACCGGTTGTAATACATGGAAGGCGCGGAAAGCATGAACGCCGCGGCGAGGAAGGCGAATCCCGCCGGCATGATTTTTCGGGCCACCGCGTAGATCATGAATATCATTGCCGGCGTGAACAGGATGACGCCAAGACGCAGGCTTTGAATTTCGACGCCGAACAGCTTGAAAAAAATAGCCGCGTAAATATAGCGGCCCGGAAGGTATCCGTTAGGGTTGAAATCTTTAAGCGCCTGTTGTCCGTTCAGGGTCCTCAGCGTTCCGTTGGCAAATCCGCCTTCATCCCAGATATTGAAGCCGTATTGAGAAAAGGAGTAAAAGTATGCGGTCAGCGCCGCGTAAAGCAGGCAGGGGAATGCACTTTTTAAGAAGGAACTTCGGGAGAAATTTAAAAATGAGGGAGATGGATTTTGTGGCATGAGAGCCAATAGCTAATCCGCCAGATGCGATTGCATTTCTTTTACCAGCTGTTGGTGCTCTTTGGCGAGTGCGCTTAAATCTGTAAGGCCGGATTCAACAGGCGGCATTTTATTCTTAACGTTTAAAATCCGCTGCACCGAATGTTCGATGATTTTATGCGGAATGCGGTTCTTCTCGACATCCAGGATCATCTGCTTGAGAAAAGCTCTTACCTTATCGGTGTCGTGGCAGATGAGAAAACAATCGATCCCCGCCTCTGTTCCCACAAGTGGAAACGACTCGAGGGGGATATGATCCTGCACCGCTTTCATTTCGAGATCGTCGGACATGATGATGCCGTTGAACCCCAGTTTTTTGCGCAGGATGTTTTTTAGAATGAACGGCGAAAATGTGGCCGGCCACTTTTTATCCCAGGCTTTATAAATCACATGCGCGGTCATGATGACCTCAAGCCCGTGTTGAATGGCAACGTCAAACGGCATAAGCTCGACCTGTTCAAGCGTGGCGGCATCGCGGCCCACATGCGGCAAAGTCAGGTGCGAATCCTGAGACGTGTCACCGTGGCCGGGAAAGTGTTTGCCCACCGCGATCACACCGGCTTCTTTAAACCCACGCATGAATGCCGCTCCCAGGCGGGCGGCCCATTGCGGTTGATCGCTCAAGGCGCGTTTGCCGATGATCGGGTTTTCAGGATTGGTGTGGACATCCAGCACCGGGGCGTAATCCATGTTGATGCCAACGGCGCGCATTTCTTTTCCAAGTGCCAGACCAAAGCGTTCGGCCAGAGATTCCGACCGCGCCGCGCCCAGGCAGCAAGGGTGGGGGAAATGAGTGAACGGAGGTCCCAGCCGGGAAACCCGGCCCCCTTCCTGATCCACGGAAATAAACAGTGGAGTATGCGGTTGAACGGACAGCGCCAATTTCTGCATGTCGAGAATCAACTGAGTGAGCTGGTCAGGATCCTTGAAATTGCGCTCGAACAGAATGAACCCACCCACATGATGGTTGACGATCAGGTCTTCCACCTCCGGGTTGAGCGCCGTTCCCGCAAAACCGGACACCATCATTTGTCCGGCCTGTTCTTTTAAAAGTGCTTGATTCATTGGAGTCCGTTTAAATTTTTATCACCGGGCAGATCCGTATTCCGGCCAGCAACGAGGACGATTAATGCTATTATTTAAAGGGACAAACTTGCAGGCGCGGGATCTCCAAGGTGTTTATTGTTAGAGGGATGTGTCCAGATTGCGGTGCCGTAAGGAACTTCAAAAGAAGCCGACTACCCCATTTGGCGAGCGTTGCCCCGGTTCGCGCGCCTATGGTAACATAACTCTACAGGGGTTAAAAAATTGGAATATAGATCATAAATGATGTTGCGTCGAGTGGTCATCACCGGTTTGGGGGCGGTCAGCCCCAACGGATTGGGAATAAAGAATTTCTGGGAAAACACGTGCAAGGGAATCAGCGGGGTGGACCGCATCTCAAGCTTCGATCCTGAAGGTCTGTCCTGCCAGATTGCAGGCGAAGTCAAGGATTTCGATCCTGCCGCGTATTTTTCAAAAGGCGATCTCAAGAAACTGCCGCGTGCCGTCCCCATGGCTGTGGCTGCTTCCAGGGAAGCTCTGGACGCGGCCGGCATCGATCTCAATTCCTTCACCGAAGAGGATTTTGAAAGCCTGGGAGTCATGATCGGCAGTGGCGGCACAGGGTTCGACTTTTCCGAGAAGCAGTTTGAAATTTATTTTTCCGGGCAGAAGCATAAAATCAGCCCCTATGCCATATCGAATTCCCTGGTGGGGATGCTGTCCAGCGAAATCTCCATGTACTTCGGCTTGCACGGGCGCAGTCATGTGATCTCCAATGGCTGCACCAGTTCCACCGACGCCATCGGTTATGCGTTCAACACCATCCGTTTTGGTCAGGAAGACTGGTTTCTAACCGGTGGCGTGGAGGCCTGCGTGACTCCCGCGATGATGTGCGGGTTTGAACGCATGCGGGCCAATCCCGTAAACTTTAACGGGGACCCCTCGCGCGGATCGCGTCCGTTCAATGTCGACCGGGAAGGATTCGTTTTGGGAGAAGGGTGCTGGATGCTGGTTCTTGAAGAGCTGGAACATGCCAAACGCCGGGGCGCGACGATTCTGGCGGAAGTCCTGGGCTACGGCACCACCTGCGACGCTTATCACCGCGTGGCGATCATGCCCGATGGCAAACAGTCCACCCGCGCTTTGAACCTGGCCATGCAAGATGCAAAGGTCAACAAGGATGAGGTGGGCTATATCAATTTTCACGGCACCTCCACCGTTCTAAACGACCGCATCGAAACGATGGCGGTCAAACAGGCGTTTAACAGCCACGCTCTGGACATT
>JAJDBE010000178.1 GCA_029261515.1 Nitrospinaceae bacterium | reverse complement strand
GGAAGGGCACGTCCCCCATCATTTTAAGACCCAGCATGACCATTCGGGCGACCCAGAAAAACAGGATGTCGAACCCCGTGCACAACACCGAAGTCGGGTAAAACTTCTTGAGCGCCTCGGTTTCATCCGGCCAACCGAGCGTTGAAAACGGCCACAACCCGGAGCTGAACCAGGTGTCGAGCACGTCGGTTTCCTGAATGAGGTCCTTGGAACCGCACTTGCCGCATTGTTCCGGGGCTTCCCTGGCGACGATCATCTCATTGCATTTGCCGCACTGCCAGGCGGGAATCTGATGTCCCCACCAGATCTGCCGGGAGATGCACCAGTCGCGAATGTTCTCCATCCATTCAAAATAAGTCTTTTCCCAGAACTTCGGCACGATTTCGATGGACCCGTTTCTCACCGCCTCGATGGCCGGCTTGGCCAAAGTCTCGGCTTTCACAAACCACTGCTTGGAAAGATAAGGCTCTACTACCGTCCGGCAGCGATAGCAATGCCCGACAGAATGCGGGTGATCTTCTATCCTGGCGAGCAGTCCCTGGGCTTCCAGATCCGCCACCACTTTTTTCCGGCAGGCATAACGGTCGAGTCCTTTATAATCCGGTCCCGCCTGATCGTTCATGGTGGCGTCGGGATTCATCACGTTCACCGACAGAAGCTGATGCCGCCGGCCAATTTCAAAGTCATTGGGATCATGTGCGGGAGTCACCTTCAGCGCTCCGGACCCGAATGCCGTATCCACATAAGCGTCCTCGATCAGCGGAATCTCCCGGCCCAGGAGAGGTAGGAGCAGCGTCTTGCCATGCAAATCGCGGTAACGCTCGTCGTCGGGATTCACCGCCACCGCCGTATCGCCCAGCATGGTTTCAGGCCGCGTGGTGGCGACGGTGAGATATCGGTCCTCATCCTTGACCCGGTACTTGATATGATAAAGATGACCCTTCTTATCTTCGTATTCCACTTCCAGATCGGATAAAGCCGTATGACAACGGGGGCACCAGTTGATGATGTAGTCGCCCTTGTAGATCAACCCTTCTTCGTAAAGAGAAACGAACACTTCGCGGACGGCGCGTGACAAACCTGCGTCCATCGTGAACCGCTCCCGCTCCCAGTCCAGCGAGCATCCCAGTTTGCGCAGCTGATGGCCGATCGTCCCGCCCGATTCCTCGCGCCACTTCCAGACCCGCTTGACGAATTCCTCGCGGCCCAACGCTTCCCGGTCGGTGCCTTCCGCATGTAACTGCCGCTCCACGACATTTTGCGTGGCGATACCTGCGTGATCTGTCCCTGGCTGCCACAGGGTGTTGAAGCCCGACATGCGTTTCCAGCGGGTCAGAATATCCTGTAGCGTGTTGTTGAAGGCATGGCCGATGTGCAGAGAGCCTGTGATATTGGGCGGCGGGATGACGATGGAATACGTTTCGGTGTCCAGGCTTTCATCGGCATGATAATACCGGTTTTCCAGCCAAAAGGCCGCCCAATGCTCTTCCACCTGTTCGGGATCGTATTTTTTATCGAGCTGAATCATTTTCAATTAAAAATAGTTTTTAATAAAGCGCGCCGGCACAAAGAACAACCGCTGCGTTCCTTCTCCACGCTTTCCACTTGCTGGCACAAAGTTCCGGAAAGCCGAGAGTCGAAGATTATTTCCCAGCCAATCCGAATCTCAACCGCCGCTGATTTTTTATTCTGATAAGGAGTTCGTTTTAAGAAAGAGACAATATCCGGGAGAGCGCAATCTCAGGCATCATCCATTCGTTTGATCTTGTCGATTTCCTTTTCAATGATCGACCGGGCAATTCCCGGAGTGATCTGCCGCACCACGTCTTCCACAGAGCGGACAATTTTTTCCGAAAGACCGGCGATTTCTTTTTCTATCGAAGACTCGAGGGATTGCTCCAGAATTTTTCGAATCTCTCTTCCCATGATTTCACTGAACGGTTTGTCCTCGTTCCAGTCAGGCTCCGAAACCCTGGCAAAGTTTCCCTCGGACTTTAGACCGTTTTCACTTTGCGATGGGTTTCTGTCATCTGCACGGGAGTCGTTTTCATCTTTCATGTCTGGCATGGGATTTTCCAGTGAGGTTGAAAAAGAATGAGTCGATAATTTGTTAAGCAGATCCACGGGTTCCGGCGTGATCGTTTCCTGTTTCTGGTGAGACGGTCTGGAAGACTTACCAAAGCCGGGGAAACGCGTGTCTCTTTCCTGTGTGATCTGAGCGAAAGTGTCTTCCAGTTCGTCCGCATGTTCTTCGCTGTTATAACGAACTTCCGATAAGGGTTCGTCCCGCGGCTTCTGTTCTCCGGAGGATCCATTTCTCTCTTCCGACAGAGTGGAGGAATATTCTTTTAGCGCGTTGACTTCCCGGATCACGTCGTCAATGGCGTCGCGGCTGAATAGTTTTTCTTGGGACTCGTTTTCCTGGATTTCCCCGGCTTTCTGGGAAAGCGCTTCGACTCTGCCGACGAGGTCTTCAAGAGATTCTTCCCGATCCTCTGGCTCTGCAGTTTCCGAGATGGAAGTTTCCAGGGTTTCCTCCGGCTCTGGATCAAAACCGAGGCCCAGGTTCTCTTCAATATCATCATCCATGAGAGTTTCCGTTGCAGACGCTTCCGCCTGAGACATCTCAAACGGAGACTCCATGGAGTCTTCTTCCGCCTCCAATTCAGCGGAGGACAACTCATAAACTTCTTCCGCTTCTTCAACAGGTTCTTCTAGCGCTGCGTCCGGGTCTGCCGTATGCGGAACGGAAATTTCTTTTTCAGTTTCATCCTCTTCTTCAGAAAAGCCCAACCCCTCATCTACCAGGGACTCTTCGAGGTCTTCCGGCAAGTCCAGGATCATCACATCCTCTTCCTCTTCAGGCATGTCCTCACTCCGATCCACAGTAGTTTCTTCCGCCAGATCCACAATGGACTCTTCTGGCACTATATCCGCCTCGGAAAGAGAGAGCACATCCTCCTCTTCCTCTTCTTCTAGTGCATCTTCTTCTAAAACCGCTTCTTCCGTGGAATCACCGGAGTCCCCCTCCAGCAATCCCTTCACCTTGCGAACGATATCTTCGGACTTGAAAGGTTTGGTGATGTGATCGTCGGCCTGCGACTCGCGGAAAAGCTCGTCATCAAATTCTTCGAAATCGCTGGCCAGCAAAAGCACGTATGTGGAATTAAATTCGGCAGACTCTTTAATTTTTTTACTCAGTTCGAACCCATTGAGGTCCGGCATATCAACATCGGCAAGCACAATATCGGGTTTGAATTCTTGAAGCTTTAGAAAGGCCGCTTCCCCATTGTCCACTCCCTCCACCGCCGCGTCTTCATTTTCAAAGGCCATGGCGACGATTTTTTGAATGGTTATGCTGTCATCGGCGACCAAAATTCTCGAGGTCATGAAAACTTTCCCTTAAGCATCTTTTTGGAATGGGCAAAAAATAAAATCAGGCCCCTCTTTGTTTGCACGGAAGCCTTATCGGAAGGATAACTTATTCATTATTATAGCATATAACTAATTTATAGCACATTCCGCAGGTCTTCAATGAAAAAATCCGATAAGAAATATTTTGCAAATTTTACCACAAAGAACCCGAAGAAAAATTCCGTTTTGCCAATGGATTTCCACAAATGTTCTCTTTGTCTTTGATTTAATTAATGCTACTATGTGCCCTCGATATCCCCATACTGAAATAAACAAATTTTCTCGATTTTATAAGAGAAGTGCACTTCTTTTACATGATTGCTGAATCAAAATCGTACCGTTTTGTTTTTCTAGGAGTTAACCGTTTGAGAAGTCTCTCCGGCCTCCACCTGCTCTTGGCCGCAGTCGTTTTCCTGCTGGTGACGGGTATTTTCAGCCCCCATTCCGCATTCGCCAAATACATTCAACTGGATGGAGTGGCCGATGTCAAAACGCGGTACAGCAGCGGCTGCGCTACGGTCCAGGAAATGGCTACTTTAGCGGAGCAATCGAAAGTGGATGCGGTTTTTTTCAACGACCGCGCCCGCGATTCCCTGCAATATGGAATTTTCCCCTTTGAGCGCCTGATTAAAAAAACCAACGAGAAGGCCTCGATCCTCTCGACCAGCGCCCCGGTTTATATTTCCGATATCAAGGACAAAAACAAACAATTCCGCGAGACGTTGCTGTTTCCCGGCGTCGATGTGTCGCCGTTCTATTACTGGTCCGGCAGCGTGTTCAAGAAAAACCTCGTCGCCCACAACTGGGACAAACGTCTCTCCATCATTGGCCTTGAAAACGGAGCCGACATCGAACAGCTTCCCATCCTCGACAGCAATTTTTCCAAAAAATACGCCACGAAATTTCAAAACTCGTTCATCGGGTTTTGTCTGCTCCTGATCATCGCGCTGGGGATGACCGCCAAAGGCTATTATCCGAAAGTCGCCATTCCTTTAGCCATATTCTTTCTACTGCTGGTGTTCAACAATCACCCCTTCAGAAGCTCCGCATTCGATCAATATCATGGCGATAAGGGCATCAAGCCTTATCAGGAGCTGATCAACTACGCTACCGCCCGGGGCGCGATGGTGTTCTGGAACGATGTGGAATCGTTATCGGGAAAACGCGAGTGGGGGACGGTGAAACTCGAAACCCTGCCGCATTCCGAGAGTCTGGTTTTATCACGCGGGTACACAGGTTTTCAGGCAGTCGCCGACGAACCGGTCTCCATCGCCGATCCGGGCAATGTCTGGGATCACGTATTGACGCAATACGTGAGCGGCGAACGCGATCACCCGGTTTGGGGTTACGGCGCCAATGCCTTTGAGTGCGGCGGCGAAACCGGCCCTGTTTTCGGAGCGGCCCGAACCATTTTTTTAGTCCGCGAAAAATCTCACGAAACAGTGATGAACGCCATGAGAAAAGGCCGCATGTACGCGGTCCGGCAACCGGGTCTCAACCGTCTCTCCCTGGATGAATTCAGCGTCAAGGATTCCATGACGCAAAAATCTGCCATAATGGGCGAAAAACTGGTGTCCACCGATTTTCCTGAAATTTCCGTCAAACTTCACTCCACAGACGGAGCGGAAAAACGCGCGAAAATTTTTCTCATCCGTAACGGCAAAGTCGTCAAACGGGAATCGGTTTCACTGCCTTACGACCTGCAATGGGTGGACAACCAGGTGGACATGAGCGAACCGGTCTATTACCGGTTAAACGTTAAGGTCAGCGATGTCGATTACCTGGTCTCCAACCCCGTGTTCGTCGATTTCGGCAAAGAATCTTCCGTGGTCGCGTCGGTTGCGACACCGCCGGAGAAAGAACCGGCGCTTGCAGACCCGGAAAAACCGACAATCGCGCCGCCTCAAGAACCGCGAATCCAGCAACCTGAAACATCAGAAAATCCGCAAGTCGCCAAATTGGAACCGCCGAAAATGCAGGCCATTCCGGAGATTTCCGTTCCCGCTCCGGCAACGCCTCCGGCGGTTGTGACGCCCCCCGCTCCCCCGGCCCAGATTGAAGAACCCCGTCCTCCCGAAGTCCAGCCGCCGCCAGAGCCAAAAGCAGGCGAGCAATACGTCCGGGTTCTCATCGACGGCGTTTCCCTGAAAAAGGGACCGGGCGCGGTGTTTCCTGAAATGACAAAAGTCAATAAGGGCGATCGGTTGGTGCTGGTCCGGAGAACCACGGTGCTGTTCAACGGCAAAGCCTGGCTGGTGGTGCAGTCGGGAGACCAGAAGGCCTACGTCTGGGAAGGATTGGTCAAAGTCGAATAAAGAATTTAGAATAGAGAATTCAGAATATGGAATAAAGTTTTTTGTTCTAATCTTTTCCTTCTAAATTCTACATTCTTAGCTTTCCTTACGAATAATTATTGATCTCCCTCCCCTTATCCAATCGGTACATGAAGAGATTCTGCTTGCGGTTGGTCTTGCACGGCTGCATATTGCGCAGGCAAAACCGGTAGGACACGATGCGAGTGGAGGGCTTCAAGTATTTCAGAATTTTTGGAAATAGCCGGTCCAGCGCTTGATGCGTCAGGTAAAGGTAAATAACATCCGCATCACGGCTGCCAAAATCAAAAAAATTTTTTCGAAGGATGGTCACGCGGTCCGCGACTCCAGCCAGACGAATCAGCTTTCGGGAAATCCAGACTTTAAAAGGATCGATTTCCAGCCCCACTCCCACGGCTTTATATTTCCTCGCAGCGGCAATCAACACCTGACCGTCGCCCGATCCCAGGTCGTAAATTTTTTCACCCGGTTGAATTTCCGCGAACTCGACAATTTCCTGAATCGTCTCCGGCTTCAGAGGATGCCACGGCGACCCAAAACACGCAGGCAGGATGACCATCCCTGCCAGCAGAAGCAAAAACCCAATCGCCAAAACAGACAGAACGGTGGCAATCACAAGGCTGGACCAAAAATTTTCATCGCACTATGGCACTTCAATTGAAAACTCTTCGATTTGGGAATTGAGGTCGTCCCATTCTTTGAACAGTTCATTTTCCTCGCTGGCCAGTTCCTGTTGCAATTTAAGCGTTTCCAGCAAACGCTCCTTCTGATTTTCCTGATGAATTGCAGGATCGGCCAACTCCAACTCGGCCCTGCCTTTCTCTTCCATCACCTGTTCCAGGCGTTTTTCCACCTTTCCCAATTTCGTTTGCAGAGGCTTCACCTGCCGGTGCCGCTGGTTCCGTTCCTCGGCTTCTTTGCGTCTGCGCTCTTTATCCTTCTGGGAAACCGAGTTGGTTTTCTTCGCCTCCAACCCTGAAGAATCCGCTTCCGCCTGTTCTGCTTCACGGGCTTTGTAGTATTCGTAATCGGTGTAGTTGCCGACGTATTCTTTGATCGTTTGATTCTCGACTTCCCACACCCGGTCGATGATGCCATCGAGAAAATAGCGGTCATGCGAAATCGTACACAGCGTTCCCTCAAAATCGGCCAGGGCCGCC
>JAJDBE010000177.1 GCA_029261515.1 Nitrospinaceae bacterium | reverse complement strand
GCTTCGATGATCATGAAAATATAAGCCGGACCACTGCCGCTCAATCCCGTAACCGCATCCAGATGCACCTCATCGACATCGACAGTGCGGCCAATGGCTTCAAAAATCCGGTGAGCAATTTTGACATCGGTTTTGGAAACGTGTTCCCCAGAGGCAATGGCCGTCACCCCTTCCTGAACCAACGCCGGGGTGTTGGGCATCGTGCGCACCACACAATAATTTTTATCCTGTCCAGCCCGGAGTACCTCGACCATCGTCGGAATCGACACCCCCGCCGCGATGGAAACGAGCAACTTTTTCGGGTCCATGACTTCGCGAATGCCTTCCAGAATGTGTTTGACCAGTTGCGGTTTCACCGCCAGAATCAGGACATCGCTTTTCTCCACCAAATCACGGTTATCCGAGGTCACTTTGACCTTATACTCAGAATGCAGATAATCGAGCCGGCTGGGGACCACGTCGGACACCAAAATGTTTTTCGCCTCAATGAATGAGGCGGAGATCAGCCCCTTAATCATCGCCTCGGCCATGTTGCCGCCGCCGATGAACCCCAGTTTTTTGTTCGTCAACACGTTGGTTATCTCCTAATTTTTATGCATTCCTCAATAACATTCGCAAACGCAAACTACTTTGCAGAAATCCGCTCGCCAAATATCGCAGTCCCCACTCGAACCAGGGTCGCCCCCTCTTCAATCGCCACTGTAAAATCATGCGACATGCCCATCGACAGTTCATCCAACGAAATGCCCTCGATGCCCGATTTGGCAATTTTATCACGAAGTTGGCGCAATGCCGAAAAAAAACTGCGGGATTTTTCAGGATCGGGATCAAAAGGAGGAATCGTCATCAATCCTTCAACGCGGATGCCTTTAAGTTCAGATGCTGCCTGCAACAGGGCTTCCAGCGCTTCAGGCGCCACTCCCGACTTAGACGCTTCTCCCGAAATATTCACCTGAATCAAGACCGGAGTGACCCTGCCCTGCTCGACACTTTTTGTGTGGATCATGCGGGCAAGATCGACACTGTCCACCGAATGGATCAAATCGAATCGACCCACAACGTGTTTGACCTTGTTTTTTTGTAAATGGCCGATGAAATGCCAGTGGATTCCGTCGTTCCCCAGACGATCGATTTTTTCCAGGGCTTCCTGAACCCGGTTTTCCCCAAAGATCACCGCACCGGCTTCTTTGGCCTGCCTGATTTTTTCTACGGGAACGGTTTTAGTGACGGCCACCAGACGAACGGATTCCGGTGCGCGTCCGCTTTTTAGCGCGGCCTCCTCAATACGGTTCTTCACCTCTTGAAGGTTATCGGTTATCAAGACAACGGAATTCTTTAAGCTGGAAATAGGATTCGGGTCCAGGTCAGGAAGAATTTAAGACGCACCCTCAATACAGCGCCTGCTCTCCTTTTTCCCCGGTGCGAATGCGAATGGCGTCTTCCACAGGCAGGATAAAAATCTTTCCATCTCCCAGGTTTCCCGTCCGGACCGTGGCGATCAGCATATCCACCACTTCCTGGACGGCCTGGTCTTCCAGAACAATGGAGATTTCCACCCGAGGATGAAACTGGGGAACCTTGGATTCCTGGTCCGACTTCAACTGGCTCATCGGTTTGCCGATCCCCTTGACGTCGCTTACTGAAAGACCGGGCGCCCCCAGCTCAAACAGTTTTTCCCGGACGGCTTCCAGTTTTTCATGGCGTATGTAGCATCGGATCATTTTCATAATAGTGGGTCCAATTTAGACCAAACAAAAAGGCTTTGCAACCATAAGAGATTACAAAGCCTTATAAATCTTTCAATAAAACCCGAGTCAAATTTTTGCAGAGAACAAACCTGAATTTAAATTCAAAGTTCGATATCTTTCCCGGCCGATATCAACTGCTTTACGGTGGATACAAGTTTCTCTTTTTCCACTGGTTTTACCAGATAATCTTTGACTCCCTTTTTCAAAAAGGAGGTCGCCATTTCCGTATCCGGGTATCCGGTCACGACCACCACAGGAATTCCCGGAGCCTCTTTCCTCAGAAAATCAATGCACTCCACCCCATTGACTTTGGGCATGCGGATATCACACAGAATTACCCCGACATTGACCATATTATCTGCTTCTCGGAGAGTTTTAATGGCCTCCTCACCATTCTCGGCTTCCAAAATATGAAAACCTTCCTGTTCCAAATGGAGCTTAATCACATCCCGAACGTCCTGTTCATCATCTACAACCAAAACTTTTCCTGTGGGCATTTTTTCTCCCCCCTTTAATTTATTAAATGTGTTGTTTTTCCCTGATACTTAACCAATAAAATATGAATCTGAAAAAATCCGCTCTTTTCAGGATGTCTTATTAGGAGTCAATCTTATTTGAAATCAACTAAATGCCCCAATATGAGATTTTCAGAATTGTCTTTTTATTTTATGTCTTTTTTATCAGCCATCAAACCTCTTGCAGAACAGCGGGTTGTGATCTATCTTTATGGAGAAAGGGTTTTTTCGCATGGCAAACCTACTTTAATTAAAAATGCAAGTCAAGGTTAAAGTTAGTCTTATCATTTTTCATGCAATCCCTTGGCAATTAATATCATGCCCGACCCCTTTTTCTTCGGATAATCGAAATGCCTGAAAATAAGGCTAAAGCTGGCAAGTCCGTTAAAACTCCACACAAGGGATTAAAAAACAAGCTGATCCTGATTATGATCGGCGTCGGTACGCTGCCTTTGCTTTTGGCGATGGTGATTTCCTACGTTCAGGGCACAAAGTCCCTACAAAATGTGATCGGCGCCAGTTTTCAGGCATTGGCGGCAGAAACCGCCATGAAGATCGATTTTATCCTGAAAGAGGAAATCATTAAAAACAGGCGCCTGGCCACCCACCCCACTCTCATTTTGACGGTCCGCGAACACGACCGGTCCACACAAGAAATGAGCGAGGCGGAAATCGGATCGCGTTTCAAAAAGCAGGAGGAGATATGGCAGGAAAAAGACTCTGTAAAAAAAGGACTGCTATCCAATTCTTCGAGTCGAACGCTACAAAGCTTTCTAAAAAGACAAAGCCTTTCAGTTACCGCGACTCATGCTCTGTTCGTGACAGACCCAAAAGGAATCCTGATCGCCAGCATCAATTCTTACCCGGATTTTTTTAACGGTGCATTTCCATTCGTGTCCAAAGTGATCAGTGAGGGAAAAGATTTTGTCTATGTCGGGCCTCTCAAGCCTCTGCCGGACAGTGACCAGTACGGTCTTCATCTTGCGGTCCCCATTTTGAATCATAGCGAACAGGTCATCGGTATCTTCCACAGGGTTTACCTCGCCAAGGAGTTTTTCGCCTCTTCTATCGAACCGATTCTTTTTGGCGAAACAGGGCACGTGATGCTGATCGATTCACGCGGGATGGTGATCGACTGCCCGATTCTTCCCACGGGAATGCAGTTATCCGATCCCAATTTAGTGAAAAGTGTGACTGGCCCTCAGGCAAACTGGGTTTTGACTGAAGGGGATGGGCACGGAGGAAAGGACCTGTCCATCATCGGTTATTCTCCGCTTCCGGAAACCAATGTGATTACCCAGGCTTCCGCCGGACTCAATTGGTTCACCTTCGCCTGGCAATCCTCTTCGGAGGTGTTTGCGCCGACGGAAAAACTGTTCCTCTGGATTTCAGCGGCGGGTTTCTTTTCCATTCTCCTGATCGCCATCATGGGTTCTGTGGCTTCAGATAGAATCGTCAAACCCATCCGTTTGCTTCAACGCACAACCGCAAGGATCGGACGCGGGGAGGATGTTGAGCCTCTAAAGATTCCAACCGGAGATGAAATTGAATCCCTGGCCAACGAAATCAATTTAATGAACCGGATGCTGAAAAAATCTTTCTCCGGTCTTGAAGAGCAAGTCCGGGAAAAAACCAAGGAAGTCCGCTCCCTCCAGGAATTCACAGAAGGCATTCTCATGAGTGTTCCGGACATCCTTCTCATATTCAATGAAGATTTAAAGGCCGAATACGTCAACGCCGCTTTTGAAAAGCTGACAGAGATCACGGCTCAGGAGGTTTTGGGGAAAACCCTTAAGGAGATGGGGTTTAAACATCAAGACCGGTGGGACTTCATGTCCAAAGAGCTTCATACCTACGTTCAGGGACTGGGGCAAAAATCCACTTCCGTCAACCGGGTGACCCTCGGAAAGCAGGAACCTCGGGACCCATTGGCGCCTAAACTCGCGGGCCCCACCTGGGAGACTAAAAACACCGTCACGCTGGGCGACCGGGTTTTCGCTTACCAGTTTTTCGATGTCGCCATCACGGTCGAGGAAAAACGGAGAATCGGTTTATTGATGAAAGAGATCAGCGAAGAGAAAGCGCTTCAGGACCAGTTGGCGATGGCGGAAAAGCTGTCGGGGCTGGGAACGCTGGCGGCAGGAATCGCCCATGAAATGAATAATCCGTTGTACTCCATCATGGGTTTTACCGAGGCCATTCTGGAAGAAAAAGACCCGGTCAAAATAAAAACGTTCGCCCAGAAGGTTCTTGACCGCGCCAAACATATGGCTTCGATTATTCTGAATATGTCCGGATACTCGCGGTCTGGCGAAAAGGATGAAGCGAGAGACGTCAATATAAACGAGCGGTTGGACGCATCCATCGAGATGGCGCTCATGGCTTCCTATTCCGATGATATAGAATTGGAAAAACAGTATTCCCAGCTGCCACTTTTAAAGGCGAAACCTGAGGAAATTCAGCAGATCTATTTGAATATTATCCGCAATGCGGTTCAGGCGATGGAAGGCAAGGGAAAGCTGGTCATATCCTCTGCTCCTGAAAACGGCCAGATCGTGACCAAAATCCAGGACAGCGGACCGGGTATTCCGCAGGAATATTTATCCAAGATTTTCGATCCTTTCTTTACCACTAAAGAACAGGGAGAGGGAACAGGTCTCGGATTGAACATTGTTCACAAGTTGATTGAAAAATATGGCGGCAGTATATCCGTGGAATCCAAAGTGGGAGAAGGAACCACATTCATTGTCGCATTTCCCAGTGGGGGAAATAGCGCTAACTCTTTGCCGATTAAAAGTTAGCTTTAGGTACCTTTTTTCAATTAAAAGAAAGAGGTCAAGCCGTGGAAGAACTCGATTTATTTAAAAGCGAAAAATTGACTAAAGCGGTGGAAGCGCTCGCGGAAGCGGTGATTATTACCGATCCAGGAGGAACGATCACCTACGTGAACCCTGCGTTTGAAAAAATCACCGGGTTTTCTTCGGAAGAAACGCTCGGGAGAAATCCGCGAATTTTAAAAAGCGGTCAAAATCCTCCAGAACGGTACAAGGAAATGTGGGACGTACTGCTTAAGGGCGAAGTCTGGCGGGGCAAAGTCATCAATAAACGCAAAGACGGGGCGCTCTATCACGCGGAGTTGACTATCTCGCCTATCTGGAACAACGCGGGCAGAATCCTGAGCTACGTCGCGGTTCAGCATGAAGTCACGCATCAACTGGAACTTGAGGAACAAGCCCGGCTGGCCAATCAGGAATACCGGGTTCTGCATGAAGTCGCCAAGGCCCTGCACAACGCCGAAGGAATGAAAGAAATGCTGAACGACGCCATTCAGGCCATCACCAAATTCGACGAGCTCAAAGTAGAATACAAAGCCGGAATATTTCTTGCCGATGAAAAAAACCGGGTTCTGCGTCTGGTCACCACCATTGGAGAGTTTTCCGAGGAGTTCCTGGAAAAGGATAAAGAAGTTCCCTATGGGGACTGCCTTTGCGGAATCGCCGCGGAATCGGGAGAAATGCTGGTCAGCAACAGCTGTTTTACCGACAAACGCCACACCCGCCTGTTCCAGGACATGACCGCGCATGGGCACTACATCGTGCCATTAAAGAGCCGGGATAAATTGATCGGCATCCTGTTCCTTTACACCGATGAAAATCCACCCTGGTATGAGCGCAGCCAGGAAATCCTCATGTCCATCGGCAATTTGATCGCCGATGCCATTGAACACAAACGCATCGAAGAAGAAACGCAAAAACAAAATCAGGCGCTGGCGGCGGCGAACGATAAATTAAAAGAACTGAACGAACTTAAAAACAAATTTCTCGGAATCGCCTCCCATGATTTGCGCAGCCCCCTCTATCTCATCCGGTCCTACGGCGAAGTCCTTCAGGGAGGGTCGGTGGGGAGAGTCAACGATCAGCAGATAAAACTGCTGGAAAAAATAAATGCCTCCAGCGATTTCATGAAAAACCTACTGGACAACCTGCTGGACATTTCAAAAATCGAAAGTGGCAAGTGCGACCTGGATCGAAAAGATGAAGACTTCAATAAACTGGCGGAAAACCAGATCGAACTGCATCAACTGATTGCACAGAAAAAAGGCATCGAGATCAAATATGATCTGGGGAAAATCCCTCTAGTCAACTGCGACCGCAATGCGATCATTCAAATCATGGGAAATTTTATCGGCAACGCCGTGAAATTCTCTCCGCCTAAAACACAGGTTTTCGTCTCCACCTGCAAGGAAGGGAATTCGGTTCGTTTCTCCGTGAAAGATGAAGGGCCGGGAATTTCTAAAGAAGAACAAAAATTATTGTTCGGCGAGTTTCAAACCCTGAGTTCCAAACCCACTGGCGGAGAAAAATCCACCGGGTTGGGACTTGCCATCGTCAAAAAGCTGGTCACACTGCATGGTGGGGAAGTGGGTGTTTCCAGTGAACCGGGAAAAGGCAGCACGTTCTTTTTCAAGCTTCCAATTTAATAATAATCCTCATCTTTTGAAAACAGAATACCGATCCTATCATTTTTCTGAGCCCGGATTCTTCACGGGCTTTAACAGTTTCTGCCAGTTTTGCTTTTCCCAACTGCGGGCTTCCCGGTAGAAACCATATTCTCTTTCCTTTTTTTTGAAGTCCGCATGATGGTCTCGCCATATTCCGTTGTGGCGGATGGAAGGAACCCATTGATGACACATCTCATGGTAAACCGTCAATTCAACTACGGCTAGAGGAACAAAATCCTGATCGAGTCGCGGGTGAATGCGGATCAGTTTTTTGCCCCGGTCATAAGAACCAAACCGGAACGTACTGCGGTTGCGGGTTTTAGAATCGCGTCCCCACATCACCTCAGCCTGAATTCCACCAGAAAAATATTCTGCATTGAGGCGGTCAAATATTTCCTGAAGATCAAAGCCGTTGCCATTTCTCTCACAAGGGTCAAGAGTTCTCACCTCTTGTGCATCCGTTTTCGCTCCACCAAGAGAGCGAATCAATTCTTTAAACCCTTCAGGAAGTTTGCGGCTTCCCGCAAGACGCCGGAGAATTTCGCTTTCCAGAGAACTTAAAATATGATTTCTTTCCGCCGCGAAATGATGAAAGAAGTTTTCATTGAACAATTCCACCTTCAACGAAACAGGCTCTTTTTGCAGCTTCACCTGTCCCATATAATCGAACCCACTTTTCCGGCAACGGAAAACCAGGGTGAAGCGCGACGCATCGCCGCGGTGTTCCTTCCCCTGGCCAAAACGCAATTCTCCTGGTTGAAAGGGACTCGCTGATTTTTCAGGTGTAATTTTGCCCATAAGCCAAGCGATCGTTTGACGGGATTTACTTCAATAAAATTAATATGATACTAGACAAAGCGGCCCTCATTGTCCACCCCAACGCGCTCCTGTTAGAAAAAAAGCAAGATGAGTTCAGGGGAGAATCCCTGCCTCCGGATCAACTTTACATTGAAATCGATTTCCTATAAGTTAAAAGGATGAGATATCTAATCGTTTTCATCTTTTTACTGGGAACCCTTTCCTGCATGCCGTTTACAGGCGGGATGGAGCCTTACCCCATGCCGGGGATGAGCGAGTCCAACCTACGGGAAAATGTGGATCTTTTCCTCGCCACGGATGATCCTGCCATCGAAGTCGAAATACTGGACCGCTTGCAACGGCAAAAGGTTTCCCACGCAATGGTCAAGTCCATTTTAAAGCAACAACCCGTGCAACCCATTGGCCCGACAGGATTGCAACAGGGTCTGGAAATAGGCCACAACGACAAAAGTTACCCTTACGCACTTTACGTTCCGGAATCGGCACAGCCCGGAGACTCTCTGCCGCTGATGGTCATCCTGCATGGGATGGGGGGCAGCGGCGACAACACGATTCCTCCCTGGGTCGAACGGCTTGCCGGAGACTATATTATTTTATGCCCTTCTTATCCGATGGGCGCATGGTGGGCCGAACCGGCGGAAGATCTGGTCTTTAAACTGATTAAACAGGTCGAGAAAGATTATCCTGTCGATCCCAACCGGGTATTCCTGGCAGGGTTGTCAAACGGCGCCATCGGCGCTTACATGATCGGCATGTTCTACCCGGACCAGTTTGCCGGCATCATCCCCATTGCCAGCGGGATTACGCCGCGCTACATGCATTTTCTGGTCAACTTGAAAAACACACCCACCTATATCATTCAGGGAGTGCACGATCCGGTTTTCCCCATCCAGCTCAGCCGTCGGGTCAACCAGATTTTAACCGACATGAAATATCCGGTCACCTACCGCGAACATGAGGAAAAAGGCAGCGCTCACGGAGGTCACTTTCTTCCCGACACAGAAGTCGCGCCGCTTGTCGAATGGATGAAGCAACAGAAACGCGATCCTTTCCCGGCAGTGGTGCGCATGACGCGCGAAGCCAACCACCTGGGGCGTATCAACTGGGTGCGTCTGACCAAGGGAGTCAAAATGGCGGCACTGCAGTTGCCGGGGCCGGAGAGAGAACCTGTCAATGTGCAGGATGGGAAAATTGCCACGCTGTTTGCTTTGCAAAAAGGCAATAATGAATTTGAAGTGATGGGAAAAAACCTGGTCGAGTTTGAATTGTATTTTAATACGGAGATGGTTGATTTCGATAGCCCCGTCCGCATCATCACGCAAAAGTTGATCGAAGACGGCGAACAAATCGTGACGAGTGAGAAACAGGAAACGTATAATCAAAAAATCGAAAAGGATCTCGGAGTTCTTCTCTACGGCTTCAAGGAAAACCGCGACCCGTCCATGCTCTTCGATGCAAAGATATCCCTCTCTCTGGAAAAGACGTTCGCTTCTCTCAGCCAGCCATGACCGGTTCAACGGACCTCCCGGAGGCCGGAAAAACTCAGCTCTCCAACAAATCCCTATCGCAACTGGGGTGGCGTCTCATTCAGAACGCCATGGCCGCCCAGACGTTTTCTTCAGTCACGGCGTCCCACTGCCGGGCGCTGTTACCGGAATCGGATTTCAGCGCCGCAGAACAATCCCTCGCCGCCACATCGGAAATGGTGTCTCTGTTACAGTCGGAAGCCTCCTTCCCGATCACCTCATTTGAAGATATCGGCCCGCACCTGGAAGACGCTCAGGAAAAACAGTTCCTCGAACCGGCACGGTGCCTGCATATTTTAAGATTGCTGCGCCTTTGCCGCGCTTTAAAAAGAGCGTTGGAAAAGAAAAGCGACTCGCCTCTTTTGCAATCTTTGAGCGTAAAACTAGACTTTCTTCCAGCACTGTTAAAGGAATTTGAAAAGTGCATCTCGGATGAGGGCGAGATCAAGGAAGACGCGACCCCGGAACTCAAGCAGGCCATCCGCGAGGTGGGAGCGGCCAAGCAAAAACTGGAAGCCCGCCTCACCAAACTTTTTTCCACAGCCGATTATAAAGAAGCTCTGCAGGACAGCTACTTCACTGAGCGGGAAGAACGCCTGGTCATTCCCGTCCGCGCCGAGTACCGCTCGCGGATCGAAGGCATTGTGCATGACAGTTCCGGCAGCGGACAGACTTTGTTCGTCGAACCGACCCCGGTCATTCCGCTCACCAATCAACTCAAAATTAACAAGCTCCGGGTCGAACAGGAAAAACTCAAAATCCTACGGGCACTGGCGTTAGAAGTCATCACCCATTCCGAGCTTCTATTGCTCAATCTCGATACCTTGTCCCGGCTCGATTTGATCCACGCCAAAGCCCGGCTGGCGCGGGCGATGGCGGCCACACTTTGCCCCTTGAACCCGGATGGAAAAATGAATCTC
>JAJDBE010000176.1 GCA_029261515.1 Nitrospinaceae bacterium | reverse complement strand
GGCGATCACGAGATCAATCCGATCAAGCTCAAAAACCTGACGGGAGCCGAATGGATGCACCCGGCGCCGGAGAAAGTCATCACCGAACAAACCGGGATCCCCTGCGGATTTGTCGGTCCGGTGGGATTGGATCTCAAAATCGTTGCCGACCGGGAAGTCGAGGTGCTCCACAATGCGGTCACCGGCGCCAATAAAAAAGACACGCACTTCACCGGAGTCCAGGCAGGCCGGGATTTTAAAGTCGAGAAGTTCGCCGATATCCGCAAGGTGAACGAAGGCGAGCCCTGCCCCCGCTGTGCGTCGGGAACTTATGTCGTCAAACGCGGCATTGAAGTTGGCCATATTTTCATTCTGGGAACCAAATACAGCCAGGCCATGAAAGCCATGTTCCTGGATCCCAATGGAAAAGAAAACCCAATGGTCATGGGATGTTACGGAGTCGGCGTGGGACGGACCGCCGCCGCCGCCATCGAACAGAACCACGATGACAAGGGAATCGTCTGGCCCGTGCCCATCGCTCCGTTCGCGGTTCACATCATCCCGACCAATTACTCTGTCGAAGCCATCAAAGAGGCCTGCGACAGTACTTACAAGACCTTAGGGGACCAGGGAATAGAAGTCCTGCTCGATGACCGTCCGGACCGGTTGGGAGTCAAACTCAACGATGCCGATCTTTTAGGGATTCCGCTGCAAATCATCATCGGCCCGAAAAACCTGCAAGCCGGAAAAGTGGAAATTAAAGTAAGAAAAACAAATACCTCCGAGCTTCATGACTTTCCCGCAGTATTAGAGACCCTGCCGGCAATGATAAAAAACCTGTGACCGGAACCCAGTTCCTGTCGGCGAAATTTTTCCTTGCAACGGAAAACCCCTTTTAGTAGAATTTAACTGCAAAATTACAGCTCGTGCACGGAATGCGGGTTTTTTTAAACCCGCATTTTTTTTTAGATTTATCGCGGGGCCGAAACAAAGGTGAGCAGCCGGCCTGTTGCCAATTCGGGTGCGCCTTACCGTGATCAGGACGATGACCAAAAGTTCCATTACCGAATCTATTATTGCACTCATCGAACCGGTGATTGAGGAAGAGGCACTGGAACTGGTCGACGTAGAATATAAAAAATTCGGGCGAAATTGGACTCTGAGGGTCTATATTGACAAGGATGGCGGAATCACCGTCGATGACTGTCAAAAAGTCAGCCGTCAAATTGAAGACATGATTGAGATCGACGAATTGATCTCCAATGCCTACGTTCTGGAAGTCTCCTCTCCGGGGTTGGACCGTTCCCTGAAAAAGGAACGGGAATTTCTAAAGTTCAGGGACAAACCCATACGGGTCAAAACGTTTGCCCCCGTCGGGGACCGGAAAAATTTCAACGGAACCATTCGGGATTGCAAAAATCAAATCCTCTACCTGGTTGAGAACGGAACCATTTCGGAAATCTCTCTGGATAATATTGCCCAGGCAAAACTAATCATCCAGTTTTGAAAATTTAAACTCATGAACATCGAAACCGTCAGCATTTTAGAGCAGATCGCCCGGGAAAAAGGCATCGACAAGGAAATCCTCGTCGAAGCCTTGAAAAGCGCCGTGGAAGCCGCCGCCAGAAAGAAGCTGCCGGAGGCCAGAGAACTGCACAGCGAGTTCAATGAAGCCACCGGCGAGGTGGATATCTATGTCGAAAAAACCGTCGTGGAAAGCGTCACCAATCCAGAGGAGGAAATCAGCCTGCAGGAAGCGCAGGAACTTTCCTCCGAAGTGCAACTGGGAGAACAGGTTCTGGTGCAACAGATCCTGGAAAATTACGGGCGCATCGCGGCTCAGTTGGCCAAGCAGGTCATTTTACAGAAGGTCCGCGAAGCCGAAATCGATCTCATCCATAAAGATTTTATCGACAAAAAAGGCGAGCTGATCAACGGCATCGTGCAACGCTATGAACACGGAGATTTGATCGTGGAATTGGGCAAAGCCGAAGGCGTCCTGCCCCGCCGCGAGCAGGTGTTCCGCGAAACGTTCAATCGCGGCGAGAGGATCCGCGCTTACGTGGTCGACGTGCGCAAAACAGCCAAAAACGCCATGGTCATTTTGTCACGCACCCATACCGGGTTGATCGAGAGACTGTTTGAGCTGGAAGTTCCCGAAATCAGCGAAGGCATGGTGGAAATCATGGGCATTGTGCGGGAACCCAACGGACGCACCAAAATCGCCGTCCGCACCAACGACCGGGACATCGACGCCGTCGGCGCCTGCGTGGGAATGCGCGGCATGCGCGTGCAATCCATTGTTCAGGAACTGCGCGGAGAAAAAATAGACATCGTCGAATACTCAGAAGACCCGCAAACGTTTATAAAAAACGCGCTCAGTCCCGCAAAAATTTCCCGGATCATCGCCAATGAAAAAGAAAAACACATGACCATCATCGTCGCCGAAGACCAGATGTCCCTGGCCATCGGCAAAAAGGGGCAAAATGTGCGCCTGGCCGCGAAGCTGGTGAAGTGGAGAATCGATATCAAAGGGGAAGCAGACGCCGCTTCATTAGGAGGAGACACGGGCGTCTTCGCAACGCCGGTACAATCGGACAGGGCAAACTTTCTCGACCTGGTCAAGGAAACCAAAGGGCTGGGAGAGAAAGTCATGTCGGCTCTTTTTTCCGACAATGTCGTGTCCTATGAAGAAGCGGCAGAGCGGGGAATGGAAGGCTTGACCCAAATCGCCACCATCGGCCCTAAAAAAGCGGAAGCCATTCTTGAATTGGTCGAAGCGCATCGGGGAGTTCCTGCCGAGTCGGGCGCAGAACCCGCCACCACTGAAGAAACAGCGGCAATAGAAGACGTATCTGAAGAAGGCGTTGCTGAACCCGGTACCGATGAAGAGGAAGAAACCGCTGACGTGGAAGCGGAACAGACCGAACTGGAGGAAAGCTCCGAAGAGGAAGAGGATGAAGAAGATCAGGATATTCCTGTGGAAGAATTGGTGGGGGTCGACAGCAGCATCATCGAAATTCTTAAAAACAATGAATTCCAGACGCTCGCGGAACTTTCCATCACTCCCCTGGAAGAACTCATTGCCCTTGACGGCATTGATGAAAGTTTAGCGCAATCGATTCTGGAACAAGCCAAACAGCGGATGGACAACCTCGAAAATGTATAATGGGTTGCTGCGTGTGGTTTCATCAGGATCTCGTTGATCCTGAAGTTTAATATTTAAGGAGGTTTTACTTGGCCAAAATTCGTATTAACAAGCTTGCTCTGGAACTCAGTGTGCAAAACGACCAGATCATTGATGTTTTGCACAAAAAGGGCATTGCCGTCAAAAATTACATGAGTTCCATTGATGAAGACACGGCCAGCTCCATTCGTGATCTGTTCAATCCCAAAGCGGCGGCTGCCAAAACCAAGATCGCAAAAACCAAGATTGCCGCCACCAAAGCAAAATCCGCTCCGCTCAAAGCCGGAACCTCCGCCAGGGCGAAAACCAAAATATTAAAAAGGGTCAAGCCCGCGGAACCAGAGAAAAAGGAAGCGCCCAAAACCGCCGCCAAAACCACGGCAAAGAAAAAAACCACCGTCGCCGCAACGGCAGAGAAAAAAGAAACTCCCGTCAAAGCCGCGGCAAAAACCGTTAAAGCAACCGCTAAATCCGCAAAAGCCAAAGACGCCGTTGAAGAAAAAGCCCCGAAAAAACACGGCTTAAAAATCGTCAAGAAAGAAGAAAAACCCAAGGAACCCGAGAAAAAATCAAAACCCGAGAAAAAAACCGCTGCTGAAAAACCCAAGACCGGAAAAACCAAACCCACTGCTGAAAAAACTCCTGTTGCCGCCAAGGTTCTAGAGCCTTCTCCAGATGAAAAAGTCAAAGAGGAAACATTTGAAACCATTCAACTGCCCCCGAACATTCATGTCCGGGATTTGGCTGAGAAATTGAAATGTTCGCCGAACGAAGTGATTAAAGAACTCATGTCATTCGGGTTGATGGCCACCATCAACCAGAGCCTGGATCTGGATGTTGCCAGTAAAGTCGCGGACAAGCTGGGGTTTGAAGTGGAAGCCATCACCCCGGAATCGGAAGTTGGCTTCGACGAGGAGGAGCAGAGCCTTGAAAAAGACCGCATCCACCGCGCCCCCATCGTCACCATCATGGGTCATGTGGATCACGGGAAAACCTCTCTTTTGGACGCCATCCGGGAAACCAACTTGACCAAACATGAAGAAGGCGGCATCACCCAGCACATCGGCGCCTATCAGGCAAAAATCAAAGGATCGCATATCACTTTTCTCGACACTCCCGGCCACGAAGCATTTACCGCCATGCGTGCAAGAGGCGCCCAGGTGACCGACATCGTCGTCCTGGTGGTCGCCGCCGACGACGGGATCAAACCGCAGACCAAGGAAGCCATCGACCATGCCAACGCTGCGGGGGTTCCCATTCTGGTGGCCATCAACAAAATCGACAAAGCCGACGCCAAACCGGAGGAAGTCAAAAAACAACTGGCCGACCTCGGACTGCTGCCGGAGGACTGGGGTGGACAAACCATATTCACCGAAGTTTCCGCCCTGCAAAAAATGGGGATAGACCATTTGCTGGAAATGATTTTATTACAGGCGGAGGTCATGGACTTAAAAGCCAACCCCAAACTTCGGGGCCGGGCGGTCGTGATCGAATCGAAACTGGATAAGGGACGCGGACCCGTCGCCACTCTGGTTGTGGAACAGGGAACCTTGAGAGTGGGCGATCCTTTCATCGTAGGACCGCATTTTGGCAGAGTCCGCGCATTGATCAACGACAAAGGAACAAAAATCTCGAAAGCGCCGCCATCCACTCCCGTAGAAGTCGTCGGCCTGCCGGAAGTGCCTCAACCTGGAGACCACTTCATGGTCGTTCAGGATGAGAAAAAAGCACGTCAGCTGAGTGTCCTGAAGCTTCAACAACAGCGCGAATTCCAGCTTGCCAGGTCCTCCAGAATCACCATGGACGACCTGCACCAGCAGATCGTCGAAGGCAAGATCAAGGAATTGAATCTCATCATCAAGGCCGATGTTCAGGGTTCCATTCATGCGGTGCAGGAGGCGTTTTCTAAACTGGAGGGAGAAGAAGTCCGGGTCAAGATCATTCACGAAGCTGTGGGCGGCATCACCGAGTCCGACGTTCTGCTCTCCAGCGCGTCGAATGCCATCATCATCGGGTTCAACGTGCGTCCGACCGAGAAAGCCTCACAACTGGCGGCAAGAGAAAGTGTGGACATCCGTCTGTACAGTATTATTTACGATGCTATCGACGACATGAAAAAAGCCATGGACGGTCTTCTGGCTCCCAAATTCAAGGAAAAAATCATTGGCCGCGCCGAAGTTCGCCAGGTATTCTCGGTTCCGAAAATCGGCACCATCGCCGGCTGCCAGGTGACTTCCGGCAAAATGGAGCGCAACCTGGACGCCCGGCTGATTCGCGACAACGTGGTGATTTACACGGGAAAAGTCGCTTCGCTAAGACGATTCAAAGACGATGTCAAGGAAGTGCCCTCCGGTTACGAATGCGGATTGTCCTTTGATAAGTACCAGGATCTGAAGCAGGGAGATGTTGTTGAACCCTTCATCCTGGAAGAGGTGACGGCTTAACAAATAGGGAGGGCCGCCATGAAAATAGGATGCTGTGCCATGAAGTTTCACCTGCATGGTAATAACTCTTTAAAAGAAAAGCGCCGGATCACCAAATCGATCAA
>JAJDBE010000175.1 GCA_029261515.1 Nitrospinaceae bacterium | reverse complement strand
GAATTTGTTGGGCCGGATTTCACTTAAGATCGCATCGATGGTGTCCGGAGCAATGCCGCCGCCTATCGACACATTAATATTCTTGGCCTTAATCTTTGCCACCGCCTCGTTCACCCGCGCTTTCACTTCCGGGTGCATGCGGTCCCGTTTCAGAGATTTGGAGAGATCGCTGCAACCAATGGTGATTTCATCCAGTGACCCGGCCTCGGGGCACGCCAGAATGCGATCCAGTTGCTCTACTGCGGTCACGGTTTCGATATTGATCTGCTTGGCCAACCGCTGCATCTGCATGGGCGTCGTGAAATCCCGCACGGCGTCGAGAAAATTTTCCAGGCCGTAAGGCGATTCCACCATCGGAGCGATCAGCCCGTCAATCTTCATGGCCACCAGCTGTTTGATATCGTTACGTGCGTTGGGTCCGCCGATTTTCACCATGACGGGAAGCACACCCTCGACCAGTTCCGTCCAATACTGAATCTGGTCGAAAGACATCCCGGCATCTTCGGTGGAGAGTTTCAGGCAACAGGCGTCATTTTGAGTTTTCAACCGTCGAAGCGACTGGACCAGCCGCTGGCCGGGGTCCATTTTGCGTCCGGGGACCAGTTTAAACATCGGTGGTTTGTTCATCACCGGTCTCCCTTGGCGGCCCGGAATATGACCGACGGATCGATCTGCCCAATACTGGCGCATCCGGTCAGGATCATGGCCTTACGCAATTCCTCCCGCTTTTCATTGAGGTAAAATTCCACGCCTTCCCGGCCCGCGCCAAAGGCCGCGATGCAAACGGGCCGCCCGATCATCACCGCATCGGCGCCCAAAGCCAGCATCTTCAAAATATCCACGCCTTCCCGTATGCCTCCGTCCACCAGAACCTTGATCCGGCCTCCGACGGCGGCGGCGATTTCCGGCAAAACCTCAGCGGTCCCCGGCATGGCATCCATCACCCGGCCCCCGTGATTGGAGACGACGATGGCATCGGCACCGGCTTCAATGGCAGCCATTGCGGATTCCACATTCATGATGCCCTTCAATATGAAAGGAACTGAAAGATGCGATTTTAAGTCCTGCAACTCTTCGATGGATTTGGGACCCACCGCCTGCCCCTTGAGACTCATGGTCTTGAACGAAGCGGCGTCGATGTCGATGCCCACGGCGATGGCCCCGGCGTCTTCCGCGGCCTTGAACCGGGTGACGATTTCCATATTGTATTCGCGCGGTTTGAATATGGGGATTCCCAGCCCGCCGCGTTTCTGAATGGCTTCGAGACCAATGAGGTATTTTTTTGGGCTGGCCCCGTCGCCCACCATGCCGAGCGTGCCGCCGGTGATGCACCCATCAAGAATGGCCTCGGCATATTCCTTTTCATCCATACCGCCTGCCAGGTTGGTTTCCATTCCGGTGATAGGCGCCGCCAGAACCGGAAGCGACAGCCTCTGGCCAAACAGGTCGGTGGAAATATCCGGCAATTTCACATTGTGGATGGTCCTGAGGTTGATCCTATAGCGGGCCAACGCTCTCAGATTCTCGGTAAACGACTCGCCCGTGCCGATGCCGCCGATTCCGGGAACCTTGCCCCGGCATTCCGCGCCGTCACACACGACGCAGGCTTTGCAGGCGATATAAAATTTCTTGCGGGCGTTGTTACGGATGATGTCCCAGGTCAACGCGTGGGATTCCCCCACTTCGATGCGGATGCTTTGCCGGGCCAGATCGTTGATGCGAATGGCTTCCTCGCGGGTTTTGCCGACGGTGATGACGTATGCGGTTTTTCCCAGATTGCTTTTCACCTCTTCCGCCGTGTCCCCGGCTTCTTTCATGAATATGATTTCCTTGACCCCTTTGATCTTACGGGCCTCTTCCACGCCTTTGATAGAAAGAATTTTACCCGGCGACGGAATCAACGCCCGTTCGACAGAAACAAGCGCATGTTTGGGCTTCAAGTCGGTGGGCGTTTCCCCCAAGGCGATCTGGATCGCGCCTTTCATCAGATTAACGCCTGAGGATAAGGGATAGGTGTGCACCGACATCCAGCCGCCGCTCAAGCGCGCGGCGATTTCGACGATTTTTGGCCCTTCGGCGGTGAGTTTGATATCGCCCTTGGCGGCTCCGATATTGATGCCCAACGCGCGGATTGCCTGCCGAAAAACTTCCTTTACCTTTTCCTGCTGATCTTGGGGAAGGTTGGAAGGCATGGTGTGGCCGATCTCGACGAAATAAGGCGCCCGTTCGATATGGCGGTCGGCAATTCCCGTCACTTCGATTTTCCTGTCAAAAACCAGGGCGTCCAGGCTCAACTCCGGCCCTTCCATGAATTCTTCAATGATCAATTTGCCGCTGATCGAGGCTTCCTTGGCTTCGCGGAAGGCGGCAATCAATTCTTCAGGCCGCTCGATTTTTTTAACTCCACGCGCACCCATGTTGTCGCAGGGCTTGATCACCAGAGGCAGGGGCAACTCATTCACCGCCCGCTGAGCTTCATCGAGAGACCAGATGGGACGAAAATCCGGCACCGGGACTTTGTGCTCCCGTAAACACTGGCGCATTTTGATTTTGTCCGTCGCCCTTTCCGCCACTTCAAACGGGATGCCGGGAAGGTTCAGGGCATCGGCCACGGCGGCCACGGTCTGCGAAGCGTCGGTGCCGACGGTCATCACGCCGTCTAAGGGACAGGTCTCGTGAAACTGCTTAGCCGTATTGACGGTCAGGTTGATGTTGCGGGTGCTGACGACGATGGGGTAATCGGCCAACAGCATGCCTTCCGCTTCCGGGTTGTAATCGGTGGCGGCGACTTTGAGGCCCATCGCCTTGGCGGTCTTGATAGCGGGAATCTGAAACACGCCGCCGCCGATGATCATCAGGTGCTTGGGCCGTTTGGCAGCCATTCTATTTATACCATCTCCTTAATTATTAAGGACAAACCGGGTTTAACCCTTTAGGCAAAAAGCCTTATCACAATAATTATCGGCACAATTGGATTTTTCCTTTAATCAAGCTGTAGCCAAACCATCCAGCCTGAGGTAAACAGCGAGAGTTTGATCTCATTTCTTAACCCAACCGGTTCTTTCCATAATCTTATTAGCGGTCGTTCGTTAGATTCATTAAAAACAGGATGTAACCCAAATATCCCGATCGACAGACCACGCGACCGGACAAAAGTTAAGCTTACCTGGGAATATTCCGAAACAACAAAAGAAAGTATTGAATTCTGCCTTGATTTTAATTGCCATGGACAATGGACGAATGAAGAAATTAATCGCTCGGACCATCGCGTTATTATTGTGTGGTCACGTTTTGTTGTTTTATGCCTTACCGCTGGAAATTTTTGCTTTGGTATTCATTGCTCTCGCTATCTATTTTCTGCTCACGGAGTGGCAGAACGCCATCATGGTAAGTATGTCCCTTGCTATAGGAACACTCATTTTTGGAGTTTTTTTACAATTATCAGGATTAAACCAATCGGTCTATTATCGCCCCCATGAAATGTTCAAGGTTTATGACAGTGAATTCAAACATGGAAGATATAAAAAGAATGTCCATTTCAAAATGACTATTCCTCACGGCGATTTGAAAGCTTTTCATGAAAAAGTCATCCCTGAACCACGAAGAGTTACCTTCCATACAGATTCAATGGGATTCAGAAATTCTCGAGACTATCACGGGCAAGAACATATTTTAGTTGGAGATTCTTTTATTGTTGGAAACGGCACCACCCAAGAGGAGACCATCGTCGAACAACTGTTTAGAAAGCACGGAATCGATGTCTATAGTTTGGCTTTTACGGGCGATATCACTTCATACGCTAAGTACTTGCGGTCTTTCAAGAGACATCAGCCGACTCAGGTTAAAGTTTTTTTGTTCCTATTTGAAGGGAACGATTTTCCATTGGTTAGTCAGGAAACCCCGGTTCCTTCTGAACAAGATTCTTTGTACCGCAAACCTTTGGTTAAAAAGTTAAATGGGTATCTAAAGTTGTTCAATAAAACAGATATCTACCGTTTTACCTACTCCTCAACGCGAAAAATATTTGAAAAGAGAACAAGAAAGAAGGAAAGAGTAGAACATTCAAATATCATGGGGTTACCCGTGGCGTTTTTCAAAGACTATATTGAGGTTACGAAGCGAGATTTTCTGCCCGAAAACCCAGCGTTGACGGAATCCCTTTGTTCGCTAAAAAACGATATAACACATCTATTTTTTATTCCCACTAAGTACCGCGTCTATTACAAATACATAAACCATGATAAACAACAAAAGAAACCCGTGTTGCCCAATAAACAGTGGGAACTCGTCAAGTCAATAGGAAGTAAGTGTGGTATTTCATTAACCGATTTAACACCGGCATTGATAGAAAAGTCCGATAAACTTCTCTGGCAAGGCACGCTAACCTACTGGAGCGATGACACCCACTGGAACCAACACGGGATTTCCGTGGCAGCGGAACTTGTCAAGGAGATTATTTTGACGCAATGACTTTAAGAAGGTGTCAAAATCATTTTGGAAAAGTTTTTTCCACCAGCCTATGAATTCGGCAGACCATTAAGCCGGAAGAAAGATTTCCGGATT
Organism: Nitrospinaceae bacterium; assembly: GCA_029261515.1. Lineage (GTDB taxonomy): Bacteria > Nitrospinota > Nitrospinia > Nitrospinales > VA-1 > JAJDBE01. The sequence goes on along the minus strand of JAJDBE010000175.1, from coordinate 254 downwards.
CCTCACGACACTTGACCCGATAAAACAGCTAGTGTACCGTTTGCTCCATCGTGGTTCCGAAACGGGTTCCCTAAATTTCAATTATTGGACTGTTTGATGGTCTCTCGCATTCATAGCGGCGCGGTTTCAGGAATCGACGGCTACCTGGTGGAAGTAGAGGTCAACCTGGCCACGGGCCTTCCGGGAATGTCCATCGTCGGCCTTCCCGATGCGGCAGTTAAAGAAAGCAGTGACCGGGTCACCGCCGCCATCAA
>JAJDBE010000174.1 GCA_029261515.1 Nitrospinaceae bacterium | reverse complement strand
CGCTCCATATCGTAAATGGTGCCGCAGAATTTCATCAGCGGCTGCGACAGGCTGTCGCCTGCCATATCGTCATCTTCATCAAAGAACAGGTGCGACGGCAACAGAGTATCGCCTTTGCAGAGAAGCACGGCGCGTTCGATGATGTTGCCGAGTTCGCGGACGTTGCCCGGCCATTTGTATTTTTTCAGCAGCGAAAGCGTGGTCTGGTCGATGGCGGCGATGGTTTTGTGGTTCTCGCGGCAATGTTCTTGCAAAAAGTGCTCGGCCAGCAGCGGAATGTCTTCCGGGCGTTCCCTTAAAGGGATGAGTTTCAAAGGGATGACGTTCAGGCGGTAATAGAGATCCTCGCGGAACTGGTTTTCCTTGATGCGTTTTTTGATGTCGCGGTTGCTGGTGGCGATCACCCGCACATCGACAGGGATCGAGTCTTTGCCGCCGACCTTGTCGATTTCATGCTCCTGCAAGACTCTAAGGAGTTTGGCCTGCAGGGGCAGGCTCATCTCGGTCACTTCATCGAGCAAGAGCGTGCCTTTGTTGGCGAGTTCAAACTTGCCTTCCTTCCTGTTGATGGCGCCGGTGAAGGCGCCTTTTTCATGGCCGAACATCTCGGTTTCCAACAGGCCTTCCGGCAGGGCGGCGCAGTTGATGGGCATGAAGGCTTTGTCGGCCCGGGGACTGCACTGATGAATGTAGCGGGCGAAAAGCTCTTTGCCGGTGCCGGTTTCGCCGATCAGCAACACGGTGGATTTGCTGTAGGCGATGTTTTCCACGAACTTCAGCAGTTTTTTCATCTCTTCGTTGCAGGTGATGATTTTGCGTTCCGGGAGCGTTTTTAAGCTGGAGTCGCTGACGGTCTCCGGTTTTGCGGCGGGTGTTACCGGTTCTTGCATAAACGCGCGGTTCACGGTGGAGATGAGAATTTCGGCGGAAAAGGGTTTGAGCAGATAGTCGAAGGCGCCGATCTTCATGGTTTCGACGGCGTTGTCGATATCGCCGTAGGCGGTCATCATGATGACGAGGGTTTCCGGCGCGTGTTGTTTGATATTGCGCAGAAGTGCCACCCCGGCCATCTTCGGCATTTTGACGTCGGTGATAATCAGGTCGAACGGCTCGTTCTGGATTTTCTCCCAGGCCTGTTCGCCGTCCTCGGCGGTCACGGGATGATAACCTTCCCGCTGCAACGCGGTTTCCAAGGCCAGCCGCATTTCGTTTTCGTCATCGACGACGAGAATTTTTTTTTCGGTATTATTCTTCATCGAACTCGTCATCCCAACAGGGGAGTTTCACAATGAACCGGGTGCGTTTGCCTTTTTCGCTTTCCGCGTCAATGGTTCCCTGATGCGCTTTGATAATGTTATGGGAGATGGATAAGCCAAGCCCAGTGCCTTTATTCTTCGTGGAAAAAAACGGGTTGAAGATTTGTGCGAGATCGTCTGAGTCGATGCCGGCGCCGGTGTCGGACACGGTGATGGTAATGAAATGACGGTGATCCTGATTTTTACCGTTTTTCTGCAACACGGCATCGGCCTTTTCGGTGTTCAGATTGAGTTCTCCCCCAGTTGGCATGGCCTGGATGCCGTTTCTGATGAGGTTGAGGAATACCTGCTTTAACAGCTGCGCGTCGCCATTGACCCACATCTTATTTTTACCGAAGTTGCGGATGATTTTAATGGTGTCGGGAATGAGAATGTCGGACGACCCCGTCAGCAAGTCAGACAATAACTGATTGATGTCGCATTTCTGCCGCGAGGGCCGTGGCGATTTGGCGAACAGCAAAAGGGTGGAAATGATGCGGTCCATGTTCTTGACGCCGGAGCGGATGTGTTCCACCAGTTTGATTTTATCTGCGTCCTGGCCGAGATCCCGCTTGAGAATAGAGGCAAAGAGTTCGATGCTGCCGAGCGGATTGCGGATTTCGTGGGCGATTCCCGCCGCCATTTCTCCCATCGACCTCAAGCGCTGGTTGCGTTGCGCTTCGCGTTCGAGATGCCGGACCTGGGTCATGTCCTGCAGGATGAGGACGGTGCCAATCTGCTGTTCGTTGTTGTCCCAGACCGGCGACGCGGAGGCCCGGACATGCACGGTGCGCCCATTTCCCGCGGTGATTTCCCGGTCCACGCTGAGCGGGATGCCGCCGGTTTTGGTGAGGCGTGCCACCAGGTTTTCAAACAGGTCGTATTCGAAGAGGTCGGCCAGGGGTTTGCCAAGACAACTTTCCGGATGGAGCCCGGTGATGAGGCCGGAAGTTTTATTGAATGTCGTGATGTTTTCGTTTTGGTCGACGACGATGACTCCGGTTGTTAGGCTTTCGAGAATGTTGTGTAAATAGTTTTTGACCTCTTCTTTTTCCTTGAGGTTTTTTTCCAGCGCCTGGTTTTTTTCCGCCAGTTCGAGGTCGAGGAGCTTGATCCGTTCCTTCAGGTTGTCGTAGGAATCCTGTAGCTGTTGCGTGGCCTCATTGAAGGCTTGAAACGCATGGCTCAGGATTTCGATTTCTTCTTTCGGAGATTTTCCCTGGGGGGATTTGTTCATGTAAAACTTTTGCCACAGGTGCGGGTTGGATCGAACTTCTTGGAGGTATTATAAAGGATTAAAGATTATCTTTAAATTCTTTTTCCCAATCGAGGACTTTTAGTTTTGCCTCGGCGGCTTGGCGAAGAAGTTTGTCCGAATCTTCGGACTTAATCAGGGTGTTGAGGGTGGAGGTGGTTTTGGAAACGTTTTTTAGTTTGCCATAACTTTCGACGAGAAGGTATTCCGCCCAGTCTTTGACCGGCTGTTCGGGGAAGAGTTGTCTGGCGGCTTCCAAGGCTTTTGCGGCTTGAGCATACTTCTTGATGTTAAAAAGCGCAATCCCCAAACTGTAATAGGCTTTGCGGATGTAGTCGGGAACGAGTTTGGCCTTGCGGTCAAACGTGTCGATTGATTTTTGGTATTGTTTGATGGCGGCTGGCAGATCGTTCAGGCTGTTGTAAGTTTCCGCCATCAGGTAGTGGGTTTCCGAAGCGTTTTCTTTATGCTTCGCGAGCAGCCGGTTATAGACCTTCAACGATTCCTTATATTGCTTTCTTCCTGAGTGGGCGTTGGCCAGAAGTTTCAGGGCATCTGGAACCTGGTCGCTATCCGGGTAGCTTTTGAGGAATGATCTGGCCACCAGTCCTGCTTCTTTATAGTTTTTCTGTTCCAGGTGAATCCTGCCAAGATTGAGGAAAATACGGTCGCGGTAGAGTCCCTTGGCATCGAGCTTTTTAACCCGCTCATAGAATCGGAGGGCCTGGGGGAACATTCCCACGGATTGATAGGCTTCACCGATTTGCATTAGTGTGGTCAGGTTTTTAATCTCTCCGAGAGACAGGCTGACGAAGTCGCTGTAAGAGTATAGAATTGGCAGAACGCCTCCCTGCCGCGAATATTTGTCCACAAGAAAGACAAGGGCCTGCTGAATGTATTTCCTGGATTTATCATTAAAACGCGAGTCGGGTCCGAGAGGCAGGAGTTTTTTAAATTCCTGAATGGCTTTGAGATAACTCTGCTCCTTAAGCAGGGCGATGCCGCGGCTCAGCGTGACTTCCGCCAGGATATCCACATCTTTCGCGGTATTGAAAACCGCGTCGTAGGTTTTAAAAGGATTAAAATAAGGATCGGTGTTGAAGGCGACTTCCTGAACCTTCAGCCTGGGATTGAGGATGCCGATGTCCGCCATGCGCACTTTCCCGTATTGCGATTCGGGGTGGTCTGGGTTTCGGCGCGAGGACTCGTCGAACACCGCCAGTGCATTGAGATGGTTTCCCTCTAAAAGATAGGTGTCGCCGATCAGGTTCAGCGTCTTGTGACCGAGGGGATGATCGGGCGTCAGGTTGACAAGATTGAAAAAGTGATTTCGCGCCTTGGCATATTTTTGCTGGCGAAAGTAGATGTCCCCAATATTGAAATTGGTTTCCGGCCGTTCGTTCAGCTCATTGGGCCACCGGCGCATGCCGTCTTCATAAACTTCGATAGCCTTTTGAAAGTTGCCTTGATCGTAATAGTATTTGGCGATTTCAAAAATAGCCGAACGCGCAGCGATATTCTTAGGATTGTTTTTCAGGAGTTTCTGAAAGGCGGCATACGCTTCCTGATATTTGTCCTCTCTCAACATCATGGTGGCGAGATTATTTTTGCGTGTTAATGAGTAAGGGCTTTCCGGTTCGTTGGCCAGGGCTTGTTCATAGAGCGTTTTGGCTTCCAGGATGAACCCCATCTCGGAAAAAATGAAGGCGATCTTGTCCCGCGCATGGCTGGCAAACCTGGAATTGGGGAAGCGCCTGACGGCTTTTTTATAGGCGGTCAGCGCGTCTTCGTAAATAGGGTGTGGTTCGCGGAACGCAATTTGAAACTTGGCTTCCGCAATCAGGAAATAGGCGTGGTCGACGTATTTGCTGTCCGGAAACTCACTGGTAAACGTCGCAAACGTTTTGATGGCTTCCGGGTAATTTTTATCCTGAAACTGTTTCAGTCCGGTTTGATAGGAATCCCATCCGTGTTTCAGCTTATCCTCAAATTCATTGCGATTGATCTCCCTGATTTTTCCAGGCGTCAGGCCCGCCACGCGAACCTTCTTTTTTGACCTGGGTTCTCTCTGGGGATTGAACCTGTTGCCTTTCTCCGGTGCGGAAATCTCATTTCCGGGGCCAGCCCCGCCTCCTACTTTGCCGATTTGAATTTGCTGGATGGGTTTTTTCTTGCCGCTCAGGTCGATGACGATTTGCGATTTGGCGGTATTCAGAAAATGGAAAAACCGGGTATTGGAATTTCTAAGATGCAAAACAATTTCCACGGTATCTTTTTCCGGCTGAACAATTATTTTTTCCAAATTCTGGTCCTGCATCGACCGGGATCGAACTTTCGGATCCAACCTGACATTTTGCAGAGTGAACGTAATCCTTTTTCTCTGAAAATCGGCACGGACTTTGTAGGCAGTGGGTGCGTCAAGATCGACCAGAATGCGTGTGTACTCCGGGTGCGGTCCCAGGCGGACTTTTTGCACCAATGAAGTTCCCTGGGAAAAAGCGTGACTCACAAAAAGCAGGGACAGGCATAACGCCCCAAGGCATTTTCTAAAAGGGAGTAAATTTAAGAGTAGCGAAGTCATAAATCCGGGATCGGAGAAAACAATAATTGTATTATACAAAGCAATTTCCATACCGCTTGCGGCGGACTGCGGTTTCAACCTCATAACACATTGAATTTTCTTTATTTAATTTTTTTCCGGTCTTGTTAAAATTATTGATTTATTGAATAATACTGAGGTGAGGCCGTGAAAAACAGGCTTGTCGGATGCGATGAGAATTATTTATTAATAATCACTCACAAACCTCAACGCTGTCATTTTTTTGACAAATGCAATTTTCTATTGGTGCAGCGATCTTTTTTGAGCGGATTCTGACGCGATGTCCCAACTAATAAATAACGAGCAACTGGAGAAACTGAAAAAACAGGAATCGATGATTATTCGTCGGTTGCTGAAAAAGCAGAATGAAATGCTGGGGCAATCCCTTTTGCATCTGGATCACTTGATTTATTTGCAGAAAAGCATCAGTTTGACGAGTTTGCAGGAGATCGAAAAGGTTCTATCGGAAAAACTTGCTTCCATTTTGTTTGTTAAATACTTCTCTTTGTTTCTTTATGACAGAAACAAACGCATCCTGCGGCTGGCCAGCCATAACCATCCCACCTTGAAGGAAGATCTGTACATACGCCAAAGCGAATCGGAAGTCATGGATCAGGCCATCACCCAGGGACGATATATCCTGGAATCGGATTTCAGCAAATCCAGATATTTTAAAGGGGTGAAAAATCCTTTATTTCAATTTAATTTTTTTATCAGCATTCCCTTGATGATTGAGAATGAGATCATTGGCGTTCTCAACCTGAACGATAATGAGAAGGGATATTTAAACGTAACCGATCTGGATTACTATTTAAACGTATCTGAATTTATCTCTCTTTCCATCAGTAACGCTCAGTCCTTTGAAAAAGCCGAGCGATTATCGGTCACCGATGGGTTGACGGGCTTAAGCAACCGGCAGCATTTTCAGAGTTTGTTGAAAAGTGAAATTCTAAGAAGCGAGCGTTATCATTCTCCTCTTTCTCTTATCATGATGGATGTGGATCATTTCAAGAACATAAACGACACTTATGGCCATCAACAGGGAGACGGCGTTTTAATCTCGATCGCTTCCATCTTATTGCGGTTGTGCCGGGCGCATGATGTGGCGGGACGCTACGGCGGCGAAGAATT
>JAJDBE010000173.1 GCA_029261515.1 Nitrospinaceae bacterium | reverse complement strand
CTTTTGCATTCAAGGCGGCTTCCATTTTCGGTTTTGCCGTTTTGGACGTTTTCTTTTTATTGGCGGTCACGTTCAGCTCGATTTGTTGCGGAATGTCCTGGTAGCCGTAATCCTTTAAAAAAATCAGGTAGTTTTTCAACTCCCTGAGCAGTTCTGTCCGGTTGGAGGTGTGCGTCATAATTCTGGGAGGATAGCAAATGACTTATCCGCTGACAATAGGGGGGAGACCACCAGATTAGATTAGATCATTGAAAATAAATGAGTTATTTAGAAAATAATTGTGGAAGCCATTTGCAATGTGGACCCTTTCAGTTGAAAGAAAAGGACACAGGCGGAAACCCTTGACATTTAAAGGGGTAATGGCTATATTCCGGCTAATTCCCTTTGTGGTTGGGTTTCCGTGCAAGCGGCTGTATCTGTGTTATTCTTTTGGTATTAGAGTAAACCGCTGGAATAAGCTTCCACTATGCGGGTCTTAACTGTTTTGTGTTTTCGGGACAAAAAATTGCTGAAGCCGCTTAAATTCCTGATTGTGTTGACCGCAACTTTGTTGCTATGGGTTTCTTCCGCTCAGGCTTCCGGTTCGCATGACCACCATCAAGTAGAAGTCGAATCTCCCTTTGCCCTGAAAGCCAAATCTTCCAATCAGCCGTTGCATTGTCTGCTCAACAATCACCCGCTCAATCATCCTTGTCCGCATGTCAAGAACGGCGATAAAAAAGTGGTCCGCATTCTCGCCGACTGCGGAACCGAAACTCCTGCTACCTCTTCGGGAAGTGCATTTTCCGGTAAAGAGATTTTACCGCAGACTGCAATTCCATCTCCCTTGTCCTTTAGCGGCGGGGATATTCTTGATCCTGCCATTTTCCCTATGACCGCTTTTCCTGATCCGATCGACCATCCGCCTCAACTCACCTGACACACTCCTGACTTTAACAGCATAGCCATTTACCGCCGAATTTACTTCGACCTTGCGCCATAAAAGCTCAGGGTTGTTGATGAGTTTGCCTGGGCGCGGCTGGCTTTATTCACTACCGATTATTTTTCAGGAAACGTCATGATGAACAAGAAACTACTATCGCTTTTTATCGCTCCTGTTGTCTTTTTTGTTTTTGCGCCATTGGCGCAGGCTTATATCGGTCTTTGTTGCGCCCATTGCGGCGGCAATATGCCGATGAATCTCGTTGGCGCAGGGATTCCCGAAACGCATGAGTATCGGTTCAAAATCAGCCAGATGTTCATGAATATGGGCCCGCTCCGCGACGGAACGTCGGAAATCAATAATACGGACATTCTCGGTGCGCCCAACGGCACAACCTTTGCCGTGGCCCCGGAGCGCATGCGGACGTATATGACGATGGGTTCCGCCGCCTACTCGTTTACGGATAACTTTGCCGCCATGATGATGGTCAGCTACATCCGTAATGAGATGGACATGGAATTCAACCAACCGCTTCAGGCTTCTACCGGAACCAAGGGATTCACCATGTTTTCCGACGGCATCAGCGACCTGACCCTTTTGGGCAAGTATCGTCTCTATTCCGACGACCATCTGGCCCCGACCAATCAGGTGTCCGTGCTTTTCGGTGTGTCTTTGCCTACTGGCAGTATTGATAAGACATTCAGCCGAAACCCGGTTCCCGGACAGAATGGCACGATCCTGCCTTTCCGCATGCAGACCGGAAGCGGCACGGTGGACCCGATCATTGGTTTGACCTACCAAGGCTCCAGCGACCCCTGGTGGTATGGCGCTAACTTCAAGCTGGAAGCGCATCTTTACGACAATGACCAGGGATACCACCGGGGGCAGGAAGCGCGCTACGATTTTTATCTTATGCGGCAGGTGCATCCGCGGGCGGTGTTGATCACCGAATTGAACTACTGGTATGAAGGGAAATACAGCGACGAACCCTTTGACCAACGCGTCAACGGGGAAGGGCACGCGGGGTTCAACCCCAACGCCGGTTTTCTAAGCCCTTTGTTTGATCCGCAAAACTACGGCGGGCATCAGTTTGCTGTCAGCTTCGGATTTCAGTTTCAGCCGGTTCCCCTGCACATCATGGAGTTGATCGCAACTCTGCCGATCTATCAGGATCTGAACGGGCCACAGTTGCAGCAGGATTTTATGATTCAATTCACTTACTACCTGGAGATTCCGACGAAAAAGAGCCGCCGATATGTGGGATTCAAACCGCCGCAGGAATTGGGATTTTAATTCTCGGAGAGACGTGAAATGAAACATTATTTATTTTCGTTTTTGATCCTAGCTCCCATCCTGGCTTGTGCCGGCGCGGGTTTGCCCGAGGCCGGCACCGCCGATGCCGATCTTTATCTTAAAAAATGCACCACCTGCCATTCCTGGGCCCATCCCGGCCGCCACACCAAGGTGGAGTGGGATCATTATCTGGGCCTGATGGAATCGCATATGGATAAAGAGGGGATTCCCTTCTCCCCGGAAGAAAAGCAGGTGATTCAAAGTTACCTTTACCGGAACGCAAGATAGGAGACTGCTTTATGACTAAGAAAAGACGATTTCACCTTAAAATCTTTATAGTGCTCTTCCTGTTTTGCTGGATGGTTCCGGCGGCTGTGGCGCATATGCAGGCGTTTGAGAACATGGGAATCGCCAAACCGCGGACCGAAAGAGAAGCGCCGGACTTTTCTCTCAAGGATATAAACGGCAATACCGTGAACCTGAAAGATTTTCAGGGAAAACCTGTTTTGCTCAACTTCTGGGCCACCTGGTGCGAACCCTGCAAGGAAGAGTTACCGTCGATGCAGAGGCTTTATGAAACGCTTTCCAGTCAGGGCATCGAGGTGGTGGCGATCTCCATCGACCGCAAAAACCTGGACCGAGTGAAAAAGTATGTGGACGAGTATAAACTCACCTTTCCCATATTGCTGGACCCGGATCAAAAAGTGCGCAAGCACTACTATATAATGGGATTGCCGACGACCTATCTGATCGGCCCCGGCGGAAAACTGAAAGGGTTTGCCTCCGGCGCGCGCGTGTGGGACAGCCCCGATTCGATCGAGATGATGACCTCTTTAAAAGAAACTTCGTAATTGCAGGAATCTCCTTGCGGCAAGAGATGATTTTGACCAGGGGGAGTGGAGGGATTCAACGTGCGGATCAACGTTCTAATACGCCATAGCTTTTTCGTTTTTGCTTTCATCCTCTTTTTCATACCCCCTGTCTATTCAGAAGACAGCGCCGAAGAAATCATCCGCGAGCTGGACGCGCGTTACTATTATCCGCAAAATAGAGGTCTCAGACGCCTTTCCGTTCGAATTGAATGGCAACAGCTCGATACCGTTACCGACAGCGGCAGGTATCTCAAAAATCCTGATGTGGAGTTTAACTGGGAAACCACAGCCGCTGGAGCCTTGGGAAATTTTCAAATCTCCGGCAAGTCCTTTGAAATCTCCGATGCCCGCAAAAGGGATCTGAAAAAAATTCTCATTAACTACCGGGATGTGATGGTTCCGCAGACTCTTCAGGAGCGCGTTTCCGGTTATCAGGGAGAAGTGAAGTTTTCCCGCAATCAGAAGAAATTGATCCAGTTTGTTCCTAAAGACCCTGAGAACAATATCCAGAAATACGAGTTTTACGCCGATCTGGAGCGGGGATACCTCCCAAAATTAAATATCCGGCAAAGCAATTTTCCCCGCGAAGTTAAAAGTGAAATCCGTTACGTTCAAAAAGAGGGGAAATGGCTGGTGGCAGAGAGCCGATCGCAATTTCGCCTGGGCGAGGTCGATTATAATGAAACCACGCAATACGCCTACAGTCAGGTCAACGGTTTCTGGCTCCTCAGTAAAATGACGCAAACCGTTCGATCTGAAGACAAAACCGTCCAGTCTTTTATCTTCCGTTTTCACGACTATCGCATCAATTGACGGGTCTGCGCAAGCCTTTCAGCGTTGATCCGCGCCTCCAGTAAATCTGCTTATATTAATTTATAAAGAAAGTTAAGGTAAACTATAAACCATTGAAAAAAAATGCATTATGGCCATAAAATCAATATCTTTCCAATTGTGCACAAGGGGGGTTTTGGTTTATAATCTTTAACACAGGTAATTCCTTCTTTGGTGGAGAGAGAATGTGTCAGGTTTAAAAAGCGCTTGGGAACTCAGCCTTGAAAAGTCCGATAAGCTGGCGCCGGAGCTTAAAAACAAAAAAAAGCTCACGCAGGAACAGAAAAAAGAAATCAGCGAGATCCGCAAGGAATACAAAGCCAAAATTGCGGATAAGGACGTGACGGTTCAAGGCAAATTGGGCAAACTCTCGGATCGCGTGAGGCCGGAAGAAATGCAAATTGCAGCCGAAGAACTGCAACAGCAGTTTGCCGAAGAGAAAAAGGCGTTGGAAGCAGAGATGGAAGCCAGAATCGAGGCGGTTCGGCAACGATCCGAGTAGATTATCGGAACTAATTTTCCTCACCCAAAAATTATCCTGTAAACGTCGGCTCTTTATGGTCTGGCGTTTTTTATTTTTTCTATTTTAGAAGTTTGGCCACATATGAAACACGCCATTAAGCAATTAGTACGCGATGCCCTGGAAAAGGCGAAGAATGGCGGCGAACTTTCGCTGAAGGATGAGCCGGAGATCGTCATCGAAAAACCCAAAGATCAGAACATGGGGGATTTTTCGACCAATCTCGCCATGACGCTGGCCAAAGCCGAGCGCAAGAATCCCAAGGCCATTGCAGAGGCGCTTTGCAAGTATCTTAAAAACGGAGCCGGGCAGGTGGCCGAGGTGGCAATGGCCGGGCCGGGATTCATCAATCTTAAAATGTCGCCGCTTTTTTTCCTGCAACGGCTGTTAAAGGTGGCGGAACGGGACGCGGATTATGGCAGTTGTACGATTGGCAAGGGGCAAAAAATTCTGGTTGAGTTTGTCAGCGCCAATCCCACCGGACCCTTGCACGTGGGGCATGGCCGAGGAGCCGCCGTCGGCCACACGCTTTGCCGGATTCTAAAGAAAGCCGGCTATGATATTAAAGCGGAGTATTACGTCAACGACGTTGGCAACCAGATGAATATTCTGGGCCGCTCGACCTGGTACCGGTATCAGGAGGTTCTGGGCAAAACGCTGGAGTTTCCTGAAGATCATTACAAGGGGGACTATATTCGCGACATCGCCCGCGACATCATCACCAAGCATGATAAGGAATTTTTGGATAAGCCGGAGGAGGAAATACTCCCCTTCTTCCGGGATTATGCGGCGCATTGGGTTTTGGAGGGAATCAAGAGGGACCTCAAGGATTTCCGGGTGGAGTTCGACCGTTGGTTCAGCGAACGCACGTTGTATGAGGATCATTCCGTCGATAAGGCGCTGGACTGGCTGCGGGAGAAAGGTTTTATCTATGACAAGGACGGCGCGGTGTGGTTGAAATCCTCCGCCTTTCAGGACGATAAGGACCGGGTCATCGTCAAGCAAAATGGCGAGCAGACGTATTTTTGTTCGGATATCGCCTATCACCAGAATAAAATCAATCGCGGGTTCGACAAGCTGATCGACCTGTTTGGCGCCGATCACCACGGCTATGTGCCGAGAATGCAGGCGGTGATGCAGGCTTTGGGCTACGACCGCGAGGTGTTCAAAGCGCTGTTGGTGCAGTTTGTCACCTTAAAACGCGGCGGAGAGAAAGTGCAGATGTCGACCCGCTCCGGCGAGTTTGTGACTCTCGAAGAAGTTGTGTCGGAAGTTGGAGTGGACGCGACCCGGTATTTTTTCCTGTCAAGAAGCTCGGACAGCCATCTGGATTTTGATCTCGACCTGGCGAAGAAGGAAACACCGGAAAACCCCGTGTTCTATATTCAATACGCGCATGCGCGTATTTGCAGTGTTTTTAGAACGGCAAGGGAGCAAGAGTTTGAGATTCCACATCATTCCGAGGTGGATCTTGCGCCGCTGATCGAGGAGGAGGAATTCACTCTGATCAAAAATATTCTGGCGTTTCCGGAGGTGATCGAGCGCAGCGCTCTGGCGTTGGAAGTGCATCAGATTTCGCATTATCTGCACGATCTGGTGGCTCTGTTTCACAGTTACTATAAGAAGCACCGCATCGTGACTGAAGACAGACCACTTACGCAGGCGCGGTTGTTTCTTTTGCAGTGTCTCAAGATCACGATCCGCAATGGTCTCAGTATCATGGAAATTTCGGCGCCGGAAAAAATGTGATTTTTAAAGGGTGCGAGATGTGATCAGGATTTTATAAGTTTGAATGTTTTTTCTACTTTCAGAAGGTGAAGGAAAAAAGTGAAGGGTTTTACTTCTAAATTGTTGATCGTTCTCACCCTGTGTATGACAGGGGTTGGCGTGGTTTGGGGCGAATCGAACGATTGGCTGAACTTTCCTATATTCGGTCAGGAGTCGTCCCATGAGGTGGGCAAAAAAGTCAGCGCCGTAAAACCTAAATTCAAGTCTGCGGATCAAAAAAAATTTTCCGCCGATGACGCATCGAGGACAGACCAATACACTTTCTTTACGGTACTAAACGATCCTTCCTTAAGTAAAATGGTGGGGTTAAATGGAGAAATTGTTAAGAAAGGCCACCCAGCATCGGTTCAAACCATTCGGGTAAAGTCCGCGGCAGTTCGGGAAAGCCGCAAAAAACCTTCTTTGGCGCTTCCTGTAATGCAGCCAACTCCGGTCACACCGCCCAAACGAGAAATTCAGAAAGAAGTGGAATTGGCAAAAGCCTCTGTGCCTGTTTCGGTAACGCCATCGAAGCCCTTGGTGCAGGAAAAAGTTGAATTGGCAAAACGCTCCGAATCTGCACCTCTTCCCGAGATCGGTAAAACCAGTGATCCGGCGATCGATCTTAAAAAAGCGTTGGAGGAATTTGAAAAACTGCTGACTTCGCCCAGCCCGGCACCGATCACGTCCAATGTTTCAAAGAATCCGCCGATCCCCGCTCCCGCGCAAGACCTGCAATATGCCGTTCAGGTCAGTTCCTTTCGTAAGAAGGAACAGGCGCATGCGCTGAAAACCAAATTGATGAAAAAGGGATATTCCGCGTTCGTCAAACGCATCGAACTGCCCGGAAACAAGGGAATCTGGTACCGGGTTTATATGGGCCGCTATATCGACCGCAGCAGTGCCAAAGACGCCGCCGCCCGGTTTGAGAAAGCCGAAAAACTCCCGAGCATGGTCATCCGCCAGGAGGGGTGACAGGGTGAATTCGCACCAAAAAGAGCTGGGCAAGCCTAAAGAAGATAGGTTTCAGGTTCTTGAATGAAATCCTCCCAACATTTTAACCGTTCGTTTCATACCCTCTCTTTCCCCGGAAATATATAGAAGCAGGGTCTTGGTCCTCTCTCAGTGTAAAAAAATAGATACGTCTAGTGGTTGATATTTTGTAAAAAACAAATATAGCATGTAAAAGTCATGCTCCCGCCTGTTTGAATCTTCCTGAAAAACTGCAGGTTATGTAGAATCCTTTTTTCGCTTCACAAATCGGCATCGAATGTGCATGTAATAGTGGTTTTTCCCGGAACCGGGTGGGGCGGTCTGGGTCCGCTAGCCTTATAAACCACAATGATGACGAATTTTCGGGAAGGGACAGTATTCATGAAGCATGAGACGTTTTTAAAGATCGCCGGTGTAATGAAACGCTTTGCGCCGGTAAAAACCATCGTAGTTGCCGCTTTTTTACTTTTCACCGCCAACGCCAGCGCATTTCCCAGTTCCGGATACAAGCATTACAGCTCTCTGCCGGAACCTTTGCCGACCTCCAAAGGCGAATTGATTTATCAAGAGATGGGTTGCGTGATGTGCCACGGCATTCAGGGGGACGGCAACGGATTTCTTGCGGAGGGGCTCAATCCGAAACCGAGAGACTTTACCAACTATAAAGTGATGAGCCGCATTCCCGACCAGTCGATCCGGCACGCGATCAAAAATGGCATTGCCGATACGGGAATGCCCAGCTTCAGCCTCAGCGACGAGCAGATCGAGGAGTTGACGGTCTATCTGCGGTCGTTTCTGGCGGAATCGTATCTCACGGTGAATGCCTGTCTCATGGACACTCAGATCGTGGATACGAAAGTGGATACGGCTGACTTTCGGGTGGAAGTGGAGAACCCGGAATTGATCGAGGTGAAAAAGGATGGGACTTCGCTTTACATCATCCCCAATTCTCTGGAAGTTGCAAAAAGCATGTCTACCCGGAAAGTTCGCCGCACACAAATCCGGCTGGTGCACAACCAGGTGAATCCATCTACCATCGAAAAATACCTTTCTCTTGTCTCTGTCAGAGTGCACAAATGTTTGCGGTAGTCTCTATATAGGAAAAGGGAAAACTCCGCCTCCGGGTTTATCCGGGGCGGAAATCTCCTGCATTTTTTGCAGCGGTTTGTATTGACCTTGCAATTCTGAAAACTTTTAACGACGGTTTTTGCTACGCCATGAAATTTCATTCCGTCAAAAATTGTCCGGTTCCAGAGAGGGAAACTACCGTGTGCCGGGTTTCATCCGTTGGCAGTTTCATCGGATTTTTTGTCACGGCGGCGTTGTCCATCGGTCTCTTCGCTTTTGATCGTTGGATGGTAGAGGCTAAAAACGATGTGCCTTCGTTTGTCGTGACGTACATGGCGATTGTGATCGGACTGATCGCGCTATTGTTTCTTTTTAACTTTAAAAAATCGTTACGCTCTTCCAATTGGTTAGTTCAACTCGGCGCAACCCGCGTCCTGATCAAGTACCGCTCCTATCTGAACGATCATTTGCCTGAAGAGGACTCGGTCATTGCTGAGATCCCCTGGTCCGAAATCGTCTGGGTGCGCAAAACAAAGGAAAATGTGGTTAAAGTGACTTCAACTGCTTCCGATGACGGACCGACCCATCAATATTTCACCTATCTCGACCTGAAATTAAATTCCACAGAAGCGGAAACCCTGCGCCGGAATCTGCTTGATGAACGTAACCGCAGGCCGCCTATTAGAAAAATGAACCGCGCTCTGTTTGAGGCCCGTAAGCGGCGGGCGCCGCAATCGGAGATCGACCTTTTGCAAGCGGAAATCAGGAGAGAAGAGAAAATGAGACCTAAAGGCGGGAGCCGGTTCTCTACCGTTATCCACCACCATTACCCGGTCCGTATGACCGATGCATTGGTCCTGCGGCTTGACTGGTCCGGCATTCGCCCACGCATCGGCCATATTCTGAAACTATTGGAAAACAAAATTCCGGTTGAGCCGCCTGTGGAATTTACGACCGATTTCACCGAGACATTCGGCAATGCGGAAGACAGGATTTTGGACCTGGCCGCACGGGGGGAAACGATGTATGCCGTGATTCTGGCGCGGGAGCATTACGGTTATTCCATCGCTGAAGCCAAAACCTTTGTCGAGTCTTTACTGGAAAAACAAAGCTGAAACGCTGGGTTGGCTTACATCGTTCTATATTCGATTCCTGGCCTGCCGGCGTCTTGGCTTTAAAACTTTTGCAGGACTTCCACAGGGTCATCCACTCGTGGTCCGCCATAGAATTTTTCGAAGCTGTCGTACCAGGGCTGAAAACGGTAGCCTTCAATATCATCGTGGTAGAGTTTTCGCCGCTCCTCTTCCCCGTTAAATACAAAGCTCATCTCAGAAACCCCACCGGAGGTGATGGTGACGGTGCCTTTTTGTGTGGGAATGAATGGATGCCAGGCCACGACCTCATAAGTTCCGGCGGGGATATCCGGAATGGTGAAATTACCTTCTGAGTCCGAAATGGCGTAATAGGGGTTGTCCACTAAAAACCCGCGTGTCTGCAAAAAAGGGTGAAGATTACATTTGATGAGGAATTCGTCTGTGTCTTTACCGACAAATGCCGAGCGCACCTGACTGGATTTTCCCACCACTGCCTTGTTGCTCTTTTGTTTCACATAGGCGTTTTTCTCAACTTCATAAGTGGCGATTTCGTGGCGGATGGGATCGGTATTTTCTACCAGGATGTCTTCGCCATCTCTAAAGCCGATCACGTATTTGTCGGAATGACAACGGTCGATATTGAAGACCTGTATATCCTGGGGGATGGGTTTGCCCTTTTTGACTCCGCGAATGGCGATGACCGTGTCCTTAAGCCCGCCGTTGTCTGACACAGTGAAATCATGCAAAATCCGGTGTCCTCTGCCATCGGAGATCCGCGAGCAAAACTCAATATTGGGGGCATGGATGAGATGAAACGACCTGGCCTTTGGTTTGGGGCCGGTCAATGTAATGCGCCCGGAGAGGGTTCCCCCATTATCTATCGAGGCGACTTTGTACTCTGGCGGAATCCGGTCAAAAAGCTGTTTGGCCAGTTTCTCGTTGCGGGTGTAAAGCCGGTTCACCTGCTCTCTGGCTTCGGGCAACTGTCCCTGAAGTATGTAGACGATTCCAAGGTCGAATCTGGCTTTGGTCATTCTCGAGTCTTTTTCCAAAGCCAGTTGCAATTCTGCGGCGGCTTCTTCAAGAAGGTTGAGCTGGGCAAAGGAAATCCCACGGTTGTACCTCAGGAAAGCATGATCGTAGCCTTGTCTCAGAGCTTCATCAAACGCCAGAAGCGCGTCCTTGTGTTTGCCGGTCTGGCTGAGCGCCACCCCCAGGTTGGCATGCGCCAGTGCGTATTGGGGATCGAGGTCGATGGCTTTTTGAAACTCTTTAGCGGCGTCCTGCCAATCCTTGATCTGGCTCAACCGCATTCCCTTTTGATAATGCTTTTCGGCATCGGCTTGCGCGAAGGAAAGTTGAGGCAACAGGAAGAAGAATCCTGAAATGAAAAAAAATAAAAAGCAAATTCCGGTTTTTTTTAATGAATTCATAAGGGAGCAATAACCCGTTTGATTTCTTGTTGATAGTAATGGTGTGCTGACAATTTAGCAATCTCTCCTTGAGGCTGTCAACGGGCAAATGGTTTGCTGATTCCGTTTTAAAGCCGTACACTTTTACTCGGACGATTGCGCCGGATTTGCATCTCGATACCTTTTTGTCAAGATACGGGAACGAACCAAAAAATTCCATTGCTTAGCTTTAATCTGCCAGATAGAAAAAAGATTAGCATAACTGTAGGTGGACAAGTTTCGGATAGAGGATAGAATACATCTTTCTTCAACTAGAAGCCTGCGGCTACCCCAGAGAGGCCGGACAAAGGAACAATATTCCCAAATGGACCCCTCTTTTCAACCATTCGAAGCGCACCGGTTATTTCGCGGAGGCGTAACGCAAACCATCATTGGCGCCAAGTTTCCTGTGGAAACCGTTCTTCCTCCCAGGGAAATTCATAAAGTCGAGGTCGCGCCGCAGGCAAAGATTTTGCTGTTTGAGATGGAATCGGATAATCCTCGCAGCCCGATGGTCCTGATGGCGCATGGAATGGGTGGGTGTTCCGAATCGGGGTATATGCGGCGCATCGCCCACAAGTTATGGAAGCGCGGGTTCGGCGTTTTCATGATGAACCACCGGGGCAGTGGTCCCGGAATGGGATTGAGCGATACCTTGTGGAATGGAGGGTCCAGCGATGATCTGGATCATGTGGTGAAATATCTGGTCAGGCAATTTCCCAACCGTCCTCTGCTCATTATCGGGTTTTCCCTGAGCGGCAACATTTTATTGAAGTATCTGGGAGAAGAGCGAATTCTTCCGCCTAATGTGCATGGAGCGTTCGCGGTCAACCCGCCGATCGATTTAAAGATTGCCAGCCAGATTTTGTCGAAGAGAAGCTACGGTGGAATTTTTAACCGTTATTACATGAGCCTGATTCACCGGCAGTGTGAAGCATTGGTGGAATGTCATCCGAGCGCGTTTCGTCCTCTAAAAGAGTTTAAAACCATATGGGATTTCGATGTGGTCTACACCGCTCCCGCCGCAGGTTTTCGCGATGTAGAAGAGTATTACAGTAAAAGCAGCGCCAATCAGTTTATAAAAGCCATTCAAGTTCCCACCATCATCCTTTGCGCTAAAGATGATCCCTTCATTCCTCCCGCCGTATTTGAAAATATCGAGATCAAGCTTCCTGTCAACTATCTCGCTCCGGATAAAGGAGGGCATATGGGATACCTGGCCCGCAAAATGACGTCTTTTGGCGATCACCGCTGGATGGATTATGTCATCGTCAACTGGGTGGAAAACAGTCCAGTGAGTTGATGCAACTGCTGAATCAATTTAGGGGATTAACTCTGTTGTGGAAA
Source organism: Nitrospinaceae bacterium (assembly GCA_029261515.1). Lineage (GTDB taxonomy): Bacteria > Nitrospinota > Nitrospinia > Nitrospinales > VA-1 > JAJDBE01. The sequence goes on along the minus strand of JAJDBE010000173.1, from coordinate 10,243 downwards.
TTTCTTTGCGGCTTGAATTGGGTTGGTCAGGCATGACCGAGCCATGCTTGGAATAGACGTAGGAATTGGCGTACATACAGCGTTCGAATTCTGCATCCTGTTGGCAATGTTCAATGGTTTCCATCCTATGCTTGGCATCCAGCGTCTCCCAGCCGGCGACGGGTTTCCAGTGTTTATGGCCGGAGGCGCATCCCATTAAGCCAATACAGGCAATAGAAAAAATTATGAAAATTTGTATATTCTTCATTGGTTTATCCAATATTGCATTGAAGGCGCGTTAAAAAATTATGTCCGTTATGTATTAATTATCCGCCTCACCAAATTGCCTGTCAATAGGGGAACTCCGAAGTCTCTGGTTGTTCCTTTTCCCGTTTCATTTCGAGGCAGTCCTCATATTCCTTTCAATTTTTTATTCAGCTGGGTTCTCAAGAACTTCGCCTTTTCCATTTCATATTCAGCCAAAGTCCTGGCGCTGACCCTCTTCATCGAAAGAAGTGCCCCCAACTCGCCGAGGCGGGGGAGCCAGAATTTAATCGCAATGAGGATTCTTATCCTTAGTGGGAACATGGCCGAACGTCCTTATTTAGTTGATATTATTATGGTAAAGGCATATTCCTTAATCTCCAAGCCAATTGGAATGCCGATAAAGCGGTCGTGGCATGAAAAGCCGGTTTTTCAAATGAGAACAGACGATATTAATTCGCTTTAATTTTCGATCAGATTCAGGATCGGAGAGTGGTGGATTCGATGATCGCTGGGCTGGAGCAGGTCAGGGTTATGTGAATTCTTAGAAAAAATTGCTGACCTCTACTTTTCTAACCAAAAGAAATGACTCCTGTTTTTTACCGGCGCCTTCCAACGGATGATTTTCGTCCATAAAAAACGACCCACCTTAACCAAGGATTATCCAAGTGCATTGCTGAAAATCGTAACCGGCTTGTCCGGATTTGCTATCCCCCGGAATTGAGCGGAGGGATAATGGATGCATAGCCTTTTCGGGCCGTAAACCCCTACACGTGAGCGGGGAAGCACCGGCTATAAGTTGAAAGGAGGCAGTTATGAATAAAGTTATCAAAGGTGCAAAATTGGGTGGTTTTTGTTCAGTGGTCGGCTTGTTCTTACTGGGGCTCACCATGCTTGGAATGTGAGGATGCCCGCAGTACAACGTCTGGAAGAAAGAATTGGACGGCCAGGCCGAGTTGAAGCAGGCGGAATGGAACCGGCAGATCAAAGTCCGCGAGGCCGAAGCGAGGAAAGACTCGGCAGTGTTTGAAGCCGATGCCGAGATTTTGCGGGCAAAAGGCGTTGCCGAGGCCAATAAGATCATCGGAAAATCGCTTCAGGGAAACGAGGCTTACTTGCGCTACCTCTGGATTCAGGGGCTTCAGGATGGATCGAGTGAAACGATTTACATTCCAACAGAAGCGAATCTGCCCATCCTTGAGGCGACGAGAAACCTTAAAAAATAAACAAGCCTCCCTCCCCCTCGGAGCGTACCGGGGAAGGGGGATTTTCTATTGAGCCGATTCTAAGATTGCTAGAATACCATTGCTCCGGTGAATTAATCGGAGACGTTTCCTTTTCTTTTCCAGCGGATTTTCAACGCTTTTCCCACCACTACAGCACTGCAACTGGACACGATTGACCCCATAACCCATTGAATTATAGTTGAATAGGGAGTCATCCTGTGCGAACCTAGCGGGTGACTCCATGAAAAAACGGTCTGCCTGCAATAGGAAATTAGGAATATGAGAATTTTCTTTCTTCTGCTCAAATTACGTTTTCTCGCGATAAAAAATCTCCTTTCCCGGCCCGCCCGCGACAAAAGGCTGCGCTGGGGATTGATCGGTGTGGTCGGTTCGCTTTTTATCTACGGAGACTTTCTGTTTTTTCTGCGCATCATCCGCTATCTCGACGGACTTCCCTTAAATGTCGGCGATGAATTGATCGGGCAACTGCTGAACGTGATCTTCCTGACGCTGTTTGTCATGGTGCTATTTTCAAGTCTCATCGTTTCGTTATCGGTTTTTTATCTGGCGCGTGATCTAAACCTGATGCACTCCCTGCCGGTGTCTACCGGGACGTTTATCTTTTCGCGTTTTTATCAAAGCGTATTCCACAGTTCCTGGATGGTTCTGCTTTTCTCGCTGCCCGTGTTTGCGGCTTACGGACATTATTTTCAGATGCCCTGGGGATATTATGTTTACCTCGTAAGTAACCTGCTGCCATTCGTCATCATCTCCTGCGGTCTCGGAGCGTTGGCCATCATGGCGTTGATGCGTTTTTTCCCGACGAAAAAGGCGCATCAGGCGCTTTCGTTTCTGGGACTGGTGTTCCTAGTGGGGTTGGTGGTGTATCTCCGGTTTCTTTCTCCGGAGAAGTTTTTTGGCCAGGAAGTCTCCGATGAAAAAATCATGCTGTTTGTCGAAAGCCTGAAGGTTCCCGATTTCCAGTTTCTGCCCAGCAGTTGGATCACCCTTGGGTTGACCAGTTGGGTTGAGGAAAACATACGGCTGGCTTTGTTCCAGACAGGCTATCTCTATTCAGCGGCACTGGGGTTGATGGGGGCGCTTTGGGCGGTGAGCCGGAAAATCTACTTTGCCAGCTGGTGCCTGGTGCAGGAAGTGGCTCAGGCGCCCTCGGCAAAAAGCAGTTTTGTCGAAACCAAGTCTTCGTTCTGGGAAAAACTGCCCCTGTCGCCGACCCGGCGGGCCTTGCTGGTCAAGGACGTCAAAATATTCATGCGCGACCCGGAGCAATGGTCGCAGATTTTTATCCTTTGCGCCCTGGTGTTTGTTTACATATTTAATATCATGAACCTGCCGCTCCAGAACGTCGTGTTAAAAAATGTGATCTCGGTTTTAAATATTGGCTTGGTGGGTTTCGTGTTGTCGGCGCTCACCTCGCGTTTCGTGTATTCGGCCCCCAGCATCGAAGGGAAGAAAATCTGGACGATCTACACATCTCCAGTGGAGATGAAAAAATTTCTCTGGAGCAAGTTCTGGATGTTTTTTCCACCACTGTTGTTCATCGCCGAATTTCTGGTCATCGTTTCCAACCTGCTGATGCAGGTGGACGGCTATGTGATGAGCATGTCCATCATCGGCGTTTTCTTAATCACGCTGGGGCTGGTGGGCCTGGGTTTGGGTCTGGGAGCGGTCTACCCCACCTTCAATCATGAAAATATTTCCGAAATTCCCGCCGGCACCGGCGGCATCCTGTTCATGACGCTCAGCCTGGGGTTCATCGGCCTGGTGCTGATGCTGGTGGGCCGGCCGATGTATGTGCATTTCAACGAAAAATTTCTTTTCAAGCATCTGGGCGGCGTCGATGTGCCGATTTGTTATACCCTGATCGTTCTGCTCTCCCTCGCCGTGACTTTTCTGCCCATTCAACGCGGCATCCAGGCGCTTAAGAAAATGGACATTTGATCTTTTCCCCTCCGTTTAAAATCATTATAAAATCGCCGGTTACCTTCGCCGGCGGTGAATGGGACCGATTAATGCCAGTATTACATTGATTTATAATGACTTACCTATTAGCCTAAAAGAAGTGAAAATCTAAAAATCCGTGGGGAAAATGAAGAATTCTGATAGATTCTCGATAGTGATTTTCTTTTGGTTTTTCGCCACTTTCATTGGCAGTGCAAACGCTGCCTGGGGACTGACGGAAAAGGCGCAACAAATTTATGAGCGTTCCAGTGCCTCCGTTTACCAGATTCAAATCATCGACCTGAAATCAAACGAAAAATCGACGATCGGCTCCGGTTTCAGGTTCTCCAAAAAGGGTCTTTTTGCGACCAACTACCATGTCATTTCCGATGTGGTGGCCACCCCGGAGCGATACCGGATCGAATACGTCAACGCCAATGGAGAACGAGGCGACTTGATCCTCAAAGCTCTCGATGTCGCTCACGACCTGGCTGTTTTGCAGGGAGAGGCCAGCGACAAGGCCTATCTTTCATTTGCCACCGCATCGATGTCAAAGGGAGACCATGTTTTTCCCATGGGCAATCCGCTGGACCTTGGCATGACGATTACCGAAGGAATTTACAATGGTCTGGTTGGAGAAGATTTGTATCAACGTATTTTGCTTTCGGCTTCACTCAATGGCGGCATGAGCGGTGGTCCTGCGTTCAACTCAAAAGGAAAAGTCATCGGTATCAATGTTTCGATAGAAGGCAACGATTTGAGCTATCTTGTTCCCGCAGAGTATTTGCTGAAACTTGCCGGGGAAATCACCGGGAAAGAGGAAACGCAGGAGTGGCAGGCGGTCATTCAAGACCAGATTCTTGAAAAATACAATAAGGTGATCCATAAAATCCTCAAAGCGAAGTGGTCTGTCGAAGACTTTGGTTCGCTCAAGATTCCGCAGAATATAGCCGCCGCCGACATCAAATGCTGGGGCAAGACGGAACCCGAAGATATCCCTGAAAAGCAATTTTATTCCTACAGCTATAAATGGTGTCGAAGTGAAAGCAATATCTACCTTTCATCCGATTTCTCGACCGGGACCATAGGCTATTACTTTATTTCTTTGGGGAGTAAAAGTCTGAACCCGCTTGAGTTTTACAAAGTGTATTCCGCCGAATTGTCTGAAACCGATTTTCTTCCCTACGTGGGGGAAAAAGACGTGACAGAGTTCCGCTGCCAAAGCGATTTTGTTAAAATTGCCGGGCATGACTGGAAAGGTTCTTACTGCGCACGGCAATACAAAAAATATCCTAAACTGCATGACGTATTTCTCACCTTCGCTGCTTTGGGCGAAGCGAAACAGGGCCATATCGTTCGCATCGGCCTGGCGGGGTTGGACGAACCGCTGGCGCGGCGCTTTCTGCAGAAATTTTTAGGAGGCATCCAATGGGTCGAGTGATCGTGGAATTGCTTCCTTCGCATGGGCACAAGGTAGAACGCCGCTATGTGTTCGACAACGGCAGTGCGACTATCGGGCGCTCCTATTCTAATGACATTATTCTGGATGATCCGTTTGTTTCTCCGCAACACCTGGTGATTTCAGCCAACGGTAAAATGGTCTATGTGCGGGATCTGGCAAGCGAGAACGGGACGGAAATCGTTGGCAGTGCGCCCCTCATGAACCAGGTTGCCAAAATTCAATCCGGAGAAGAAATCTGCGTTGGGAAAACGAAACTGAAAATCCTTCTGCCCGGTCATCCTGTAGAACCTGCGAAGCGGATGGACAACCTTGCGGCTCTCCGCTCATTCCTAGACCGTTGGTCGGTGGCGGCGGTTTTTTCTCTGTTTGTCATGGGAATATTTGTTTGGGCGTCTTATATGGAGCAACCGAGTGACAAGTTCTGGGAGAAAGAAGTTTTTGGAATTGTGTGGGGTTATCTTTTACTCGCATTAATTTATGTAGGCCTGCTTGGTGTGATCACCCATTCGAGAATTCATAGAGCCTATTTTAAACGCTATCTGGCTTTATCCAATGCAGGAATTCTACTTTCCTATTTGCATACAGAGGTCGGTCCTTTTTGGTATTTTGGAGTGTTTAATAACGGTCTTATCGCCATCGCTGAATATGTTATCAGCTTTGGAGTCATGCTGGTCATGCTTTGGGCCAGCGCCAGGCTGACTAAGGATTTTGTGACACGAAAAGAGGTCATCAAGTTTGCAGGAATCACGCTTGTCCTCATCGTATTGACTGCGTGGTCAACTGAAGATATCAAAATCGGTTTTTCTGCGAAACCATCGTACCCAACCCAACTGGCGCCTTATCTCAAGCCCTGGTCCGAATCCTTGCCGCTTGATTCTTTCCTTAAAGATTCCGGCCCTGAGATTTTCAAACCTGTGGATTCCGCGGATAAAATCTGAAGAAAATCCAAGAAGATTTACGCCTGCCTGCAAAATCAGCTATTCTATCTATATTTATGGAAACCAAGGTATCTCCATCCACCCAAAAGTGAATTCTTCGCAATAGTTATGGAACTGTTTCCCGAATACGAAGAAAAGCCCCCGGAGGCATTGCCATCGCCCTTGGCGGACCGCATGCGTCCCTCCAACTGGGACGAGTTTTTCGGACAGGGGCATTTGGTGGGGGAGGGCAAACCGCTGCGCCGCTTGATGGAGAAAAACTCAGGGTTTTCTTTTATTCTCTGGGGACCGCCGGGAGCGGGAAAAACCACCATCGCCCGCATCATCGCCAAACTGACGCAAAGCGAGTTTCACGAGATCAGCGCCGTCAATGCCGGAGTGGCGGATATCCGCAAGATCATCGAGCGGGCAAAAAAGTTGTGGAAGGCGTCCCAGCGCCGCACCATGTTATACATCGATGAAAGTCTCCGCTTCAATAAGGCCCAGCAGGATGCGGTTCTGCCGGTTGTGGAAGACGGCACCATCCGGCTGATCGGTTCGACCACAGAGAACCCGTCGCTGGAAGTGATTCCGGCGCTACGGTCGCGCTGCCAGATTTTCCGGCTGGAGTACCTGGATCAGAAGGATATCGAAGCGGTTCTCAAAAGGGCTTTGGCAGATGAAGGCAGAGGCTTGGGTGCGGAACCCCCAACTCTTAATGAAGACGCATTGAATCTGATCGTCAGTCATGCCAACGGTGATGCCAGACGCGCCTTGAACGTGCTGGAAGCGGCAAGCGAATACGCCCGTTCGGAGGGCGAAACCGAGGTTGTCACGCGGGAAATGATCGAAGGCATTATTCAACGCGCGGCGGTGCTGTATGAAAAAGGCGGCACGGAACATTACGATCACGCTTCGGCTTTTCAGAAAAGTCTGCGCGGCTCCGACCCGGATGCCGCCATCTACTGGCTGGCGAAAATGATCGCCGGAGGCGAAGACCCGCGCTTCATCGTGCGGCGCTTGATCGTCACCGCGGCGGAGGATGTGGGTCTTGCGGACCCACAGGCTCTGGTGATCGCCAATGCCGCCGCCGAAACGGTGGATCGGATCGGCATGCCGGAAGCCCGTATCGCCCTGGCCCAGGCGGTGATCTATGTGGCCAATGCGCCCAAGGACAACTCGGCCATCGTTGCCATCGACCGCGCTCTGGACGACATCCAGAATAAAGGCGAGTCATATCCCGTTCCCGACCATCTCAAGGACAGCCACTACCGGGACGCTAAAAAATACGGGTACGGAGTGGATTACAAATATCCCCACGATTATCCCGGACATTATGTCGAGCAGGATTATCTGCCCAAGGAACTCAAAGGCAAAAAATATGTCCCGCCCAAACCCAGGGAACCCAAGCCCCGGTTTTAACGGTTTGATCCGATCCGGTTCTGATGCATAATCTCTGACTTGTCTTGCGGCACTTTTTCCTATAAAACTACTGATTTCAAGTTTTTGATAGTACGAGGAACGATGACATGAGCAAAACGGTAAAATTCGTAACGGCAGAGGAAATTTTCGCAGGCAGGATGCGGGGCAATCAATTGATGCTCAGCGCCATTCACCTAGGACCGGAAGAGGCCCGGCTGATGTGGCAATCCGCCAAAATGGAAGGGATCACCTGGCTGGATCTGGACGACAATCGACTCGGCAATGAGGGCGTGAAGGACCTGGCCGAATGCGGCTATCTAAAGAACGTGCAATACCTGAACTTAAACGGCAACGGCATTGACGATACAGGAATAAAAATTCTGGCCGAATCGAAATGCCTGCCGCAATTGAAGCGGCTGCATTTAAAGAACAACCCCATCCAGGGCGAGGGCGTCGTGGCTCTGTTCAATTCGCAATCGCTGGACAACCTCTCCACGTTTCAAGTCAACGACGGCTGGACCTGCAAAAAAAGGGAAGGCTGGCGCTACAAAGCCAGGGATTAAAGCATGCCACTCTCTGAAAAGTCCAGCCAGCTGCACATTCACATCTCTATGGAGGACCGTCCGGGGATTCTGGCAGAGGCGCTGGAAGCGGTTGTCCGGCATGATTGGAACGTACTCGACATCAAGCAATTTGTTTTTAACGGCCTGCTGAACCTTTCCATTTTGTTGGACAGCGATGATCCGCGTGCCGTCGAACCTTTGCGTCAGGCACTGAAGGAATACGGTGAGAAAGCAGGCCTCAAAATCGGCATCTTCCCCTGGGAAAAAGGCAATCGCCCGGAAGCGCCTTACAAGCATCGGTCCGTGGTCACACTATTGGGAGCGAATATAGAATCGGCGGTGCTGATGGAATTGACTCAGACATTTGCCCAAAAAGGCATTAACATTTTGCGCATTGAGCAGCTCGATTATGGCGATCAGCATGTGATCGAGTTCGTCATCGGTACCCTGGAAGTGCATTCCAGCGTGGACGTGCTGAATGCCCTGGTGAAGTTCAAGAAAAAGTTCCAGGTTGATATCGCGGTGCAGGACGACACGCTGTTCCGGCGCAACAAGCGGTTGATCGTGTTCGATGCGGACATGACCTTCCTGCAATGCGAGGTCATCGATGAATTGGGGAAACTGGCAGGAGCCGGAGAGAAGATGGCCGCTATCACGCATCAGGCGATGAACGGAGAACTGGATTTCAAGGAAGCGCTGGAAGAAAGAGTCCGTCTGCTTCGCGGCCTGCCTGTAGAGAAACTTGACGAACTGTACGAACGTATTCCCCTGACGCCGGGCGCTCTGGACCTGGTGAATATTCTGAAATACCTGAACTACAAAATCGCCATCGTCAGCGGCGGGTTTCAGTTTTTTATCGACAAACTGCGACAGAAATACGCTCTGGATTATGGTTTCGCCAACCAATTGAAAATTGAAAACGGCAAGGTGACGGGAGAACTGGAGGGCGAAGTCATCGACGGCCTGTCTAAAGAACGCATTCTGGTTTCTCTTGCAGAGAAGGAGGGGTTTACTTTAAAGCAGGTGGTTGCGGTGGGCGACGGCGCCAACGACATCCACATGCTGGCGCGTGCGGGCCTTGGCATCGCCTTCAATGCCAAGCCGATTGTGCAGAAGCATGCCAGAGCCAGCATCAACCGGTCGAACCTCGAGTTGATCCTTTATTTTTTAGGGTACAATGGAAAGGACCTGCAGGAACTGCGCGAACTGGAGCAAAGAAAAGAACATCGCGAGATTCATGCGTGAAATTCGGAGGGAAAAATTACGACGGCGTCCTGACCGGGGCCTGGAAATTCCGGGACAGAACCCAGGCTGTCAGAACGCCTGACGAGTTTGCCAGGATATCGATCCATTCGAATTCCCGTTGACCTCCCAACCCCTGGAGGATTTCCATACAGATCCCCAACGCAATAAAACTCATCGCTAAAAAAGGATAGCGATCCCGTGGCTGGATTCGGGTGAACCAGATCATCAGGATAAAGTAAGTGAAGAGATGAGCAAATAAATCGCTTTCCGTCGGATCGACTTGCGGCGGGTTCGGAATCAGCGATAGGACGATGATTCCTGCAATATACATCCAGCCCAGAACCAGTCTCAGTTTATAATATTTTATAGAGGTCATTTACTCAGTTGAGGTTCCGGCGCGCTTTGCCGGGTTTCCTGGGAAAGATTAATGGATACCCTTTTTTGGATATTTTCGAAGCTGTTGTGGGTGCTGGTATCGCCGGACCATATTGTCCTGTTCCTTTTGATTGCAGGCACGGTTCTTTTGTGGACGAAAAGGAATACCGCAGGGCGGGTGCTGGTTTCCCTTGCGGTGGTGGTGATTTTGCTTATCAGCTTTTTGCCCATCAATAATTTTCTTTTTTGGCCGCTGGAAAATCGGTTCCCGGCGCCTGCGTCTCTGCCCGATGATATTCGGGGAATCATTGTCTTAAGCGGCCCGGAGCAAGCCGTAATCACTTCCATTCGCGGTCAAGCCTCGGTGAATGAGGGGGCCGAGCGTTTGACGGCATTTGTCGCGCTGGCCCGCCGTTACCCGGATGCCAAGCTCATCCATACCGGAGGTTCGGGGGCATTGAACCAGCAAGAGTACACTGCGACCGAGACGGCCAGGAAACTTTTCCGGGAACTGGGATTAAACCCGGACCGGGTGCAATTTGAATCCGGGGCGCGCAATACCTATGAAAACGCCGTCAACAGTTTTAATTTGCTTGGTAAAAAACCAGAGGGCAACTGGGTTCTGGTGACCGCTGCGTTTCATATGCCGCGTTCGGTTGGAGTCTTTAGAAAAGCCGGATGGAATGTCATTCCTTACCCTGTCGATTACCGGACAACGGGAGAACTGAAATACGATTGGAATTTCGGCAGCCTGCTGAATTTATATTCCGTCACCAAAGGCTTGCACGAGTGGATGGGAATGGCCGCCTATCGGATAACTGGCAAATC
>JAJDBE010000172.1 GCA_029261515.1 Nitrospinaceae bacterium | reverse complement strand
TAAAAGAAATGGATTTGATTTCCACGGCATTTTCCATCACGTTATCAGGATTCGCGACCGCCAACTGGTTAAGACCGGCAGACTGGGATGGAAGCGATGTGGAAACAGAATCGACCTCGATCTGAGTTTGAATCATTTCAGAACCTTTTTCTTCTATGCCGCGCTTTATCAGCCCATCGAGGAAAAAGGAGAAAAATGCCCAGAGCAAAAGAAAAAGAACCGAAAACACAACCAATCCCTGCCAGCGAAATATTTTCATCCTCTTTCCCCCATCAATGTTTGGTAAACTTTAACTATCTTCAGCGACCTGAAAATGGGGAATTTTTCCATAGCGGCTTGAATTTTTTCACGGTATTTCACCACCACCTGGTTAAAGAAGAAAAACAGCGGAATGGTTAGCGGAATGGAAATAATCAAACTGCCCATGACGATGGAATTATTGAGATTTGCCAAAAGCGCAATGGGACAGCTGAAAACGTTTGTCCAAAAACCCGTCAAGGCTTCCGATTTTAAGACCGCGTAGCCAACGTTATGAAACAAGGGGTCCAGAATATAGGCGATTCCCGAAAACACAACGAAGCTCAAAATCATGATCCCGATATTCAGGTTAATAATGAATGCCAGGAATAGAAGAACCAAATTGTGAATGTTCAAAATCGGGGTGAGGCCCAGAATGGCGCCAAAACAAACGCCCAGACTGATCTGCCAGGGTTTGGCGTTTGAGTTTAAGGCTTTGAACACCTTGAGTATTTGACCAATCATAGGGAGCCTTTTAAAAAATTTTGTTTAGAAAGAAAATTGGCAATCGCAACCAAGTTTTAATTGTAAATTATTCTATCACCAAGTCACCCTATGAGGCATTGAACAAAATCATTTTTTTAAGGATTAATATGCCTCGTCAAATTGTTAAAGGCAATTTTGTTAAAATTTCTCACTAATTCATATTCACAGTCTAAAGGCATGAAAAATTTCACTCCCTTTCGATTTACTCTAATCGCCTGCACGCTCATTCTTTTGAGCCTGGCGGGCTGTAGCAGGACGCAAATCATCTACAACTTTTCCGACTGGTTTATTGTCAGTAGAATCGATAAATACTTCCAATTGACTTCTCCTCAGCAGATATTTCTCGAAAAAGAGCTGAACAACTTATTGACCTGGCACAGAAGTCACGAACTGCCCGAAATTGTCAACACCCTCTCAGAATTTCAAAATCGCTATCAAAATGGTTTGGACCCGGAAGACCTGGATTGGATCAAGGAAGACCACCACAATTATTTCAAACGATTTTTCATTCAAGCGGCTCTGGCCTTTTCTCAGTTCTTAACCACGTTGCAAGACGATCAAATCGAACATTTTAAAATAGAAATAGAATCGAGTAATGAATTTCTCATAAAACAACTCGATATGACGGATGAAGATATGGTAGATGACACGCACGAATGGTTCCTTGGGATTCTTGAGGATTGGTTCGGGACGTTGCACCCCGGCCAGATAAGCCAAATTAAAAATTGGATAAAAGTAGAACGGGAATGGATAATACTCAAACTTGAAAACCGGAGGAATTTTCAGAAAGAAATTTACACTTTGTTGAGATCATCCAAATCACCGGCAGAGATCGAGGCTCAACTTGTCCAATGGATCGAACAACCAGAAACCCGTTGGCCGCCGGAATTCAGAATAAAACTGGAACAGAAAATTGAAGAGTGGAACCAAATTTTATTAAAAATAGATTCCATTTTAACCCCGCCGCAAAGAGATTGGGCGCTTGACAAAATTCAGGATTATATCGACGATTTCAGGCAACTCGCCCTCACCAATTAATCAATAATCGGTTGGCAAAATATCATTTGCTCTTGGACGTTTCCGCGGCATCCATTACACTTTTAAAGTGAGCTCATTTTACCGCCTGAATCAAGGGAAGCAAATTATGGGAGATGAAATACCCCGTTCTGAATTTTCCAAAGAGGATTATTCTGAATTCAAGCTACGCATGCGGGATGAATGCCGCGTTCTCATGAACTGGTTCAAAAACGACTATTTTGAAACCACGGAGGGCAAGTGCGGGTTTGAGTTGGAAGCCTGGCTAGTCGATCAAAATTACCTTCCGGCCCCTATCAACGAAGATTTTTTGGATAGCATGGCCGACCCACTTGTCGTCCCGGAATTATCCAAATTCAATTTTGAAATCAACAGCACCCCCCATCTATTGACGGGCAACCTTCTCAGCCAAATGGAAAGTGAGCTTTCCCGCACCTGGAAGAAATGCAATGAGCATGCAGAAAAATTGAGAGCCAATATTCTAGCAATCGGTATATTGCCCACCATTCGCGATGAAATGCTCATAGTCAAAAATATGTCTTCTTTGAGAAGGTACTTTGCGCTGAACCAACAGGTATTGAAAATGAGGGGTGGCAAACCTCTGGAGTTAAATATTGATGGGCAGGATTCCCTACGGATAAAACATCACGACGTGATGCTGGAGTCGGTGGCGACTTCCTTGCAGATCCACAGCCAGATCAACTCCAAGGAAGCGGTCCGCCATTACAATCTGTCTCAGATTCTCTCTGCTCCGATGGTGGCGGTGGCGGCAAATTCTCCCTACTTGTTCTGCAAAGATCTCTGGGACGAAACGCGCATCCCCACGTTTGAGCAGTCGGTTTCCGTTGCCAGTTTTCTTGACCTCAAAGGACAGACGGTGGGAAGGGTCACCTTTGGCACCGGTTATGTGAAGGAATCTTTGCTCGAATTGTTCCTGGAAAACCTGGATGGATTTCCGGTTTTGCTGCCGCTGGTGTTTGACGAGGACCCTTCCTGGTTGAGTCACCTTCGCCTGCAAAATGGCACCATCTGGAGGTGGACCCGGCCACTGATCGGCTTGACTAAGGAAGGAAAACCGCATCTTCGCATCGAACATCGCGTTCCTTCAGCAGGCCCCAGCATAACCGACATCATTGCCAATATCGCGTTCTTTTTAGGATTAATGACCTATTTCGTCAAAAGGGAAACTCCCCTGGAACATGAAATCCCTTTTGAAAACGCCAGAGAAAATTTTTATGCGGCGGCGAAATTCGGCATGGAAGCCAAAATAAAATGGGTCGATGGCAAAATGGGTTCTCTTCATTCCCTATTAATGGAGACCCTGCTCCCTGCCGCGGCAAAGGGATTGCAAATGGCAAATCTGGACCCAAAAGACATCGACACTTATATAAATGATATTATGCACAACCGGGTGAAAACCCGGCAGAACGGAGCCAATTGGCAACGGGCTTTCATATTAAAAAACGGGCCGGATTTTCAGGCAATGACCCAAGCTTATGCCGAGAACCAGAAACACAATCGGCCCGTGTATCAATGGAAAATATAAAATGAAACTGAATGTATTCGAGACGCCACCTGAGGGATTTCTGGACTTAGCTTCTGAGGAGTTGACCCATGCACTGCCCGGCCCTTCTTTGATCCGTTTCCGTGGAGAGCAAGATCCGCCTATTTTCATAGCAACTCTTCTGCACGGCAATGAACCCACGGGAATACAGGCCATCCAAAAACTGCTAAAAAAATATAAGGAAGAGAAGACGCCTCTTCCACGAAGCCTGGATTTGTTTGTCGGCAATATTGAAGCCGCGAAAGCCAACGTGAGGCGGTTTTCTCATCAACCCGATTACAACCGCATTTGGCGAGGGGGAGATTTACCGGAACACCGGTTGGCCGACCAGGTCCAGTCTTTCGCGAAACAGCAGGGTTACTTCGCTGCCATCGACATTCACAACACATCCGGGAAAAATCCGCATTATGCCTGTATCAATCGGCTGGAGGGTCCTTTCGTCAATCTGGCTCGATTGTTCAGCCCACTCCTGATTTATTTCACCCGTCCCAATGAAGTTCTATCCATCGCGTTTGGGGACTTCTGCCCTTCCATCACCATAGAGGCGGGCCAGCCGGGGGACCCTTACGGAATCCAACATGTTTATGACTTTGTGGAGAAATGCTTGCGCCTGGAACAAATCTCTCCCGCATTGGATCATGAGGAAGACCTTTACGTTTACCACACCATTGCCCGCATCCATGTCCCCGAAAAAAGCCGCATCGGTTTTAACGGCAATCACAAGGACCAGGATTTTAGTTTTATTGAAGATCTCGACCTGCAAAACTTCACAGAACTTCCCAAAAACGCCGTTTTGGGCTGGCGTTACAATTCGCAGATGAAATTATCGGTTATTGACGAGAGGGATCGGGAGGTGGGGTCGGATTTTATCGACTATGTCGACCAGGAAATTCGTCTGAAAAAAGCCGTGGTTCCTTCTATGTTCTCCACCAATGAGCAGATCGTTCATCAAGACTGCTTAGGCTACCTCATGGAACGCTATTCCATTGCCACCAATAAAGATTCCTGACACCTGGGAACCCGGCTTTATACGGTCAGCTACTCTATCGAGTATTCCCAAAAGGTTCGACCATATTGCAAAGCTTAACGAAAGCCCGAAGAATATCCGTAGCAGTGATGATCCCCACCAGCTTATCTTTATGCACCACCGGAAGAGCGCCTATTTTTCGTTTCGCCATGATCGCCGCCGCATCCGCCGCCCGTTGCTCCGGTTCGATGGTTATCGGGTTGCGTCTCATAATCGTTCGCACCTTTCGGGTGGAGATCGTCAAGGTCGTTCCGTCTGGTTTTTCGAGAAACTTTTTTGCCGGACCCAATACTTTTTTCAAATCTCGATCGGACAAAATGCCCACCAGCTTGCCTTTTTCCACAACCGGCAGGTGGCGGATATTCTCAAAGTTAAATAGAAAGAACACCCGATCGACCTTATCCTCTGGCGTCACTGAATGAACCACTTGAGTCATCAGTTCTTTAACCTTCATAAATCACCTCTCAAAATTGGAACTGCTATTGCGCCGTTGTCCCCGATTGCAACCGCTTGATCGCCCTGTCCAGATTGGCATGCCGGCCAAAAAGAAGAATAATGTCTCCCTGGCGAAAACGAAAAGTGGAACCCGGGTTTGCCTGCAAATCGTTATCTCTTACCACGGCAATCAATTTGGCATCCGAATCCGGATTCCATTCAAGATCGCCGATTGATTTATCCTTACACCAGGAGTCTTCCAGAACATGAAAGGATTCCGTCAAGGTCGCGGCAAGATAGGTGGAAAATTTTTGCAGGCTCTCTACATTTAGCGACATGCCGCGAAACATGCTGTAACCTTCCAGCCGCGCCAGCTCCACTTGCTGCTCGATAATATTATTGGGAATATGAAATTCACGCAGTACCCTGGAAAAAATTTCAATGGAGGTTTCAAATTCTTCCGGTATCACTTGATTGGCCCCGGCGGCAGTGAGTTCTTCCACCTGCGCCGCGTAACGAACCCGCACTAAAATGTAAACATCCGGATTCAACTGCCGCGCCAGCCGCACTCCTTGCTCGGCGGCAAAATGATCCGGTATGGCAAAAACCATCATTCGTGCCCGTTTAATGCCCGCCCGAATCAGGGTGTCCCTGTGCGTGGAATCCCCATACAGCGTGTTCATATTTTGGCTGAGTGCCTGGCGAATCCTCTCCCCGTCCATCTCCAGGATGATAAAAGGAGTGTTGGTTTCTTTTAAAACCCGCGAGAGGTTCCTTCCCACCATGCCATAGCCTGCGATGATGACATGCCCAGACAGCTTTTCTTTTTCCACAGGTTCCAGTTCTTCATCTGTTTTGGCTCCCATCAGGGAATCCAGCTTTATGGAAAGTGTTCCCGAAAGTTGAATCAGCAAAGGCGCAATAAGCATGCTGAAAATCGAAACAATCAAAAAAGACTGATACTGTTGGGATTCAAACAGTTCATTTTCCAAAGCCAGGTTGGCCAAAAGCAGCGAAAACTCCCCTACCTGCGCTAAACGCAGCCCCACGATAAAAGAAATACGGAATGAATTTTTTAACGCCAACGATGCCAGGAAGGCCAGGACCGCTTTAGCGGCGATCACCCCTACAGCCAATCCAAGAAATAACAACCCGGAATCATAGAATATTTGCAGGTCCAGGAGCATGCCCACCGAAATAAAGAAGATACTGCCGAAATAATCTTTCAGGGGCAGAATATCCAGGATGATCTGATGGCTGTATTCTGAATCGGAAATAATCATTCCCGCGATGAAAGCGCCCATCGCTAAAGTCAGCCCCATGGATTCCGATACCCATCCTGTTCCCAGAATGATCAAAATTACAAATAATGTCAGATGTTCTTTATTGCCCAGTCGAGCGATCAAACCTAAGGAGCGGGGAACGATCAACCGGGAGAGGAAAAATATGGCCAGGACGGCGGCGATGGATTTTAGCAATGCCAGTCCGAAGTCCACAGAAGACAGAGTATCCGTATGCGACAATAAAGGGATGATGAGCATCATCGGGACCACGCATATATCCTGAAACAGCAGAGTCCCAATGCAGATACGCCCATGCCGGGTGTCGATCTCGGCTCGGTCGGTGATCATTTTTAATACGATGGCGGTGCTGCTTAAAGGCACCAGCAGTGCAAACAAAATTGCCTGATGGGTCGAAACGCCCGACGCCTGAAGAATGAAATACGTTGCCGCCCCCGTCAACCCTAGTTGCAGGGAACCCACTCCCAACAATACTTTTAAATCCTTCAGCAATTGCTTGAGAGAAAATTCCAGACCAATGACAAAGAGAAGCAGGATGACGCCGATTTCCGCCAAATGTTTGACCGATTCCAGGTCGCCAATCAATTGCAAGGCATTAGGACCAATAATCACTCCCGCAATTAAAAAACCCATCACCGAAGGCAATTTTATTTTGTGAAATAAAATGTTGATCGGCAATGAAACCAGCAGAAGAATCGCCAGATCCTGGAGCAAATGGCCCATAAAATTAGTCTTTATTAATCAATTATTAAACATTTTCCAATCTATGGCCTGCGAGATGAATTTCCAACGTCGGATGAGCGTCAAAAACTGAAAATCGAACTCAAGTCATTATATCCTCAAGGGTTCCGGATAACAGGAAAAACGAGATCGAGCGCCAAATCAATTTCAGCACCGATTTAAAGCCAGCCCTTGCAGACTATTACGCCACTTAACCCATTTTAAATCAATTAGTTTCCTTACCTATTGACAAAATGATATCCGGGACCAAGATTTTAGGTAATGAAATGTAGTAACAACGAGAATGATTTGCATCAAGATTTAGAACTATTAAAAATTCCTTTTCATAAGGAGGCAAATAGTGAATCAATTAGATGAAAAAAAAGGATTCTCAATGGAGTGGCTGGATTTTGGCGGAGATATGAACGCGATGATGATTGTCGCTGGAATTGCGGTCATTGGGATTGCCATATTTTTCTTTTCCCGCAGACACATTGAATAACGGTTCTATGAGATAAATGATTTTTACGGAGGGCCAGCCGCAAGGATGGCCCTTCATTTTTTCCAGACCAACAAGGAACGACTATGGTTATTTTACCCGGCAGAAATCTGGCAAAAATTCTTCCTCTACTATTACTCACGCACCTGTTCAGTTTTCAACCAGCTGCCGGTTCTCCTATTGGAGATAAAAAAACAGGTATTTCACCCAAGGTAGCGGCGGATTATATTCACTCTGTGGTCGAAGCCAGCAGAACCATATACTCCGAAGTCATCGTCGAACGCCTGGGAGTGACCATTGACCTCAAAGCATCGGAAAACTGGGAAAAAGAAAACACGTTGCCCCTTCCGGCGCAATTCCTCCTTCTCTCCTCGCAGACGGCCAATGCCAAGGAAGTTGGAATGACCTACCGGTTGATGAGCCTGTGGCCGATCAATAAAAAAAACGGGCCTAAAACCAC
>JAJDBE010000171.1 GCA_029261515.1 Nitrospinaceae bacterium | reverse complement strand
TGATGGATTTCGAGCAAAAGGCCTTAAGCCGGTCGGATTACATAACATTTGCACTAGGGATGGCCGCTCCGCCCGCCCTGTTTTTCCTTTTTGCCGGATATGTCAATCATCAACGGCGGCTCAAACACGATGTCGCGTTTTTCCGTAACCGCAGCGCATTTAAAGAAGCCAATCGTAAACTCAAAGAACTCAATTCCTCACCACAGAAAAACTCCAAAGATATTGTCAGAATTCTTTCTGAAATCTTCCGCGAATACATTGGCAACAAACTGAACCTTCAGGGAAAAGCTTTCACCTCTCTGGAAGTCGAAAGTAAACTCAAGGAACGCAATTACCCTGAAGAGCAGGCGGCAAGCATTCGAAAACTTCTCGAAAAGTATGAATCACTGCAATACACACCCATTGAGTTCAATAAAAATGAAGACTTGATTGATGAATCACGCGACCTCCTAAAGCAATTGGAAAAACACGCATGAAGCCCAATAAAGGATTCATTTCAGCCCTTGCGGGATTGCTTCTGTTATTACTTCCGCTTGTCTCCCTGGCGGATGAAAATTCGGTTCTCTCCAAGATTGCAGAGGCCAATGCACTTTATGAAAAGAGACAATACCAGGAAGCCGCAGGCCTTTACCGTGATCTCATCGACCAGGGAATCGAAAATGGATATTTACACTACAACCTTGGAAATACCTATTTTCGACTCGGTCAATTGGGACCTGCGATTCTCAATTATGTCAAAGCCAACCGTTTGATCCCGCGTGATGAATCTCTGCGGGCCAACCTCGCGTATGCTATTCAGAAAACCCCGGATCAACTGAATCCTCCTTCTACTGGAGTTTTAAGCGCTCTATTTTTCTGGATTGAGGATTTCAACCAGGCGGAGCACTTAAATGCGCTGCGGATTGTAAATGTCCTCTTCTGGTCCGCATTGTGTGTCTGGTTCGTCCGCCGGACCGGGTTTTGGGACACCGCGCGCAAAACCCTGATGGCTCTATTTTTGATTTCTATTCTATCCACCGGTGTTAAACTATATGTACATTCCCAACCCACAACCGGCGTCATTCTCGCTAAAGAGATCGATGTGAAATCGGCGAAAGGCACGCGTAATGTCACGCTCTTTCAACTGCACGAGGGCGCGATTGTGTCGATACTCAAGAAGGAGGATGGCTGGTACCGGATCGAACTGGAAGACGGCAAAAAGGGCTGGGCGCAAAAAGAATTTATCGGCGTCTAAACCGAAGCGGTTTTTATAGAGCCAATCATGTCTCTAATCAAAAATTTGAAATCCCCAGGGGGCTGGGGCGCACTTCTCTTTTCCTTGAAGTGGGCGCAACGTGCGGGCGGGCTGTGGCCCATGCTGCGGGCGTTGTCCACCAAAAACAGCTGCAAGAGCTGTGCATTGGGCATGGGCGGACAGCAAGGCGGCATGCGCAATGAAAAAGGTCATTTCCCTGAAGTATGCAATAAGTCCATCCTCGCGCAGTCCGCGGACATGCAGGGCGCAATACCGATGGATTTTTTCCACACGCACGATGTTACCACCCTGTCAAAATGGACTCCGCGCCAACTGGAATTGAGCGGACGGCTCACTTGTCCTGTTATTTGCGAGCCAAACGACACGCATTACCGGCCCATTTCATGGAACGAAGCGATCGAGCACACCGCCGAAAAACTGAAAGCCACTTCGCCGGATCGGTCGTTCTTTTATGCCAGCGGACGTTCTTCGAACGAAGCCGGTTTCCTGCTACAACTGTTCGCGCGCATATTCGGTACGAACAATGTCAACAACTGCTCCTATTATTGCCATCAGGCATCCGGTGTCGGCCTGTCGCAAAGTCTGGGAACCGGAACCGCCACCGTTCAACTGGATGACCTCGATTCGGCGGACCTGATTTTTTTGATCGGGGCCAATCCAGCTTCCAATCATCCGCGCTTCATGCGTACGCTTATGGAAACCCGCCGGCGTGGCGGCAAGGTCATTGTCATCAATCCTGCAAGGGAACCGGGACTGGAAAATTTCAGCGTTCCTTCTGATATGCGCAGCCTGCTGTTTGGATCAGAAATTGCCAGCACCTATGTCCAACCTCATATCGGGGGAGACATCGCTTTACTAAAAGGCATCGGCAAGGCGCTTCTGGAAGCGGCCCAAGCCCAACAGGAAATACTGAACACCCGTTTCATTGAAAACCACACTCAAGGGTTTGAGGAATACAGACAGGATCTGGAAAACAGTTCCTGGGAACAACTGGAAACTTCGTCCGGATTGACGCAAGGCCTCATCCAGGATATCGCCCGGCAGTATGCACAAGGGGAAAATGTCGTATTTGCCTGGGCAATGGGCATCACGCATCATGGCCATGGCGTGCAAAACGTCCAATCCATTGTCAACCTGGCCTTATTACGAGGCATGGTGGGAAGGAAAAACGCCGGACTCCTGCCTCTGCGGGGGCACAGCAACGTGCAAGGCATTGGGTCGATTGGGTTTACGCCGGAATTAAAAAAGAATATCTTCAATAATCTGGAGTCGAATTACGGATTGTCCCTGCCATCCCAAAAAGGTTTGGACACCCTCAGTTGCATGGAATCGAGTCATTTGGAAAATTTTGATTTTGCCTGGAATCTTGGGGGAAATCTCTATGGTTCCAATCCGGATTCAACTTTCGCCAAAGAAGCCTTAAGCAAAGTTGATTTTGTTCTCTATATGAACACCACTCTGAATCAGGGGCATTTTAATGGCCGTGGGAAAACCACAATCCTGCTGCCCGTCCTGGCCCGGGATGAGGAGCCGCAACCCACCACCCAGGAAAGCATGTTCAGCTTTGTGCGTCTCAGCGAAGGCGGAAAAGCGCGGCATTCAGGCCCCAGAAGCGAAGTGAGCGTCATCGCGGAAATAGCAGATAAGGTGCTGCCCTCCGATCCAATTCCCTGGCGGGAATTAAGGGAAACGGGGAACATCCGGCAGATGATCGGATCGGTCGTTCCCGGATTTGAAAAGATGAAAGACATCGACCGGACGCAGGAAGAATTCCATATCGGAGGCCGTATCCTGCATGCGTCAGAATTTCCAACGGACAATGGAAGAGCCGGATTCGAAATATGTTCCCTGCCTGAATTTTCTCTTGAGCGCAAACAAAAAAACCAGTTCACCTTGATGACTGTACGGTCCGAGGGTCAGTTCAACACCGTGGTTTATGAGGAGCAGGATCGATACCGGGGAATCAAATCGCGCAAAGTCGTTTTGATGAATCCGGAGGATATTCAGGAGCTGGATTTACTGGAGGGACAAAAGGTGACAGTGGAAAGCAAAACGGGGAAAATTGTTGACTTTAAAATCGCCGCGTTTCAAGTCAAGCCCGGCAACATTCTCATGTACTACCCGGAAGCCAACGTTCTGGTCCCCAGGAGTTACGATCAGCAATCGCGTACGCCGTCGTTTAAATCAATAAATGTTGTGGTCAAGGAAAAGAACTAACGTGCTAGCGCGAGTGGCGAGGAGACTTAATTGTATTCCAGGTTGTCAGAAATAGGATTAGATTCCTGCCGGTGCAATTGATTGTTCAGATTTTTCTCTTTTTCCTGAACAGCGATTTCGTAGGTTGAAATCAATTGCCGCAACATCTGGCTTCGGCTCATTACAATGGAATGACGCTCTCCATCTATTTGAATTTCCAAAACCTCTTTGTCTTTTTCGTCAATTTTAATCCCCTCTTCACTGAGGATTTCCGCGATCCGGGACAGCATGGATTTTCTGTCCATTGGCTTCGAAAAATAAAAATCCGCGCCGGATTGCAGCCCCGTCACCAAACTTTTTACATCCCACAAAGCCGTGAGCAGGATGACCGGAATGTCGTTTAGCAGGGGATCTTTTTTGACCACACGGCACAACTCATAGCCGTCCATTTTGGGCATCTGGACATCACTGAACAGCACATCCGGTTTTTGCTTGCGGATTTTGGCCAGAGCGTCCTGGCCATTCCCCGCAACGTCCACGACATAGTTTTGCTTTGTCAAAATGTGCCGAAGCAATTCCCTTTGATCCGCACAATCCTCCACTACCAGAATATGCGGGCCGCTGGATTCCTTCTCATCAATTGAAGGCATACACTATTTTTATTTAAAACTGTTATAGAGGAACAACCGTTCCTCTAAATAAACCAAGAATCAAATTTCAATTCTATCCAGAAGAGAATGCAGGTGAATCGATGACTGCCCCTCAAATGAAAATTTTATCGATTCTTAGCAATTGTCCGGATCTGCGCCAACCAGGAATCCTTCCAGGTGAGCCCGTTTGCTGGTGTCGCCACTGCGGTAGACGCGAATGACTTTCTCCATCAATTCCCGTAATTTTTGATCGTCCAGAAGATGGGTAAATTCTTTTTGGAAAATGGATTTTTCCATATTCTCGCCTTCAGAACGGATCATCGGCCCGCGTCCTGTCAGAAGCCAATAGATATTGATGTTCGAAAACATGCAAAGGTTGGCTAAAGTGGTGGCCGAAGGAAGAGATTTATCATTTTCAAGGTCCGAAAGAGAACCCTGCGACACCCGGATTTTTTTGGACAATTCAACCAGCTTCAACGTCGAGTATTTCCTCCAGCTTTTAAGCCGCTTTCCAACCGTCATAACCGTAATTGTTTCTTGAGCTCCATTGCTTTCACTCATCATATCTACCCTCATAAGATTTTAATTTCAAATATACCAGCGGTTAATAATAAGTCTCGGTTGTCTCCCTAAACTCTTGTAGAAACGATTTTCTGTCTTACGAAGACCAAGGATAGGGACGGCTTATAAAGATTTGGTTAAGCGAAGGTCACAGATTTGTAACAATTGGAAAGAAATCAGAGTGGATCAGGGTGAAACCGAAAACAAGGACTGTATCCGGCTAAATTTATAGGCTCTAAGAGGGAAAGAATTCCCTTTTGCAGGTCACATAGATGCTTATATTTCAATGAATTGCAAAAGGGATTGATGCTGGATGCAATTATCTTTCTTGAAATCGGTAACCAACGCCGCGCACGGTTTCAATATACCCACCGGCATCCTTCAGTTTTGAACGGAGTCTTTGAATATGGGTGTCGATGGTTCGGGAAAACACGCCATCTCCGTATTCCCAAATTTGCTCGAGAAGAACATCGCGGGGTTTGATTTTGCCGGGACTTTCTATCAGACGGGCCAACAGTTTAAACTCCGTCAACGTTAATTCCACTTCCTTATTTTTAACTTTCACGGCATGGTTCGCCAGATTGACTGACAGACACCCATATTTGAAATTCTCTTTTTGCTCTGGCGGCATATAGACTCGTTTCAAGATTCCTTTAATCCGAAGAACCAGTTCCCGCGTATTGAAAGGTTTCGTCATGTAATCGTCAGCTCCAAATTCCAAGCCCAGAACACGATCGATTTCATCATCACGACCAGTCAACATGATAATGGGAACATCGGCGGTGCGTTCATCGGTGCGCAGGGTTTTGCAAATATCCATTCCGCTTTTCCCCGGCATATTCACGTCGAGAACAATCAAATCGGGAACTTTCATTCGGATTGTCTTAAGCGCACCTTCGCCATCAATGGCTGTTTGTACTTTAAAACCCTCCTTTCCCAGTTTCAATTCAAGGGCTGCCAATAAATCCTTATCGTCATCCACCATCAAAATATTGTTATTCATAAATCACTTCCTCTAAAAGTTCGTCCTGATTTTTAATTTCTTTTGGAAAAAATTTTCAAGCATCTTGACTCCACTCCAGGGAATGAAGTTGTTTCACAGCTTTGAATTTATATTCATATTCCAATTTTTTCTCTTTATCTGTTTCCGCAATCTCTCCCAGTTGTCCTAAATATTTTTCCCAGCGCGAAAGCATTCGCATTCGATGCTGCTGTGGAATATCGCGAGAGCTGAGAATGTTGTCTTCGATATCGCATAATTTTATTTTCTTGGACTCCAGGTCCCAGTCTGTAATTCTTTCGGAATATTTATCGCTCGACGTGTCCCAGGGCTTGGTCAACTCCATGACAATTTTCTGGACATCCCGTCCAAATTTTTCTTCCAGGTCGGTTTCCGTCATCACTGTATCCTCGACCAAATCATGACACAGGGAAGCGATCACGCCTGCAAGGGTTTTATATTTGTAACCGAGATAACACTTGCAAACCCGCCGGGGATGATTATAAAAAATCTCTTTATCCGGCCCCTTGCGAAACTGTCCTGAGTGAAATTTTTTTGATATTTTGACGGCACATTTTATTTGCCCAAAGTTGCTTTTTTTAATTATTTTTAAATCATCATTCAAAGCAACTTCTCATTTCCAAAAAACTGAATGCAGTCTTCGACGATCCAACCGACATGGGAAAGCAACTGATGATCCGAATCCAGTTCCTGCAATTGACACCATGAATGAGCCGCGACAAACTTTCTGGATTCCACAATATCAACCGTGTCATCGTGAATCCCGTGAACGATCCGCGTCGGCAGATTCCGATCCAGCGGCATTTTCTCCCATTTCTCCGCATCGCTAAATATTTCAGTGCTTAAGGCTATCTCTTTATTGTAACGGTAGTGGAACACTTTGATCAAGCCCGGAATGTCTTCATGGGCTGATTTTTCGCCTCGAACCTTGGTTCTCCACCGTTCAAGAAAATTAAATCCAGGGGCCATAAGATAAATTGCCTGCACTTCCTGGCGCATTTGCGCCATCAATGCGGCCAAATATCCTCCCATGCTGCTGCCAATCAAACCAAACTGTTTCTCTGGAAACGTGTCCATGCAGTCATTGATAATTTTGATCTGCGAAGACAATGATAACCGTTGAAAATCCCCGCCTTCAAGATCAGGAACGGTAAGGTTAATCGAAATTTGATCGAAACGCTTTTTAAATTCCGTGGCTTTTTTTGACCCTGGTCCCGAAGCAAAGCCGTGCAAGTAAATAAATTTGGTCACAATTAAATAGCCTGTATTTTCGCATTTTATGAATCGATATGAATTTTTTCCAAATTCCGGCTGCGTCCGTTAGGAACTCCCCGCCACGTTTTCTTTATCCAGATCCAATTCTTGAACCAAAGACTTCTTATACATCAAGAGACCCAGGCCCGGCAGAGCCGCCAGAAAGGTGATAAAGAAGAAGATCGGCCAACCGGCAAAGCCTGCCAGAAAACCCGAAGGCGGTCCCACAAACACCCTTCCGAGAGAAGCCAGGGCGGACAAAAGAGCAAACTGAGTCGCGGTGTAACGGTGGTTACAAAGCGCCATCAAAAATCCGACAAATGATGCCGTTCCCATTCCCCCTGCCAGGTTTTCAAATGCCACAGCGAAAATCATCAGGGGATAACTCTTCCCCGCCAATGCCAGAACCATGAACGACAGGTTCGATATCGCCTGCAATATTCCGAAGTACAAGAGAGACCGGTACATTCCGAGGCGCGCCATGATCACCCCGCCAAACAGCGCACCAAGAATGGTCGCGCCCAGCCCCATGCCTTTGTTGATCGCACCCACTTCGCCAACGGAGAACTCCGCGCCGCGAATGAGAAACGCGGTGGTCAGGCTGCCGGCAAAAGCATCGCCTATCTTGTAAAGAACAATCAAAACCAGCAACGCCCAGGCGCCCGGTCGTGAGAAAAACTCCTTAAGAGGCCCGCCAATAGCCTCCGATAACGTTGCCGGCGGAATCACTTTTTCTTCCGGTTCTGGCCCTATAAAAGTGGCCAGGATCCCCACCGTCATCAAACCCGCCATCAACAGATAAGTCAGCCGCCACCCCAGGAACTCCGAGAAAATCAGAGCCAGGGCCCCGGAAACGAGCATGGCGATCCGATAACCCGTGACATAGACCCCCGCTCCCAATCCCCTTTCCGGTTTCCTCAAAATATCGGTCCGGTAAGCGTCAATGACCACATCCTGAGAAGACGAGGAAAAGGCGATCATGACTGCCAGACCCGCGATGATCCACGGCGAGAATCGTGGCGAATACGTGCTCATAGCCGCAATGAGCAGCATGAGCGCCAGTTGAAACACCAGAATCCAGCCCCGTCGGCGTCCCAAAAACGGTGGAACGAAACGATCGAGAAACGGAGACCAGAGAAATTTGATGGTGTAGGGCAATCCGACCAGGGTGAAAATACCGATGGTCCCCAAGTCCACCCCTTCAACCGTCATCCACGCTTGCAGCGTTCCGCCAGTTAAAGCCAGCGGCAAGCCAGAGGAAAACCCCAGCAAAAAAACGGTCCCAATCCTGCCATTGGCAAGAGACCTCAAAGTCCGATAAATTGTGTCGTTATTCACATCAAAAGGATAACAAAAATTCCTTTATTATCAATAGTTTAAATGATTTTTAGACAAATTTGATGAAAATTGACCGGCGAAATGGAAAATGCCACACCTCAATAAATAATTGTTTTTATTACCTTTTGATTGAAAAACCGGCAGTTATGACTTGCTGAAGCTTCCGCCTGTATTTGGATATTGCAAAATCCGAATAAGTTAAATAAAATCAATATTCAATCAAAAATTTTTACTCTTTAAATCACTTTTACTTTCATGGTAATTTTTTATCCATGAGTGGGTTCGTATTTCCTGGAATGCTCGCGATGGAAAACACAGAATCCCTGCAACGGATTAAAGAGCAATTCAAGGTCCAATCGCAGGAATTGAAAAAAGTCAAAGAGGAGAAGGATAAAGTTGCTCAGGATCTTCACGAGCAGCATTTGACTTTTCAGAATGAAATAAAGCTTCTGCGTGAATCCATTGATGAAAAAAATAGAAAAATTGCCTCTCAACAATTTAGAAGTCACACAGCGGGGGAACCCAAATCTGTCGCCGCAGAACCCGATATAGATGCGTCAAGCGCTACCGCTACTGCGAACCTTGACGAAAACACGCTTGCAGAAATTCACCCCGACGATGCCAATCTGAAAGAGAAGCTGAAGAGTCTTAAGAACCGCACTCGACAGTTAAAAGAACAAATAGAGCTAATAAAACAAACCAACCGACAACTTGAGAATGAAAACTTTCTCATCAACCAGGAGTTAAGACATTCACACAAAGATTCGACCTCTTCTGGAATTTTGGATAAAAGAATTGAGTCTCTACGGAACCAGCTCAAGTTGGCAAGGGACGCCGCATTAAGCTCTGGTCAGGCCACAGCGGATATTGTCAGGGAAAAGGATTCCTTGATAGAAAAATATGAAACGATGATTTATGGGGAAGCTCTCTCAGACCAAAAAGGCATTTCTCCGGCGGTTCTTATAAAGAACCTTAGACAAGAGTTAGAAGAATTGGAAACTGAGAAAGATAAAATGTTCCAGGAAATGGAGCTTCTCAAGCAAGATAACGAACAAATGGAATCCAAAGTATTTCTTCTGGAAGAAAAGGATTTGGGAGGAAAAAGAGAATATAGAGCCAATGCAGAAAGCCGCGCTGCAGTCTCTTCGGAATTTTCCGCAGGGCTCGAAAGTTTTCTCATCACCTATTCAGATCTCATCACGCTCATCCTGGTGATTTTCGTTCTCCTCTATTCGGTATCTCAATTGGACGATGGCAAGTTTGTCGAAGCTTTTTCCTCTTTCCAGGAAAAGGAAATGCGGGTGGAAAATCTGAATATCCGATTGAGCGTTGAGGAGTTCAAAATGCTTAAACGAGTCCGGGAACTGGTCAAAGACAATGTCGATCCTGAAAGTCTTGTCCGCAGTGATGTCAAAACGATTCTGGTTCGTTTGCCGTCGGAAAATTTATTTGCTCCTGGAAGTGCGGAATTAAAAGACGGAGCAGAGGAATTCATTATCGACTCCGTAAAAACGGATATGAAGGATGGGGTGAAGCAGGTCTACGTCGATGGGCATACGGACGATGTTCCTTTAAAGCCCAATCAGGAATTTCCCTCGAACTGGGAGCTTTCGTCCGTACGGGCATCTCATGTAGCCAGGGTTCTCATCGACAAGCTTAATTTTGCACCGGATAGGATTGTCGTCACAGGCTACGGCCAATACCGTCCCTTTAAACCCAACGACAGCGATAAAAACCGTGCTTTAAATCGTCGGGTGGAGCTTAAAATTTTAAAGGATAAGGCGGTAACTGACCAGGAGCAAACTCCCTCGCTTCCATCATTGGAAAAGAAAGTTCAACCCGAAATTCAGAAAATTTTGCCGAACTCAACCGCCGCCGCGCCCAAACTCCTACCTGAAAACCCTTAAAAAACCGCCTGCTATTTTTCGTCAAAAGAATAGGTTTTCATTTTACCTAGAGTGGCCTTATACTATTAAAATACAATAACTTAAAAGGTTTACAGCAGGTTTCACTCCCTGTTGAACACGCCGTCTATCACTCGGATTTTATGGAATTTTCGTCTGCAAACGATTCTGAAGTACTCTTTGAAAATCGTAAAACTTTTCTTAGGTTCAATCAATTCAAACTGGACCGGACCTTAAAAACACTTTCAAAGAA
>JAJDBE010000170.1 GCA_029261515.1 Nitrospinaceae bacterium | reverse complement strand
GATTTTCGTGCACGAGCTCGGTCACTTTCTGGCCGCCCGCAAATTTGGCGTGGTGGTAGAAAAATTTTCCTTAGGTTTCGGTCCCAAAGTATTCGGCATGAAGTCCGGAGACACCGAGTACCTGCTTTCCGCCATCCCACTGGGCGGTTACGTCAAAATGAAGGGCGAGGATCTGGAAGAATCCTCCACCCATCAGGAAGGCTCCTTTGCCGCCGCCAAGGTGACCCACCGTCTGGCCATCGCCTTCGCCGGACCGCTATTTAATATTCTGTTCGCTATCGCCATTTATCTCGGTGTTTACATGGTCGGCGTCGAAACCCTGGGGCTGGTCACCGGCAGCACCAAACCGGACTCCCCGGCACAGGCGGCAGGCATTCAGATTGGCGACAAAATCGTTGCTATCGACGGAGAAGAAGTCAAGTTCTGGGACCAGTTGCAGAAAATCGTTCACGCGTCCCCTGGGAAACCGCTTGAGTTCCAGATCGAAAGAGACAACCAGTTGTTGAGTTTCAACATCACCCCCGTTTCTGAAGAATTCACCGACCTCTTCGGCGATAAAGAAAAAGTGGGACTGGTGGGCATCACCCCGCTGGTTCGCGACATCAGCTATGTCAAGGAAGGCTCTGCCGCTGACCGGGCAGGACTACAGGAGGGAGACCAGCTTCTGGCGGTCGACGACACGCCTATATTCGGGTGGAGCGACCTCAAGCCCGCCGCAGTGGACAAGCCCGGTCAAGAACTGGAGTTTCGGGTTTTAAGAAACGGCAGCGAGATAATCGTCAAGGTGACGCCGGAATCCAAAGTCGTGGAGGACGAACAGGACAATAAAGTGGAGATCGGCCTCATCGGCATCGGCATGAGTGGCGAGATGGTCGAAGAAAGCTACGGTTTCTTCGGCGCCACGTGGCGGGCCCTGCAGGAGACATGGCGGTTGACCTACCTGATCGGCGTCAGCATCAAGAAAATGATCGTCGGCTCCATTCCGGCGGACACCATCGGCGGGCCCATTTTGATTTTTCAGATATACGGCGAGCAGGCCGAACAGGGCTTCAACGAATTGGTGCGGTTGACGGCTTTGCTCAGCATCAACCTTGGGCTCCTGAATCTTTTGCCCATCCCTGTTCTCGATGGCGGGCACATATTCTTTTTCCTGATCGAAATGATAAAGGGCAAACCCTTGAGCGAAAGAAGCCGGGAGCGGGCACAGCAGGTTGGCTTCTTCATGCTGATCAGCTTGATGATCTTCGCTTTTTACAACGACATCATGCGCGTCATCAGCTGACCTGCCCCAGTGAAACAAAAGGCTCTACTCTAACACCCATGATGGACCTCCACGCCCAGCTTGAAGACCTGAAAGCCGTTGCTGAAAAACTTTCCATTGCAATCGAGATGAAAAATCTTGGCGATGAAGAATTCCCCGTTCAAAGTGGCTATTGCAAAGTGAACGGAAAAAGGTTAATTCTTATGGATAAAAAACTGGCTTTGGAAGATCAGATCCGCATCCTCATGGAGACGTTGCAGAAGTTTGACCTCGAATCCATCTACGTTCCAAACTGGATACGGGAAGCGCTGGAAAAAACACCTTTATCGGACACGACATCATGACGCTCATCAACAACACCCTGCCCGAAGTGCGGCGCGGAAAACTAAAGTCCCTGCTGAATGAAGGCAAGACCGTCCGCGTCATGGAAGCCCATAACGGATTGAGCGGCATCGTGGCGAACGACGCCCAGGTAGAAGGCCTGATGGGCGACACCCAGGTCATCCGCGAGTTCGACGCCATCTGGGAAAGCAGTCTGACCGATTCCGCCTCCAAGGGGCACCCGGACATCGAGGTCATCAGTTTCGATTCCCGCCTGCACACCATCAACGAAATCCTGGCGGTCACCAATAAACCGATGATCGTCGACGGCGACACCGGCGGCGACGCCAATAATTTCGAGTACATGGTGTCGAAGCTGGAACGGGCCGGGGTTTCCGCCGTCATCATTGAGGACAAGGTATTTCCCAAGCGCAACAGCCTGGAAGCGGGCATGCAGCAGACCCTGCAGGAGCCGCAGGTCTTCGCTCAGAAAATCCGCCGGGGGAAAAGCGTTCAGGCCACCGGGGATTTCATGATTATCGCCCGGCTGGAAAGCCTGATCGCCGGCAAGGGGCTGGACGACGCGCTGGAACGGGCCAGAATTTACCTTGAGGCCGGAGTCGATGGCATCATGATTCACTCCAAATCCAAGAGTCCCGATGAAATTTTGCAATTTGCGAAAAGCTACAAGCAACTGCTTAGCGAACTGAACCTGGAAAAACCGCTCGTCTGCGTTCCCACGACTTACAACAATATCACCGAAGAAGAATTGAGCGCCGCCGGATTTCACATCGTCATCTACGCCAATCATCTACTGCGCAGCGCGTACAAATCCATGATGGAAGTGACCAAGACCATCCTCCTCAACCAGAGATCGTTTGAAGCCGATCCCCTTTGCGCCCCGGTACGGGACATTTTTCAGGCCGTGGGTTTCCTCGATATTAAGGAAAAAGATCAGCAGGATGAGCAGTCCACCAACGTTCCCGTCATCATTCCCGCCGCCGGAGAAGACCCAAGCCTAAGACCGTTTTTAAACGGCAAACCGAAAGCCATGATGGAAATCGCCGGAAAAACTTTATTGGACCGGCAGATTCACACACTGAACACGGGCAACCTGAACGACATCACCGTGGTCGCAGGTTTTGCCCACGATAAAATGCATGCCGAAGGCATCACCATTCTCGAAAACTTGGACTACAAAAACGGTTCCATGTTGCACAGCCTGTTTGTCGCCAGGGAAAAAATGAACAACGGCTTCATCATGCTCTATTCGGATATCCTGCTGGAGGACCACATCACCAGCAAACTACTCGACTGTAAGGAAGACATTGTGCTGGTGGCGGACAACACCACGCAGTACCACCCGGCGGAAGAAGGCAAGATACAGGATTTCATCATCAGCAAGCACAAGCACAAACCCAGCCGCCGGCGCATCAGTTTCGTGTACGAAAACATCGTCGCCAAAATAGGCAACAAAATCGTTCCCGAAACCGCCACGCACGAGTTCATCGGGCTGGCGAAATTTTCCAAAACCGGGGCCGAGCAGTTCGTGCAGACCTATCAGGATTGCGTGCAAAACTATCAGGGGAAATTCCAGGAAGCCGACGATATTGCTCAATTCACCTTCACCGACCTGATTCAGGAGATGATCGACCGGGGCTTTCTGGTGCATTTTCTGGAAATTCACAAAGGCTGGCTGGAAATTCACCGCGAAGAAGACATTGCCCTCGCCAATCAATTCCTGTAAAACTTCATAGCATTATCCCGGATTATTCAGGACACCATAAGGGACTTCCCCGGTAATTTTGGGGAAATCTTTACCTATCATATAGAAAGAATTTTTATGCGTTACACACAGATGTTCATTCCCACGCTTAAAGAATCGCCTGCCGATGCGGAGGTGGTCAGCCACAAACTCATGGTGCGGGCGGGGATGATCCGCCAGGTCGCCTCCGGCATCTACTCCACTTTGCCTCTGGGTCTGCGGGTGCTCAAAAAAATCGAGCAGATCATCCGCGAGGAAATGAATCGCATCGGCGGTCAGGAAGTGTTTCTGCCCAGCGTTCAACCGGCGGAATTGTGGGAGGAAAGTGGACGCTGGAGCTTTTACGGCAAGGAACTACTGCGGATCAAAGACCGACACGACCGCGAGTTCTGTTACGGTCCCACACACGAAGAGGTCATCACCGATATCGTGCGCAAGGAGGTCAAATCCTACCGGCAGTTGCCGCTCATCCTGTACCAGATTCAGACCAAATTCCGCGACGAGGTCCGGCCTCGCTTCGGCATCATGCGCGGCAGGGAATTCATGATGAAAGACGCCTACAGCTTCCACGCTTCGGAAGAAAGCACCGAGAAAACCTACAACGACATGGCCGGAGCGTATTCAAACATTTTCCGCCGCTGCGGCCTGGAGTTCAAAATGGTGGAAGCGGATTCCGGCACCATTGGCGGCAACTTTTCGCATGAGTTCGCGGTGCTGGCAAATTCGGGAGAAGACCTGATCGGCTACTGCGATGCCTGCGATTATGCTTCCAATCTCGAACTGGCGGAAGCCAAGGCCCCCTCCCCCGCTGAAAACGCGCCTTCGCTGGAAGAATTGAAGGAGATCTCTACGCCCGGCAAAAAATCGGTGCAGGACGTGGCCGGGTTTCTGTCTTTGCCGCCTGAGCAAATCGTCAAAACCATTGTGTTCGAATCGGATAAGGGGCTAATTGCGGGACTGGTTCGTGGCGATCACG
>JAJDBE010000169.1 GCA_029261515.1 Nitrospinaceae bacterium | reverse complement strand
CATGTTTTTTCCCGATCCCGTTAAAGAAGCGCATCCGGGAGGGAAGGGGATCGTCGGCTATTATCCGGCCTGGGTGGAAGAGCGGTGCAAAAAAATATACGCCCTGCAGAAAAAAGGCTACACCATCAGCATGATTAAGGACATCCTCCAGAAGGAAGAAGAGGAAAAGTCTGTACGAAAAATATTGATCGTCGACGATGAAAAGAAATTTTCCAACCTGCTGAGGAAGTTTTTTGAAAAGCACCATTTCGTCGCGGAAGTTGCTTTCGACGGCTGGGACGCAGGTCTCAAAGCGGCGCAATTTTTGCCATCCATCATTGTTCTGGATATAGGGCTTCCCGGAATCAACGGCATGGAAGTGTGCAAGAACTTAAAATCAAACCCCAAAACCGGCAATATAAAAATAATCGCCATCTCTGGGGATCTGCGTCATTCCGAAAACGTGATCCTGGATGCCGGCGCCGATATTTATTTCACCAAGCCGGTGGATTTTGACACGCTCCTCAACGTTTGCAACGAGTTCGTCGAAGTACCGCAAAAGTCAAAATAAAACCATTTCCAGTTTTGGTGCCAGGGAAGGGGGACTCGTCCTCTTTCCCGCCTCTTTATTTCTTCCTCAATTGAAGTTTTTTCCTCTTCTTTTCGATTGTATGGAATCGCTCACTAATAATTGGATTCGATAAATTGATTGTGATATAAGGCATCAAGGTTTTTGTTCACCCCTTTACAAACTCAATTGACTCAATATGGATAGCACTCAAACAGCAACGCCGGAAATTGCCGAACTGGAAAAACTGGCCAAAGAAATTCGACGACAGTGTTTAAACGTCATTCACCGGGCGGGATCGGGGCACCCCGGCGGCAGTCTTTCCGCCACGGATCTTGTGACGGCCCTTTTCTTTGGCGGTCTGATGAAATACGATCCCAAAAACCCCAAGGACCCGGATCGTGACCGTTTTCTTCTCAGTAAAGGCCATGCCTCGGCGCTCTATTACGTTGCCCTGGCACGGGCGGGATTTTTCCCCGAAAAAGACCTGGAAACCTACCGGAGAATCAACAGCCCGCGTTTTCTTTCGGGTCACGCGCATCCCAAAACTCCCGGAGTCGAAATTGCTTCCGGAAGTCTGGGGCAGGGGCTTAGCGTTGCGCACGGCATTGCTCTGGGAACCCGGCTGGATAAACGCAATTGCAAGGTCTTCGTTATTCTGGGCGACGGAGAACTCCAGGAAGGACAGATATGGGAAGCCGCCATGTCCGCCTCTAAGTTTAAATCGACCCACTTGACGGCCATTGTGGATTACAACAAGGTATGCCAGGACAGCATCACCAAAGACCTTAAGGATCTCGAGCCTCTGGAAGACAAATGGCGCGCTTTCGGCTGGGATACGCACCGGATCAACGGTCATAACATGAAGGAAATCATGCAGACGTTAAAACTCCCGGCACATGCGGAAAAACCCCGTGTCATCATCGCCGATACCATCAAGGGCAAGGGAGTCAGTTTCATGGAAGGGCAAACGGCCTGGCACGGTGTCGCGCCATCGGATGAAGACCTGGAAAAAGCATTGAAGGAGCTGGCATGAAAGACGGCGCAACCCGCGATGGTTATGGAGAAGCTCTCTTAGAGTTAGGGGCCAACCCCGATGTGGTGGTTCTGGATTCAGGCGTGAGCGACAGTTCCCGCACGCAGAAATTCGGCAAAGCTTTTCCCGACCGGTTTTTTAATATGGGAATTGCCGAGGCGGACATGGTCTGCACGGCGGCGGGTCTGGCAACGACAGGAAAAATTCCCTTCGCCACCACGTTCGCCTGTTTTCTTCTGGGCCGGTCGATGGACCAGATACTGGTGAGCGTCGCCTACTCAAACACCAATGTAAAACTCGCCGGAACCCATGCCGGAATGGCTGTGGGGGAGGATGGCCCGTCGGCGCAAATGATCGTCGATCTGGCTTACACCCGCGCTATCCCCAACATGCTGGTCCTGCAGCCTGCCGACTGGGAAGAAGCGCGGCAAGCGACCATCGCCCTGACCAAACACACAGGTCCGGCTTATTTGCGCTTGGGCCGCCCCAAGGTCAAGGGGCTTTACGATTCCTCTTACAAATTTGAAATCGGCAAGGCCAGTACACTGGAACAGGGAAAAGACGTTGTCATTTTTGCAACGGGAATTCTGGTGCAGGAAAGCCTGAAAGCAATAGAAGAATTGAAAAAAGAAAACATCTCACCAACGTTAATCAATATTTCCACAATCAAGCCTCTGGACGTAGATTTTATTGCATCTCAAGCCCAAAAACACGGCGCCGTCATCACAGCTGAAGACCACAATCAATTTGGGGGATTAGGCGATGCGGTCGCAGATGCGCTCATGCAAAAAGGCGTTTTGGTTCCGATGAAAAAGGTGGCGGTTAGAGATCAATTTGCTGAAACCGGAACCGCTGCGGAGTTGTTTGAAAAGTACGGACTCTCCGCCAACCACGTGGCACGAACCGTCAAGGAAGTCCTGCAGCAAAAGAAAAAGTAAATCTGCCCCAAAAAAGACCTCTCTACAGTTCACCTCATCAACGGCATGGCAAAAGAGTTCCCACTAAGAATGCCCCGAACTAGACCCAACTCTGCATTCCTCGGAGCACCAAGCCATTCACACTCCCCCGAAATTCACCCTTCCCGCTTAGTTGACATAATATATGTTATGGGAACTTAATATCTGTGGTGGTGAGATGCGAATATGATAGCAAGCTAGGTATGTGACACTCCCTAGCACACTTAAAGATCATTCACTCAATTTGCATTGTGCAATGGCCTTGGTTTCTGGTAAGCATGGCAGGACAAGTCAGTCGAGCGATTGCCTGTAAGTATTGCGGCTTCATTTTTCACCGGAATTAGTATTGAAGTGACCAACAAATCTGATTGCAAAATCACGTTCGTGCGATTGTCAGACATCTCTCCAAACGAGATTGCTGCACATATGTCTGACGTCCGCATCGCGGAGCACATGCCACTCCTCACATCCAAATGGGACCGCAACACGGTTACCGAATTTGTTGCGATAAAAGAAGAGTGCTGGCGTCGTGATGGACTGGGTCATTGGGCGATCCTTTATAACGGCTCCTATGTCGGATGGGGTGGGTTTCAGAAAAAAGGCGACGAGTGGGATTACGGGTTGGTGTTGAAACCCGACTCCTTTGGGCTGGGCGCGCGTATCACTAAGAAAGCGATTGAGTTTGCCATAGCCAATGAACAAATTCCCTTCGTGACATTCCTATTGCCGCCGACACGTAAGAATCTCGGTGGTCTTACGAGGCTTGGAGCCATGTTTGTCGAAAAAATCGAGTATAATGGCGCCCAATTTCTGAAGTATCGCCTTGATACGGAATGATCTGTTCGTTGCCATTGAGTGAGTCTTCCAATTAAAAAGAAATATGTGTGGAATCGCCGGTTTAATCGACTTTAGCGGCAACCGTCTTGCCGACCCACCCGGCAGGATTCTGCGCCGAATGCTGGATCGATTGCGTCACCGTGGCCCTGATGACCGCGGTGAGGAAAAGTTCGAAGATCCAGAGAACGGTCCTTCGGTTTACCTGGGACATCAACGCCTCTCCATTATCGATCTCACCTCCAAGGGTCATCAGCCGATGCCCAATGACACGAAATCGATCTGGATTTCCACCAACAGCGAGATCTATAACTTTCGCGAACTGAGACAGGAACTCAGTTCCAAATATCAATTTCACTCCAATTCCGACACGGAAGTTTTACTGAGGGCTTACGAAGAATGGGATGTGGAATGCCTCGAAAAACTGCGAGGCATGTTCGCGTTTGCCATCTGGGACTCGACGCAAAAAAGACTTTTTCTTGCGCGTGACCGGCTTGGCGTCAAACCCCTGTATTACTTTTCAAGCAAGGACTGCTTTCTGTTCGCATCGGAATTACGCGCCTTGCAGGCATCCGGGATTGCCGAAACCCGGCTCAATCCCACTGGACTTTTTCATTATCTTTCATTCGGCAGTTTACAAGGGCCTGACACGCTTTTGAATTCCATTCAGGAGCTTGAACCTGCGCATTACCTCCTGGTCACTCAGGATGCAGTCAAACAAGTCAAATACTGGCATTCCACCGCTAACACTCAGAAAACCACGGCTGAGGATGTGAAGTCAGAGTTGAGTGAAGCCGTGAAGCTTCGGCTGGTCAGCGATGTGCCGCTGGGCGCTTTTTTAAGCGGCGGTATCGACTCCAGTGCGATTGCGTCTTTTATGAAGCAAAATAATCCCGCCCAACTGAACACGCTTTCGGTCATTTTTAAAGAACAGGAGTTCGATGAATCGCCCTATTCGCAACTGGTCGCGCAACACTTGGAAACCCACCATCAAACTCTGGAACTCGGCGAAAAGGAATTGATCGAAGCGCTTCCGCAAGCGATTGGCGCGATGGATCAGCCCACTGTGGATGGGATCAACACCTGGTTTATTTCCCGCTCAGCCCGCCAGGCGGGGTGGAAAGTGGCCCTTTCCGGAGTGGGGGGGGACGAGCTTTTTGGCGGCTACAATTCCTTTCGCCTGATACCGAAACTCGCTTTATTTAAAAGGAGTTTAAACGCCCTCCCCCGATTTTTTTCGACTGTTTTGTGTCATTTTCTGGAAAGTTTCCTGCAAGTTTCCGACAGCAATGCCAAGCTGGCTCATCTTGTTCAGGGAAAGACCAACGGCGCCCATGTTTATTTCCTGTTCCGCGCATTGTTCTGTGAAAACCAGACCCGGAGTTTATTCCGGGATCAAAGCCTCTTTTTCGATGAGGTGGTCAAAAACCTGGAGCGGACGGCAAGCCAAATGCAAAGTTTTGCCTCCCTGCATCCTCTGAAACAAATTTCGTATTTTGAATTAACGAATTATCTCGCAAACACGCTTTTAAGGGATGTCGACACGATGAGCATGGCGCATGCGCTGGAAGTGCGCGTGCCGTTGATCGACCACCAGTTGGTGGAGCGGATGTTCTCTCTGCCTGCGGCGGTTCAATTCGCCGGACCGCACAAGGCGCTTCTGGTAAAGTCCCTGCCCATCCCTTTGCCGGAGCAAGCGGTACAGAGAAAAAAAATGGGATTCACTCTGCCGTTTGAGTCGTGGATGCGTAATAAATTAAAAACGGAAGTGGAGTCGGTATTAAACCAACCGGTAGCCCCGCTTGCGGATTTTATTTCTGAAACTGCGGTGAAGCAGGTTTGGCAGGATTTTTTAAACCGGCGAACTTCGTGGTCACGCCCGTGGGCACTGTACGTTTTAAAGAAATGGGTGGCACAAAACCTGGGAAATGCGTCGGGAAATTAAAAACAACTGAAGGGCAAACCTTAAAAAAAGAAACCCGGCTGGCGATTAGGCCAACCGGGTTCTCTCAAGCGGATTTTTTGCTGGACTCCGGAACTTCCTGAGCCAGAACATTCGAGCAATTGGAGCAAACATGTCCCGCTTCACGGGAACACATGATACAGGTCTCAATTTCACCATTGGCTCTAATCGGCCCGCCACAATGGTTACATCTGACAGACGATTCCCGGCTTTTCTTAGCTTTTTTCAAAGGGCGTTGATTATTTATCAAAAGCTTACTACGGGAAACATTCACGTACATCCGAACACCTCCTCGCTACAGAATAATAAATGAATAAAATCTTGCAACAGTTTGCGACTCAAAACACCTGAGGTGTTTTTTCTATTGCGTATGATGTCGGCGATTGCAAAAAGTTTTAAAAAATCGGATGATTTTCTCAAAATAAATTGGACCCCATTATCCTCATTGTAACTATCAGGGAAAACACTTAATATCAATAACTTAAATAATTTTGAAAATTATTTCAAGAAAAATTTGCACGATGGAAATAAAATTATAAGGAGTGGGGCGTGCGTGGAGTCACGGAGATTTCATTGAAAAGTAATGAGTCGACTGAATTCTGTTCAGAGTTTCGCCATAACGCCCTTATTGACGATGGCGACTCTATCTTTATCGAACAGGATTTCAACGAGTTTCATGGCAAACTCCATCGCCGTTCCCGGACCGCGGCTGGTCACGATATTGCCGTCCACCACTACCCGGTCCTCGGAATAGCCAGTTCCGATCAACTCCTCCCTGACCGAGGGATGGCTGGTGACGGCCTGGCCATGCAGAATTCCGGCGGACTGAAGCGCCAGAGGGGCGGCGCATATGGCGGCAATCCACTTTTTCTGACGGTTTAATTTCATTAAAATGTCCCGAACCCGTTCATCCTTTTGCAAATTGGAAGTCCCCGGCTGGCCACCAGGAAGAACCACCATGTCGAATTCGTCGGGGTTGACGCCATTCAGATTGATGTCAGGCACTATCTGAATTCCTCTTGATCCTTCAAGGGGTCCCTCCCCAATTCCGGCAAGGGTCACTCGGGCGCCGCTACGCCGCAAAATATCCACCACCGTCACTGTTTCAATTTCCTCGAATCCTGGAGCCAGCGGCACCAACACTTTTTTCATGCTCTGATCCTCATTTTCTTCGGGATTAACAAAGGTTCCCGTTATTTTTATATCGGATACAGGAAATTTTACAACTCGAAACTCTGGCTACAAGTTTGATTACCTCCAAGCCCCCTGCCCGCCCATAAACTTTCTTGTTTGGGTATTTTGCTGATGATAAGATTGAATAGAGTAAAAATACCATCCCGCTACCGATTGAGAATACATGCAGTCTTTGGAGAAATCACCCGACTTCAGCCGCCAGGTTCAAAGCATGTTTGGAGCGGTAGCGCCGAAGTATGACTTTTTAAACGGCTTGTTGAGTGCGGGACGCGATCGCTACTGGAGAAAGAAAGCCGTCAATCTTTTAGCTCCGAAAAGCGGAGGCCGCTATTTGGATGTGGCGACCGGAACCGCCGACATCGCTATTGAAATGGCCCGCCGCAATCCTGCGGAATTGACAGTGATGGGAATCGATTTCAGCGGTCCCATGCTGGAGATGGGGAAACGCAAGGTTCGGACAAATCATCTGGAATCTTCCATTTTCCTGCAAATGGGTTCAGGAGAGCATCTCCCGTTTGCCGATAACAGCTTTCACGGCGTTACCTGCGCCTTCGGTATCCGCAATTTTTCCGATGCTCAGGCGGGGCTGAACGAAATGTTTCGCGTTTTAAAAGATAAAGGCAAGGTGATCATTTTGGAATTTTCCCAGCCAACAAACCCTGTGTTTGGTTCCATGTACTCGCTTTATTTTAATTTTTTGCTGCCGCAAGTGGGCCGGAAAATTTCGCGCCATAACAGCGCCTATGACTATCTTCCCGAATCGGTGTCCAAGTTTCCGACGCGAACGGATTTTCAGCACTTAATGGAAAGTGCAGGCTTTACAAGCGTGACTTTTCGAGACCTGACTTTTGGAATTGTGACCCTGTATCTTGGCTGTAAAAATGCGTAACAAGTTGAGTAACTCTAATGTTCCTTTTCTCACTCTGCTTGCCATCGCTTTAATTTCCTTTGGCGCCCACTATCTTCTCGATGAGCCCAATTTTTTTGCCCCCCCGCTTCCCGAAATTAAGAAGACCGGTGACAACGAATTAACCCAGCGACAGGAATATCAGGATATCCTGCAACTGCAGGGGGCCTTTATCCGCAATGCAAAAAAGATCAAACCCACCGTCGTGAGCATCAATAAAATTTTGGAAGTGAGCCGCAATTCTTCCCTGGAAGATTTCGATTCTTCCTCAGCCAAACCCTGGCTCTCTTCCATTAAAGACTGGATTTTTAAATCCATCGGTGACAAACACTATCAGATTGAGAATGTGGGTTCCGGCGTGATCCTGGACGCCAATGGATACATCCTGACCAACTATCATGTCATTAAGGACAATCCCGATATCCTGGTACGGCTGTCCAATGGCCGGGACTACCGCGCCAAACTGGTGGAGAGCGACCCCATGAC
>JAJDBE010000168.1 GCA_029261515.1 Nitrospinaceae bacterium | reverse complement strand
ATTTCTAGAAAATCAGTGGATTTGAAGCGCCAGAAACGTCACATCGTCGTGATTCAAACCACCGCCTGTGAACCCGTTCAAGGAACTTAATATCGTGGATTTGATCGTATCGATATTTCGATCATCAACCTCATTAAGCGTTCGAAGCAATCCATCGTTTCCGAACTTCCCGCCTTCCCGGTTCCGCGCATCAGTCACCCCGTCGGTATAAAGAAAAAGTAAATCCCCACTGCCTAGAACAACTGCTTCACGCTCATAAGAAACCTCTTCCATGACTCCCAGAGGCAGATTAGATTTCTCAGAAGAATGATTTAAGACCAACCGCCCCCATCCTTTATCCCCGCTTCTTCTTATGAGTGGCGGCGGATGTCCTGCATTGGAATAACTCAAAGTGGAATCTTTTTTATTAAACGTGACCACCTCCGCTGTCGTCATGGCGCTGATTCCCTGATTGACCGCCATGACATTCAGTTCCTGAAGAATCGTGTCGCCCTCAAAATCGTTCATATGCGTGACCATGGCACGGTACAACCAGTGGCTGGTATCGCTGACGGTTTTTCCATGTCCCGCCACATCCGCGACGGCGATACGAGTCAGCATTTCTTTTCCACACACGCTGAAATAATATATGTCCCCTCCAGATTCCCCGTCGATGCCACTGGAGTAAAGGCTCGCGGTAAGTGCCCCGGTGCAAACCTCGGTATCGACGGTTTGATTTCCTCCCCATATTTCCGAGCAGTGAATCTGGCGTTTCGGGCTGGTTCCCTGTTCGTTTTTAATTTTCATAGTGATTCAGTCGAAGAAAGAGAAAAATCATTACTGGGTATCTACAATATAGAGAAGGCTTATCTCACCAACGAAAGGAAAAGTTAATCGAGCCGAATTCATCCGCTTCAATTTGGCCATCGAACTCCTTGGTGCGGAAGACATTGGTGAATGCCAGACGGTAATTCCCGAACATAGTGATGACCAGGCCGACCTGTAAATCTCCGACCAGGGTTTTCTTATCCACGCTGTGACTGTCCTCAAATGTATTGCCATCCAGGAATATATTGCGGCCCATCGCCCTTCCTTCGATCCCGCCGAAAATATACCAGGTGAACTTGTTCTGCGGTTTAAAGAATCCCGATCCGGAAAGCCCGGGCCGCACTCGCGGCGGACCATAATCATTGGGCAAATCGTTGCCGATCCGAAGGGTCGTCCCGGCAGCAAAATAGGTGTAGACATTACCAAGAGCAAACCCGGTACTGGGCGTAAAATCCAATTCGATATTGGTCCACGAAAAGCTTGGAACAGGGTTCAGCGAAAATTCCGGGCGCAGAGGCCATTTCCGTTCGTAAAAAATCACCAGCCCAGGCTCGTTTTCCAATTGATTGTTCCACCCCTCTGGCAAGGGGGAATCGATGAGCCGGTGCACGTGAGTCTGCGTTTCTTCCCCAAACGCTGCCGGACCCACCACACCGATATTGATTTCGAGACTGTCGAGAAAAGGCCGTCCTCCGGTTTTTTTCTCGGCCACAAACCCCACTCCGGTGTACAGCCACCCGGCGTATGGGCGGTCGTTCTCTATCAGGTCAAATTTTGTAATATCATCCGGTGTGAAAATATTCTGCCCCAGGACAAAACTGATCCGGTTCGTATCCGGTCTCAGGAACTCCGGAAGAGCATCCAGCACTTTTGATTTCAGCAAGCCTTCAAAATCGGTCAACCTTTCAGCGGACAAATAAGAGAATCGGGTGCCATGCGTGTAATGGCTGTCCCTGCCGCTGCCCCAAAGATCGTTTTCCATCTGGACATTGACGATGCCCGATGAATCGAGAGGAATTTCAGATTCCGTCAAATCATCAGCGAATGATTGGGAAATAAAAATCCAACTGACGGCAAGAGATGCTAAAAGAGCCCACTTCATATAGGATTAAACGTTTGAAAATGATGAAAAATAGACGATCATAAGCGATAATACCTATCGGATCAATTTTTAGCTTCGACTTCAACAAAAAACTTTCCTATTCACAAGTTTTTCGAAACACCTTTATGGCGGCGACGCTTATCCAAAGATTAAAACCGTATCTGAATCATCCGATCGCGATGACAGTTCTGATCGTCATCACGGCCCGCATGCTCAGCATCGTGCACCATTATTTCGGCAAGGACCCCAGCGGCTACAAGATAGTCGCATCTTCCTTCCTTTCCACAGTTTTAGCCGCATCGTTTCACTTGCCCGAGCTTCTCCTTCTTGGCGCTGTATTTTTGTTTTTCTGGAGAGGCATCAAACCTCTCCGCTCTTTCATTACTGCCGCTGCGATTATTTTTTTTAGCGGCATCGTTCTTTTAGGTCAGATCGACTTCGGATTATTGCGCTATCTGGGACAACGGTTCACGCCCTCGATCATGAACACTTATGTAGGACCGGAGATGGCCTCATCCCAGCTGTATAAACCGCTGTGGAACGATCTTGGCTATGTCGCCACCTCGCTTGGGATTGTGTTCGCTTCCTGGATCGCAATTGCGCTCGCCTGGTTTATTTGCCGCAAAAGGCGAACCCGTTATGACGTGTCTCCATCCTTTCTTCTCAAGCTCGTGATCTTCGCCGCGATCCTTTACCTGCCTGCCTTCACCATGGCCAAGGCTCAGGGAGAGATGCTGAAACCCGTGGAGTGGATCTTTCTGAAATCTATTTTCAGCAGTGATAAAACTTCCGCACCTGAAAATGTCGAAGCCGCGGTAAAAGACCTCCATAGAGTGATCGACGTCACCCATTCAAAAAAATGGCTGGACCCGCAATATCCTCTGATGGCAAAACCTGTGAATGACAGCGGCTCGCCTTCACTAAACCCGGCAGAACTGCCCGACATCATCTTATTCGTCGTGGAATCCCTGCGCGGACGCGATGTCGGATATGGATTGCATCCTCAGAAAGAAAGCAACACGCCGCGCCTCGACCGTCTTGCGGAAAAATCGGTGGTCTATCCACGCTTCATCGCCAACGGCAGTCCCAGCACCCGCGCCTTTTATGCCATCAACACCTCTCTCTGGCCGCACCGGGACAAATTCGTGATCGCCAATTTCAACGACCTTGTCGTGGACGCCCTGCCGAAACGGTTGAAGGATTTCGGCTATACCACGCTGGCTTTCTGGGGATCGAATCCCAGTTTCGACAATCAACTGGCATGGGCAAGACGATGGTACGACCATCTCGATTTCGAACTGCCGGAAAATGAGCTATTGGTCACCCAGAGAATCAACGATCGCATGATTGTGGACCGCTTGCTGGATAAAATCGAAACCCACGATGCCAACCATCCCGGCAAACCCATTTTCGCCTATGTTGCCACCACCGGAACGCACTACCCTTACACGCTGGAGGATTCCTATTTTACGCCGATCACCGCCTTTGGCGACGCCGACCGGGTCAGCACCGGAGGCATCGAGGATATTCAGACCCGTTACAACATCACCTTGAAAAACCTGGATTTCCATATCGGCCGGGTGGTGGACGCCCTCGCCAAACGCAACAAAAAGGACAACACACTGATCGTCGTCATCGGCGACCATGCGGACAACACCAATGAAAATGTAGCGCCCCAAATGCGGGGATACCCGGTGGACTACCGGGTATGGACCTCGGCGCTGGTTTACGGCCCGGAACGGCTGATCGGCCAAACGCCCCGGCGCGAATCGTTCCCTGCCAGCCATGTGGACTTGATGCCGACGCTTCTCAATATAATCGGCGATCATCGTCCCTCTGCGATCATGGGCACGGACTTGTTCGCTCCCCTGCCGCAGCAGCAAAGAACCGCCATCGCCATTCGTGAAGGGGGATTTCGCATCGACAGGGGCGATTATTCTCTTTACGTGAGTCAAAACAACCCGAATGCCTTCTGGGTGGCAAAGTCGTTTGAACCCAAGGCGGAGTTCATCCCTTCCCTCGATGGAACCCCGTTTCAACCGGAGGAACCACGAAAATGGCACGAGCGGATTTATTACATGTCTTATTTGATCGAGAAAAACCGGGTGTGGAGTGAAAAAAAATTCAATGCAGGGGTAAAATAGCCCAAATTCAATTGAGAAGATC
The DNA here is from genome assembly GCA_029261515.1 of Nitrospinaceae bacterium. Taxonomy (GTDB): domain Bacteria; phylum Nitrospinota; class Nitrospinia; order Nitrospinales; family VA-1; genus JAJDBE01. Next base: position 9,450 of record JAJDBE010000168.1, on the reverse strand, counting down.
CTGAATTTTGAAAAACTCGGCATTCTTCTCTTTAAAGAACGTCAATACCGACCGCAGACAGTTGAGAGCGACATCACCGGTCTTAAAACGGCAGTCCAGCCGCAGGTTCTCCTTGCGCAAATCGACAAATTCCCACGGGTGCACAAACAACACCACCGGACTGCTGAGCGCATTCAGGTAGGGACTGCGAATCCAGTGCGGCAGGCGCAGGACGGACGAGGTGACAGAGACAGGGATGCGCTTAAGAGAAGTCTCCGGAGCATTGCGGTAATAGGAGGTTTTGTATTTTGCCTGCGAGGAATCGATCTTAAAGTCAGCGGATTCCAGCAGGTTGAGGTAATGATCCGGAAATTTGAGATACGGCGCGCGAAACGAAATGACCGGCGCAAACCGCCTTAGCGCTTCTGAGGATTGCTGAATTTCCTTTTCGGCGGTGCCTTGGTCCATCCGGGTAAAATCCTGATGGCTGACCCCGTGACATCCCAGTTCATGTTCCTGGGAAACGATTTTTTCAACCGAAGCCGGATACTTTGCCGCCACCTCACCGGTGGTAAAAAACGTGCCTTTGACCTGTTCCTCATCCAGCAGTTTCAGCAGAGAAGGCAGCCCCTCTTCCACGCCCCGGAATCCAGTGCTCAGGTAAGGAGGGCAGTCCGGCTCCATATCAATGGTGAAACAAACTTTTAGTCGATCGCTCACTTGATTCCTCTAATATGAAAACACGCAATTTTACCTGCCATGAGTTTCCAATGCAAAAGGTATTAATTGCAGGCAATGCCTTTAACCTCTGAATAATATACAATGCCTTTTGAAAACTAACCTGTAGACAGCGCAAGCTCTATCATCCAAACATGATTCACTAGCAAATGAACCTTGCAAGCGAAAAGAAAAATTCTCCAGGCAAAGGATACCAATATAAATGCGTCAACAACTCCATTCTGGAGCCCTTAGTCGTCAAATATTACGCAACACATATATTCAAATGGGTTCCGCGCAAATTGACGGCCAACTGGATCACCCTGCTCTCCTGCGCCGCCATGTGGGTGATGCTATATCTGGTATTCAACACCGACCTTTTTTCCTCTTTTATTTTAGCTTTCGCGTTTGTGTTTCTCGTGCACTTCTATGCAGTGGGCGACATTCTGGACGGGATGCAGGCCAAACAAACCCGCACCAGCTCTCCCCTTGGGCAGTTTCTCGATCATTATCTGGATATCTATAACAGCGCCATCTGTCTGGCCGGATTCTACGTGCTGGTAGAACTGAATCGGCCTGACATTCTTTATCTGGCTCTGTGGATTTCCTACCTGGCTTTTGCCGCCACGATGGTGGAAGAAAAAGAGAGAGGCGAACTCTATTTCGGTCCCATCGGTTCTTTTGAAGGCCTGATGATCATTTTGTTCTTTTTCATATCCTGGCTGGTTCCCCCTATCCAAACACTTTGGAAAACTCCGCTATGGCAGGGGGTTCCGGCCTATTGGCTGGTTATTGGTATCGCATTCATCGGCTTCGCCGCAACCGTTTTCGATGCCATAAGGCGTATCGGCGCCAGTCCCTGGCAATTCACTCTCTTCGGTCTCGCCAGTTTTTTGTTGACCCTGGCATTGATCCAATCGGAAATTTCTTTAGTATGGGGATGGTTCCTTCTCGCTTTTTTCTCTGGAGATTATATCGGCAGGGTCATGGACAGTCATCTGCTGGAGAAAAACCACCCCTCCCCTGACATTCCAATGACCGTCGCCATAATCCTGATGCTCTGCGGCAGCTTTTTTCATCTATTCGCTCAGGACATGAGCATAAACTTGATAATATTTATGACCGCCTATATGGGCATTATGTGTCTGTGGAACCTTGGGAGAACTCTAAAAAACCTCAAACATCACTGGTTGTGGGTCAATCCATGACCCCGAGCGTGTCGATGAAATACGTTGCCACCCTTTTTCTTATCTGTCTGTTCGGCTGGCAATGCGCCGCCATCCCTCCTCCAAAGAAAAACACCGTAGCTCCCATTCAGGTCATTTTCGTTCCAGGATATTATGGCAGCACTCTGATACGGGAAAACGACAGCAGGGAAATCTGGTTCAATGGCGGTCAGGCGTTATGGGGCAGTCAAACTCTGGCGCTTAATCGGGACGGGCTTGCCATTCCCGGTGCTACCGGTTTCAAAGTGGGAGGCGTCCTTCGATCGTTGGATTTTCTTGGACCCGTGATATCAATTGATATTTATGGAAAGATCATCGGCGAACTTGAAACCCGGCTGGACAGGCAGGCCCAAGTCGTCCCCTTTGCTTACGATTGGCGCGAAGACATTGCCCACTCCGCCCGGCAACTGGCGCGTCAAGTGGAGGAACTATACGCGGCGGGGGCATCGAAGGTGACGATCCTGGCCCACAGCATGGGTGGTTTGGTGGCGAGTTATTATCTGCTGTATGGCGATCAAGAACTAATAAACGCCCGTCTGGACTTGTACGGCGCACGCAGAATTCATGCCGTGGCGATGGCGGGCGTTCCCTTTGAAGGCACTCTGGCGGTTTTTCGTAATATGCAACACGGCATCCAATTCGGTTTGAATGCGAAGGCGCTGGAGGGGTTGGCTGTGGCCTCGTTCCCATCCAGTTATCAGATTTTACCAAAGTACCCACAAGCGTTAACGACCCTTCAGGGAGAGGATGCTTCCGGCTGGATCCATGATGCAAAAAGGTGGCACGATGGCAACTGGAGCCTGCATAAAAATACGGCTGCTCTTGACGCTGCAACTCAGGAAAACAGGATGCGTTATACTCGCGCCATGCTCTCGCGGGCGGAAACATTCACTAAAAAGTTACACGCACGGACATCGAATATGAAAAGCGATTTGCCGTTTCTATTGCTGTATGGAGATACGACGCCGACGGTGCGCGGCGCCTTATGGGGTGAAAAGGAACGCACACTCCTCTTTTCCGGGGAGAATATTAAAAAATCCATCAGAGATTTTGATGCAGCACAGCTTCTCATGCCGGGCGACGGCACGGTGACGGTTCCGGCGGCCCAACCGCCTGCAAACTTCACCGCCCTATTCCCTGGGTTAAAAAGGAGAGCAAAAGCACAAGAGCACCTCGATCTACTCAAAGACGCAACGAACCTAGATGAAATCACTGAATTTTTAATGGAAGCTCTAAAGCTTTCGAATGATGTCCCTCTTTATAAAAACCCAAACTGAATGCCCGGTCATTTATGACAAACAAAGGCCAAAAAAGACTCCAGTGCTTTATTTCTTTCTGGGTTGTGGCGATAGGGTTGAGCGCTTCCAGTCACCCCAGCCTGGCGAAATGCCCCACAAGAATGGGTTCCGAATTCCCCCAGGATAGTTTCCTGGTGATCGCCCATAGAGGCTCTGTCACCAAGTTTCCGGAAAATACGATTCCAGCTTTTCACGAAGCTTTGAACGTGGACGGAGCCAACGCTTTGGAGGTCGATCTATCCTTCACTCAGGATGGCCGGGTCATTCTCTGGCACGATTGGGACCCAAATCATCCCATTGCCCGCATCCGGCAAAATGGAAAGGAACTGGCTGTCAAATTTAAACCCTCTACTCCTTCCTCGCAGGAAGCCAGGTGGAGACAAAAAACCAGCGCTCTTACCTGGGCAGAGTTCCGGGAACATTACGGATATGAGGATAAAGCGACCGGAATTGAATCGGATATTCCAATACCGACGTTTCAGGAGTTTATGAAATGGGCGGCGAAACAGGACAAACTCAAGTCGGTGCGGTTCAAATTGAAAGTCCCGGCGGAGGAAATCCATTTGGCTTCTGTCATGTTCGAGGAAATGAAGAGGATTATCGGCCGTATGGATCCCAAGGCAGGTTTTGAGTCTGTATTTGTGACCCCGCATTCAGAAGTTCTAAAGCGGTTGAAAAATCAATTTGGTGATTTTTTGTTTTCTTATGACCGGGAAATCCCTCCGGCTGGAATCACAAATTATCACAGGTTCACAACCGTCCCCAGCGCCATGCACTTTAAGAACAGTTACGCGAGCCTGGGGAACCTGATTCATACCCGTTCCCCAACTCCGGACCCGTGGCTGGTCTACCGTTATATACTGACTCTGGACTTTGCAATCCGGGATAATTACAAGAAAAGCACTTCCCAATATATCAAGATTATCAGCTGGACGTTTAATGATGAGAAAAAAATAAGATGCCTGATTAATCTGGGTGTCGATGGAATTGTGACGGACACACCGGGGGTTTTGCGGCGGGTGGCGCTGGAAATGGGAAAAGTTTTAGATTAATCAGAAGGAATCCAGAAATCATCTCTCCTGAATGGGGGTGAAACGTTTCACTCCTCTTCTTTCTCACTTCTCGAATCCATGACGCTCAAGTAGGTCAGAATGATGACCCATCCGATACCGATATAAATCAGACTGCGGACAAAGTTTCCATCTAACGCGCCAATCAGCATCCAGAAAATAGATCCGATCACCCAGAAGATGATGAATATCGTTCGCAGTCCGCTGTTTCTTACCATGAGACACCGAATCTCCAACTCATTGGCCCTATTATTAGCTATGATAAAGAGAAATCCTAGTTTAAAATTTTAAGGAACAATCAAATATTTCTAAAAAAGGAAAAAATGAAATCACTGATATTTTTGTTTCTATTCGTCCCTTCACTGGCATTTGCGGCGGCGCCCACACAGAAGTCCGCCACCCTTCCTGAAGCTCTCACGGTTGAAGAAGGCCGGGCTTTATACCAGGAACATGGCTGTGTCCATTGCCACGGAGAACAAGGACGGGGAGACGGCCCCGTAGCCAAAGGTCTGGATAATAAACCACGCAACTTCCAGGATTACGAGGAAATGAAACGGATGCCCACCATCCGTATGGAACAGGCCATCAAAAATGGATTGCAGGACACGGCCATGCCTGCCTTCAAGAATTTTTCCGACTCCCAGGTAAATGCTCTGATCGCATATGTCAGATCTTTTCTGGTGAAATCTTACACAACCCTCAGCATGTGCGCGTTCCAAACTTATTCCATAAATGCAAAAAATATAAAAGCCCCGTTTTCAGTAGAGTTGGACGAACCAGATAACTATTCAGTCGAGATTAAGGGGAACACTATTTTCTTCAAGGGAAAAGTCTGGCCGGAATTACTGGCCAAAAAAACGCGCCGCACACATTTTCGCGTACTGAATAAAGGGAAAATTCATACAGTGGTTTCTGTAAAAATCAACCGCTGTGATGCCGACTTAATCGAACTATTGAAAACTCTGCCCTGTGAAAAACCATCGAGCGAAACATCCGCCGAGGTTCATCCTTAAAGTTTTTATGGACATTGCCATCCTATTTAACAGAGCCAAAATGAGGTCCCCATTCGATGGCCAGTTTCTTGCCTGCTTCACGAAGTTGCGCCATTTCTCTGGCGGTCAGGGGCTTGAAGTTTTTTGCCCATTGGGCGTTGAGGCGTAACTCTTCAGAGGTTGCCATTCCAATCACCGCGGACCCTACCGCCGGCTGGCTTAAAGCATAGCGGAAAGCCGCGTTCAAATGAGGACGCGGCATGAGAGTGTGGCTCAGGCTTCTTCCCTGATTGGAAAGCTGGCCGCCATAGACCTTCATGGCAATCAGACCCACGCGTTTTTTGACCGCAAGCGGCCAGACGTTTTGTTCGAAGTTATAAGTGTGCTGATCGGCAAAGTTGACCACGTTGAGCAAAACATCCACATCAAAATTTTTGAGCGCATCCACAAATCGCTCCGGCCTATTGTGTCCCGACAATCCGACAAATCGCGCCAGCCCCTTGGCCTTGGCTCGCATCAAACCGGCCAGACACCCGTTGCGCCCAAACACGACCTTGGGGTCCATCTTGTCGTTTCCCACACTGTGGACAAAGACCAAATCCGCGTAATCGGTCTTCAACTGGCGCAGGTTATTTTCAAGCAGGCGCAAGGCCTTGTCGCCCTGGGGCTCAAAGCACTTAGTAACGAGGAACACCTTCTTTCGCCGGTCTCTTAAAAAATAACTCAACTGCTCTTGTGCCTTACCGTAACCGGCGAAATCCGGAGCCGTGTCAAAATAGTTCACTCCAAGATCAAAGGCTTCCTCATACAGTTTCACCGCCTGCCGTAAATTCAACCGCGTCCCGGCAGGCGCCGTGCCAAAGCCAAGAACGGAAATACGTTCACCGGTTCTTCCAAGTATTCGAGTGGGAATCATGGCTGGCCCCCCAATTAATCCCAAAATGGCAAATCCTTCATTTTCAAAGATGGGTTGGCCCCTATTGTATCCCTGCCCGGCAATTACCGCAAATTGAGATCAATCTTATAAATAATAGATTCGAATCCTCCCTTCCACACATCCCTGAAAGCTCGGGCAAATCGCATGTTATTCCCTCCGGAGCAACTCTGAACCAGAGTATAGTCAAATTAATCAATAATTTAAAATATCATTCTCATTGATATTCCCGGTACATTCGGTTAGCCTGAATAAAATAACCCACCAAATTTGGCCCGATTCGGGGGGAATTGAAACTGGACCCTGGCAGAGGATAAAAATCACAATGAATTCCCAAAAATATCTGCAAATTTTGAAAAAAATCGATTTTTTGAAACCATTGCCTGAGGCAGACCTTGCACGGCTGATTCAAGATTGCAGGGAAATTCACTTAAAAGCCGACGAGGTTCTGTTCAACGATCAGGAACTTGGCAACACCATGTATGTGATCCTGACAGGTGAGGTTTTTATCTATAAAGAGCACAAAGTCATCAGTTTGAGAGGTGCGGGAGATTTTCTGGGTGAATTGAGCTTGATTGAATCCGCCCCGCGTTCGGCAACCATTCGCTCTGTCGAGGGAACCACTTTAATAGAGATCACTAGGGAACATTTCCAGCGCTACTTTGCCCCCAATGCCGACATTCTGATGTCCTTTTTGAAGACCATCACCAAAAGGTTCATCGGCGACCTCAAGGAATTAGACGATGCCTACTACAAACTGGCGGTCCGCAATAAGGAACTGGCGGAAATAAAGCAATTGCAAACTGCCATGACCGATTCTGTATAGAGATGCCTGTTTCAGGATGCCATCATCCACGCCGTCTGACTGACGCCTCGTAAATAGCCGGATGACTCTCAATCGGGACACTCCCCTGCCCCAGCACAATTCTTACTTACACTCCAAAAATGTCATAAAGGTCACAGTGAATTGTGATGCGTTCCTCTGTTAATCCAAGCGAAATGGATTAAGTTAATAGGTATCTAATTCAGATATCTGCAAACTCACCAGAGGAGGTCATCATGCTTCAGGGCAAGGACACGCCTAAAACTGCTCTCCCTCTCCTGATTGTGCTCTTTGCATTAATTGCTCACCTGGGCATTGCTCATGCACAGGAAAACGATGATCCCAGGAAATTGTACTTTACAGGTTTGATTGGACTGGGCTTTCTCGAAGATGCAGATAACACGTCGCCGGGCTTTGCCGACATCAACTCGGAGTATGAAGCCGGCTTCAATACAGGCGTCGCCCTGGGGTACGATTGGGGGAAATTCCGAGCGGAATTTGAAATCTCCTATAAGGAAAATGACATCGACGAACTGCAGACCCTTGGAGTTCCCGCGGCCTCGACGGGAGATTTTTCTGCCCTGAGCTATCTTTTAAACGTTTTCTATGATTTCGAGAATTCCTCACTCGTAACGCCTTACCTCGGAGCGGGCCTTGGGATTGCCACCATCAACGCCAATAACGTCGCCAGCGCCGGGATCATAAATTCAGACGATGAGGACACGGAATTTGCCTTTAAATTTGCTCTGGGAGCCGCTTACCACATGAGTCCCTCGATCGACCTTCTCGCGGATTACAGTTATTTTGGCACCTCGGACCCAGAATTCACCAATTCCGTTACGGGCGCAAATTTCGACAGTGAATTTCTTTCACATACACTAAATTTTGGAGTCCGGTTCAAGTTTTAGCCCCGCCGCCGGAACACCGAGATGTCGGCCACATCACAACGAAATGTGATCAATACGCTTAGATCCTATTGAAATCCATACTAAGTTAGAAGGACAAATCAGCCAAAATAAAAACTTCCGGAGGCAATGAATGATGCTGAGCCTGACGAAAACGGCGAAGAATGTAGAGAGCATTCGAAGATATCTCAAAAATAAATTCATCCGCAGAACGATCAGTGAGGCTAAGCGATTCGCCTTTTTTGACGATGAAATTTCCTTTGGATTTTTGATCAAAGTTGAGGATGAGGGAAGCATTCATTCCGTGTTGGCCGTAAATGAATTTTTAGAAGAAACACCTGTGACTGATATTTATCGGATACTGGAAGACAACGATGTGGCGGAAATGTTGAAAAAAGCGCAGGGAAAATTTGTTCGCTTGAAACTCAGCGGGTTTGATTTTTGGGAACCATTGTTCTCCCGCAACTCCAATTAATAACGTTCTTCATAAAATCAGGAGATTACCATGAAACAGTTTATTCGATTAGCACTAGCAACAAGTTTTCTAGTGACACTATCTGTAGGAATTTCCAGCTGCACCAGCACAAACAGCAAATCTACTTCTTATGAAAAATCGAAATCGGCCCATGAGAGCCAACAAAAAAGCTATGGCTATTAAATCATAGGACGCATCTATTCAGATGTCCGGGCTGTTTCCCTATGGCCGTAGGCCTTATCTGATTCGTGCAAGAGTAGAACGGGAGGACCAATGCTATACAATTACTCTCTTGTAAACTGCTAAGGTGCAGCCAAAATTTGTTCCCGCTTCGTATCAATAAGTTACGCCCATCTTGCCATACAGGTGTTGACAGGCTCTCCTTGAATACCTACATTCCTCATAACATTACACCCCCTGACTCTTGTCTCGAAAAACGGTTCGCTCAATCGGAACGACTTTCCATGCAATTTGATGTGCCTATAGGTGATCGCGTTTAAACAGAAAACCTCTTTTCCAAACGAATAAAAATTTTGCCAAAATGGTCAAAGAAAATGGTTTCGGCGAATGAAGAGTCCGCATGCAGGAGTGCGCCGAATGGCAGGAAAAAGCGTCTCGATAGGGCCAGACCTGCGGCAAAACCACCAAGTAACTCCAGCGCACCCATCGAGTGAGCTAGCCAGGCGAAAAACAGCACCAGAGAGACGACCATGGTGGGAATAAGGCCCGGGTTCTCACTCACTTCTCAAAATACTTGATGATAGTGGGTAAAAGTTTGGCCGCAATGGGCCCCAGGAAAAAGAAAGCCCCTACGAACATTATCACTCTGGCGGCATTGTTCAGGTTCACGCCGCCGCCAATGGAGAACTCGTATAGCAACGCTAAAAGGGCGATTCCTAAAACGTCGTCGAGAACCGCGCTCCCAGTATTATTTGCCCCTCATGTGTGTTTTGACGTTTTAAATCGGCGAGAACACGTACGGTGACTCCAATACTGGTCGCGGTGAGCGTGCCGCCAATGAATAAAGACAC
>JAJDBE010000167.1 GCA_029261515.1 Nitrospinaceae bacterium | reverse complement strand
GATAGATCAGAGAACCTCAATCGCAAATGACTCTCTGCGTTTACTGCAAACGCTTCACGTATTCGACGACTTCTCTGGCGGACGGCCCGATGATTTTGGATAGCTCCCGCGCCACCTGATCCCATTCCGCACGAGTATTTGCGTCGGTGCGCTGCATCGCCCGGTTGATATTTTCAGGCCCTGCATTGTAAGCGCCGGTAGAAAATTTCCAGGCTTCATTGGGTGAAACTCCCTGGCCAACGAACTGATCGTACAGCGACCGCAGATAACGGGCCGACGCGTCCAGGTTGGATGCCGGGTGCCACACCGACCCTTCCAGCCTGTCTTCCCCGACTCTCAAGCCCAGTTGCCCCGCCGTTTGCGGCAGCAACTGCCCCAAGCCCAGACCGCCGCGCGAGCCCACGGCATCGGGATTGAATCCCGACTCCATCTGAATCAGCTGCTGGAACAGGTTTCCCGGAACGCCGCGGCCATTGCCTATCAACGAGGCCAGACCGGGCAACGACGCTAACGGCGAATTGGCTGTTTGCCCGATATTCCCATCCAGCAGAATCCGCGCCGCTTCCACTTCATACGATTTGGCGACTAATTGAGGGTTTACAGCGAGCGGTGGGGTCAATGGTGGATTTTTTGATCCCTGCTGTTGACGGACCTGATCGAGGATGATGCGGTATTCTTTGAATAAATCAATCTGCTCGGCGGAATTGGCGTTGGGCTGAAGCCAGGGCGAGAACATTTTGAGCTGAGCTTCCACGAGAGCAGAGCGAAAGGCAAAAGCGTCCCGCTCTTGGGAGCCCCCTCCTTGGGAAGCTTTTCCCCCGCTCTTTTCAATCCCGTCGGCGCTTATTGAATAGATATCGACCATTCAAGTACCGTTGAAACTTTGACGTTCCCGTTAGCTGTTATAGAGTAAAGCAAACTTTATGCCGGAGAAAGTCCCCGTGGCATAAAAAAACTTAAGCAGGTTGCTGATAAATTTCGCAAAAAACAAATGCTCTTGTCTGTCAGGTTCGACAAGCTCACCACGACATCAATTTTAAGAAGTTCCGTCACCCTGAGCCTGTCGAAGGGGGATGCCAGAAACGGCAAAGCTACTTTATCCGCAACCTGTTAGCTTCTCTTCAACGCGGCGGCCTGCCGGTCCGCATGATAGGAACTTCGCACCAATGGCCCCGCCTCCACGTGCTCCAGTCCCAGAGATTCGCCAATCTCCTTGTACTCTGCAAACATTTCAGGGCGGATGTATTCCACCACTTCCAGATGCTGGCGTGAAGGCCGCAAATACTGACCGAGAGAAAGAATCCGGCATCCCACGTCCACGAGATCGCGCATGGCTTGAATGACTTCCGCTTTCGTTTCGCCCAACCCCAGCATGAGACTGCTTTTGCTAATCAGCCCGAATTTGTTGCGGGCGATAGAAAGCGTATCCAGCGACCACTGATAGCGGCACTGCGGGCGCACCGAGGCCTGAAGCGAACGCACCGTCTCCAGATTGTGCGACAGAACATCGGGACCGGCTTCGCACACCTCGCCTATCCAGCGGGGATCGCCGCGAAAGTCAGGAATCAACGCTTCCACTTTCATGCCGGGGCATTTTGCTCTCACTTGCCGGATGGTTTCCGCCCAATGGCGGGAACCGCCGTCTTCCAAGTCATCCCGATCCACCGAGGTGATGACGGTATAACGCAAATTCAAATGCGAGAGCATCACCGCCACCTCTTCCGATTCTTCAGCGCGTGGAGGTTGCAGATTCCCTGTTGGGACATCGCAAAACCGGCAGGCCCGCGTGCAGGTGCCGCCGAGAATCATGATCGTCAGGGTTCCCGCATCCCAGCATTCGCCGATATTGGGGCAGGAAGCGGATTCGCACACCGTATTCAGCGCATATTGGCGCACCAGGGATTTCAGGCGGAGGTAGTTTTCCGTTTTGGGCAGGGAAACTTTGACCCAGTCCGGCAGTCGTCTTCCAGTCACGTTGGAAAATGAATTCATTTTATGCTCGAAAAAGGATTTCGCACCAAGTTTAAGGTCAGATTAAGGGCCGATGAACCGAAAAGATATTAGCACAGGAACACAGACTTTCACGGCAAAAGTACCCTGACAATTGGAATGAATACTCTCGACAGATACATTTTCACTGAATTGCTGAAAATATTTTTGATCAGCGCCGGAGGCATCACCCTGCTCCTGTATCTGGACAAGTTTTTGCTGATGACCGAAATGCTGGTCAGCCAGGGCGTGTCCCTTTTCGATCTGATGCGGCTGGTGGTTTATCTCTCTCCGGCGTATCTGGCAGTGACCGTCCCCATGAGCGTGCTCGTGGCCGTGGTCGTGGTCTGCAACCAGTTTTCCGCCAGCAACGAGTGGACCGCCATGCAAGTCGCCAAATGGAGTTTTCTCCGCCTCCTGCAGCCGGTCGCCCTGTTCTCCTGCCTGGCTTACCTGATCGCAAACGCCATTATTTTGTACGCTTTGCCGTGGGGAAACCAATCCTATAAAGAACTGATATTCGACCACATTCAAAAACGCCATCATTTTGAAATCCAGCCGAACGTTTTCAATACCCACTTCGACAATCTGACGCTCCTGGTCGGAGAAAAAAAGGAAGCGTCTCATTTCAAAAAAATCTTCATCGAGAACTCCAGGACTCCTGGGTTGTCGCAGGTGATTTCAGCACAGGAAGGAATTTTCAAACGCATTCCGGATTCTCCAGTCGTCCATCTGCGATTGAAAAACGGCACCATTCACGAATCGCATGCGGCCTTGGGAAATTACCAAACCGTCAATTTTGATGGTTACGATTTGACTCTGACCCTTCCCAGTCCTTTGCGGCTGGATAAAAAAGCCTTTGTCGGCAACCGGGAACTGTCTCCCCGCGAACTGGTGCATAAAATTCAGGAGTTCAAACAAAAGGGACTGAAATATTCGGGACCTGCGGTGGAACTCAGCAAAAAGTTTTCCATTCCTTTTGCCTGCCTGGTGTTCGGCCTGGTGGGGATTCCTCTCGGCCTGCAGTTCAAATCCGCCGGAAAATCCGGGAGTTTTGCCGTATCCCTCGGCACCATTCTTACCTATTACTTCTGTCTCATCACAACTCAGGATCTGGGCCGCCTGGGTATCCTCAATCCCTACCTGTCGGTCTGGATACCGAACGCAATTTTATTGGTTTTGGGGATTTATCTGGGGCAGAAATTGCAGAAAGAAACCGCCTTCACCTTGCCGGACCCATTGCTCCGATTGGCCGCCCGGCTTAGCTCCGTTTTCAAACAACCATTTCCGGCAGGCAACAAAATCCAGAAGACGGCAGCCAATTTACGTTATAATCAAGGAAGTTCCAATATCACGACAACGGCTTCAAAGCTGCGGTAACCAGGAGTAAACAATGCTGACTGCAAAAGACATCATGACCAGGGAAGTAATGACCGTCAAAAAGGACACTTCCATCAGTGAATTGTCCCGATTGTTCATCGAACACAGGGTCAATGGCATTCCCGTGGTGGACGATGACAATGAGGTCGTCGGCATGGTGACGCAGGGCGATTTGATCGAGCAAAACAAAAGCCTGCACATTCCGACAGTCATCACCTTGTTCGACGCGGTGCTATTCCTGGAAAGTGAAAAAAAATTCGAGGCCGATGTCAAAAAACTCACCGGAACCAAAGTGGAAGATATTTATAGTTCCAACGCGGTTACTGTGACCCAGGAGACCGCATTGGGAGAAATCGCTTCCATTATGGCGGAAAAAGACATCCACACCCTGCCTGTTGTGGAAGATGGGAAACTGGTGGGCATCATCGGCAAACTGGATTTGATCCGGGGCATGTCATGAAAACAAAGGGTCGCTCAGTCTGCCGGAGGCTTGTGATTCTGCTTGCGGTACTCGATCGACGAGGCGACAAAGTTTTTAAACAGCGGATGCGGCGACATCGGCGATGATTTGAATTCCGGGTGGAACTGCCCGGCCAGAAACCAGGGATGATCCTCCAGTTCGATGATCTCCACCAGATTGCCATTCGGCGAAATGCCGCTGATCTTCATTCCCGCCTCTTCCATCTGAATCCGGTATTTATTGCTGAACTCGTAACGGTGCCGGTGCCGTTCGTAAATTTCCCGCATTCCATAGGCTTCATAGGCTTTCGATTCTTTGCGTAACTGACACGGGTATTCCCCGAGGCGCATGGTTCCGCCCTTGTTCCCGTTCGCCACCTGATCCTGCATGAGGTCGATGATCAGATAAGGCGACGTGCTGGAAAATTCGGCGCTGTGGGCGTTTTTCAGTTTGGCAACCTCACGGGCAAATTCAATCACCGCACAATGCATTCCCAGGCAAATCCCGAAATACGGGACCTTGTTGACTCTGGCAAAATGGGCGGCCTTGATTTTTCCTTCTATTCCGCGCTCGCCGAAACCACCGGGAACGAGAATGCCGTCGCAGGCTTTCAGTTTTTCCGTGCCACCGTCGTTTTCCATATCCTCGGCGTCCACCCAGTGAAAATTGATCCGCGCGTTATTGCCAACGCCCCCGTGAATCAACGCTTCGGCAATGCTTTTGTAGGATTCCTTCAATTCGATGTACTTGCCGACAATGGCAATGTCGACCTCAGCCTGAGGCTTGGTGATCTTTTGATTGATCTCCCGCCACTTGTCAAGATCGGGTTCAGCTGCCGGCAGTCCCAGTTGTTTGAGAAAGATCTTGCTGATTC
>JAJDBE010000166.1 GCA_029261515.1 Nitrospinaceae bacterium | reverse complement strand
GGGGGCTTATGTGCTCATGGCGTTTAAAGAGTTGTGTTGCCAGGCTCCGGCCAAGTTGAAGGTGGAGGTGGATGGTTGTTATTACAATGCCGCGTGGGTCATCGTTTCCAATGGCCGTTACTATGGCGCCCGGTTTCCGCTGGCTCCCGCAGCGGGTTTGAGCGCATCCGGGTTTTCCGTTTCCCTGTTGCCCAAACAAACCCGGTGGGGCTTGCTTTGCGCCCTCCTTGCAGGATTTAAGGATGGCAATGCCAAGCGTCACTGGACACACGTGGATTCTGCGGATCGCGTCCTCATAAGCAGCCAGCAAGCCGAGGTCGTGCAGGCCGATGGAGATTTCTTTGGAACCCTGCCGGTCACCATCACCCATGCCCCGCAAGGTCTAAACCTCATCATGCCTTATACGGAACCCCCTTGAGTTCAAATAAAGAAGTGGTATGTGTGCAGTCAATCCGCTTTGATGCGATAAAAATAGTCTCCGAACTTGAACATGCCGCCGTTACGGACGACACCCAGAAATCGTTTCAGTTTTTCCTCGGGAATATCCGCCAGCACTTTTTCCATCAGTTCGTTATAAGGGATCTCCTCCCAAAAAGAGTCATCTGCCGATCGTTCGATCTGAAAGGCCGAAATATCTTCCATCTCAATATGAAAACGATCTTCTACCATCGTTCACCTTTCTCTTGTCGCAAAATTGCATATCAATTGATCCATGAATCGAACCCAATATCCGCCTGGCAAAGCTCAATAGCGAATGGAATTAACTTTTCATTTCTTAAGGCTGGCAAATAGACCTGCAACGGCTGCAAAATGTTGCGGTTTTCCTCTCTTTCTCCATTGCCAACCCCAGAAGGGTCTGATATTTTGAAGCATCCCCTGTTACCGTCCGTTTTATGCGGGCACGGCCTGGTTTCCTGATTAAAGGAGTCATTATGCTTCTTGTGATTGATGTTGGCAACTCCAATAACGTGATTGGCTTGTTTTCCAACGGGAAATTGCTGACGCACTGGCGCATTCGAACGGAACGCAACCGGACGGCAGACGAATATTGGGTCTTGATTAAAGAATTCATCTTGCTGAACCAGGCCGAGACCGAAACCATCGATGAGATCGTCATCGCCTGTGTGGTGCCGCCCCTTGCGCCGATCCTGAAAGAAATGGCGCGCAAGTATTTCTCCTGCGATCCCTTGATTGTGGGGCCGGGCATCAAAACCGGAATCTCGATTCTGTATCGAAATCCGGCGGAGGTGGGCGCCGATCGGATTGTCAATTCCGTCGCCGCTTACGAGAAATATGGCGGTCCTATCATCATCATCGACTTTGGAACGGCGACGACCTTTGATGCCGTTTCTAAGAAAGGCGAGTATTTGGGAGGCGTCATTTTCCCAGGTGTGGAGATTTCCATGGAAGCGTTGTTTGCCAAAGCCGCCCGGCTTCCGAGGGTGGAATTGACCCTTCCGGAACGGGTGATAGGCCGATCCACTGTGGAGAGCATTCAGTCGGGTGCGGTGCACGGATTTGTCGGCGTGATTGATTCTATCGTGCGAAAGATTCGCGAAGAGTTGGGAGAAAAAGCCAAAGTGATCGCCACCGGAGGGATTGTCGATTGGCTGAGTGAAAAAACAGAAACCATCGACACCATCGATCCTTTCCTCACACTGGAGGGTTTAAGGATCATTTACGAAAAAAACCGGGATTCGCGATAGTTAAAAGAAGGTTTGAAAACGAAAATAAATGATCGGATGGAAAGCGAAGTGAGGCCTAATGAAACACCGGCTCTCTTGACGGGAGTTGGCAAACTTGGGGCGCTCGCGGAATTGTCCCGACCTCCGTTCAGAGACCCCGATGTTGACTTTCAAACCCGTATCGGGTCATTTCTTTTTATTCGGTGTCACTTTTTTGATGAATAGACGCACCATCTGGTGGTCGTCGTCGATATCCGAAACTTTATAACCCTTCACTTTGGCCCAGGTTTTAAAAGCATCGGTAAAGTTTTTTTGTCTGTCTGATATGATTTCTAAAGCGCCGTTTTTCTTGATGTCGGAAAACGCCTTGGACGTTTCCTGAAACGCGTTGAAAAATGAGAGGCCTCGGATATCCAGGGTTTTGAACATGACCATCGTAAATTCAACCTCCTGTACGTTGTTTAAAGAGAGCAGTTTCTGCTTTTAGTTTGAAAATCAGGAGTTATTTTAGATAACCAAAATTAAAAATCCGTTAACTTCTTATTAATTTTTTTTAATCGAAAATTCAGAGTGCCGATAGTTCTGATCAGTTCAGAAAACCCGACACTCTTTTAACTCATTGAAAGTTTGAGACAAAATGGGCATTTGGGTTCCCGGATGCCTTGTTTGCCTTTGCGGTTATTTTCCCCTGGCTTGGGAGCGAAAAAATGAGATCGAATTAAAGTTGTGTCGGCGGTGGGTTCTCAGCTGATCGTCGTAGTGCCCCCGGAGAAGTGAGAAACTTAAGGGCGCTGGTGGTAGAATGTAAATTCTGGATGAAAAGCCAGGACCCGGCAGCGTTTTGTCGCATTTTTTAACAGCCAGCATCGAGGAGTAACGAATGGGTATTATTCGCGGCGGAGAGGCGGAGTATCACGAAAACGAAGTGAGCTTTGAAGAGAAGACCGAAAAGCTGGAAGAGATGCTTCGGTCCGCCCTGCAAAGTGATGCTTCGGTTTTGAGGCTCAACGGAAAGTATCTCGCGACAGATGAAGCGAAGATTATTTCCTTATCGGACCAGGCAAAATCATTAAAGATTCTTGATTTGTCCGATAACCAGATCACTGATGAGGGCATGCAATTCCTTCTGGAGTCGGAAAACCTGGTCGACCTTGAAGAATTGAATCTGGGGATCAATTTTATTACCGACAAGGGGATTCTTGAAGCGGCGAGTTCTTCCACCCTGGCTATAAAAAATCTCAAATCCTGGACTCTCTCCGACAACAAACTCACCGATGCGTCCGTTTCCGAGTTGGTCAAATCGGCCAATTTTAACGCCCTGGAATCGCTTGATGTGGGTTGGAATGAAATCGGCAACGGAACCGCGAAGGCTCTGGGGGAAACGGAAAATATGAAGAGCCTCCGGAAACTGGAGTTGGAGCGGGGCTACATTGATGACGAGGGGATTGCGGCAATGGCCGAAGGACAAGTGATGGAACACCTGGAGGAACTCAATCTGTCTGCCAACAAAATGAAGGATGAAGCGGCAAAAATCCTGGCGTCAGCTCCCAAACTGGCCAAATTGAAACTTCTGCGTGTCTCGCAGAATTTGATTAATGATGAGGGAGCGAAAGCTCTCGGAGACTCGTCCACCCTGACGAATCTCACGCATCTTTATATGGGGCGGAATTATTTTGGCCCTGAAGGGGCGCAAGCGGTTTGTGAAACGAAAACCCTCAAGAACCTCAAGGTGTTGATGGTGCAGGAAGGGGTGGAAACCACGCCGGGGTTGTTCAACTTTTCCAGGCCGGAACTTCTGCGTCCTGAGGACCCGTAAACTTCCCGTCGTTTCAAAAAACTTTCAAAGTTTCGAGATGAGTGAGCTTGGACGATTCTTTCAGCGCCTGTTTGGCCTCTGCGGATTTGATCCGGTTGCCTCCCAGATGCAGATAGGTCAGGTTGGCAAGGGCATCTGAAGCAGCGATTGCCAAGGCGCCTTCATCTCCCACACGATTATCGACCAGATTAAGGTGGGTGACCTTGGTGAAGACTGAAGCGGCCAGCGCTTTGGCGCCTTCCGCTGTGATGCCATTGCATTCCAGGTTCAGGGTGGTGACTTCGGAAAACATTTCCGCCTGGGAAATAATCTTAATTCCCTCATCGCCCAAGTGGTTGGAACCCAGGTGCAGGTAGGTGATTTTGGGTATAATTTTGGACCCCGTCAGGATTTTTACCCCTTCGGGGCCCAGATGATTGTGGGTGAGAATCAGAGTGGCGATCTGGCTGACAGGTTCAAAACCGGCGATCAGGGTTGCCAGTTCTTTCCCGTGATCGGAAGTGACCTGCCCGGACTTGGAAAAGGCGTAACTGTCCTGGATTTTCAGAACCCGTTTATCCTTTATACTTTCGAAAACGATTTTTTCTTGCGGCGATAAGTCGCGGTCGATTCCGCCGTAGTTTTCACCGTCATTGACGAGGGCTTCCCAGTTTAATTCCTTTTTCATAGCCACATCAAAACTACTTATTGAGTGTCTGCAAATTGTTGCAGCCCACCTGGTTTCCCAGATCGCAGGCCTTTGACCAATATTTTTTTGCGGCCTTTTGCCGGCCTTCTTTATATTTTAACAACCCCAGGTTAAAACAGGCTTTGTCAGAGTCCTTATCACAACCCTTCTCATAAAGCTTGGCCGCTTTTTTCCAAGCCGGGCTGTATTGTTGTCCGGTCATTTGAGTCAAAATCCCCGCATGGGTGCAGGCGGTTATGTGGCCGCCGTCGCAACCTTTGAGGAAATATCCAACGGCTGTTTTATTGTCCCTATCCAGAGTTCGATAGCGTTCCCCAATATGAAAACAGGCGTCTCCATTGCCTTCTTCGCATAATGCTTTAAGCTTTTTGACTTGAGGGTCGTCCTCTGCCGAAGCGAGATTAAGGGCCAGTAAAAAAATCCCCGCCGTCAAAACGATCAGTGTGAACAGGTTTTTCACGGGTGATTCCTTTCTGCAAAGGGTTTATTTTGCGGAGATGAAACATCTTCACTAGGATTGGGTAAATTATACCATAAACTCTGAGAGGGCTTTTTATTAAATAATTCAGGCCGTTTGCACGGCCAAGGTTTCGTTTGCAACCCCCGGGATAATATTTTACCCTGCAGAAAAAAGATCGGGTGAGGGCGATTCATCCCTCACCCTGATTCTCGCGGTACAATACAGGGTTTCGCATAAAGTTTTATTCCTAAAGGATTTGTGGAGAGATTGTTCTGGTCATGAATATTGTTTTACTGGGATATCGGGGAACCGGAAAATCGGTTATCGGCAAGATCCTGGCGCAAAAGTTGAAAAGACCTTTATTTCGGTTAGACGACAGAATCGCCCGATCGGCGGGAATGCCGATTCCCCAAATCGTCAGTCAAGAGGGCTGGCCGCGTTTTCGAGAGATGGAGTCCCGTATCGTCGAGGAGACGTGCGATCAGGCCAAGGACGCGGTGATCGACTGCGGCGGCGGGGTGGTGCTTGACGACCAGAATATTTTGCACTTAAAGAAAAATGGAAAAACAGTGCTTCTAAAGGCCGATTTTAATACTATTATGAAACGCATAAAAAATGATGCCAACCGGCCTCCTTTAAAACCGGGGTTGTCGTTCGAGGAGGAGCAAAAAGCCATTCTTGCGGAACGCGAACCCAAGTACTTGGCTGCTGCAGATATGATCTGCGACACGACGCATCTGAAAGCGAAAGAAGTCGCCGCGGCCATCATCGAAAACTTTACAAGGAAGTCCTGGATCTGAATATGTTGAGTCCTCTGTTTGAAAGCCTGGTCGAGAACAGCATGTCGCTGATCGCCGATGAGCCTGGCGACGATACGGCGATGGTGATTAAGGAAGGGGAAATGTTCTCCGATGCCGAGAACAGCGAAGAACCCAAATTCAAACTGGATCTCAACGACAAAGACCTCATCCTGGAAGAATTGCACGACCTCATGGAGTACTCCAGGATCGGCAAGGTAAAGGTTCTCCAGTTGGATAAAAACAGTTTTGGCGATGCGGGTGTGGAAGTGATCGCCGGCTCCAAATGCCTGTCTAAAATCGTGTCCCTGTCTTTAGGGTATAACAAGATCACCGACCGGGGCGCGGAAGCGCTTGCGGCGTCTCCTCACTTGAATCAGGTGCGGACGCTTTACCTGCAGGGCAATGGCATCGGTCCTCTGGGAATCGAAGCGCTGGCAAACTCCAAGACGTTTGCAGGTGTCGAGATTCTTTATCTCAAAAACAATCCTCTGGGCGTTGAGGGGGCGAAGGCGCTGGCGCAAAGTTCGACACTAAAAAACTTGCAGGAACTGGTTCTCGCCAGAACCCGATTGGGCGTCGAAGGACTTGCCGCGCTTTGCCAAGGCGAGGTGCTTGCCAATTTGACTTTATTGTCCCTGGCGCACAATGGATTTGATGACCGGGCGGCGGCGATTCTGGCCGGGTGTGATCATCTTCCTAACCTTGGGACGTTGGACTTGTACGGCAGTCAGCTGAGCGAAGACGCCATCGCCACGATACGGGGATCTCAAAAGCTCAAAAGCTTAAGAGCCTTGCAGGTGGATTGGTAAGCAACTATTGGGGAAGATGGATTGATGGCGTCCCAGAAAATTCCCAGCCGCACAGAGATTCTCCATCACTTCGATCAGCGTGATCCGGTGATGGCCCAACTTATCCGCGACAT
Organism: Nitrospinaceae bacterium; assembly: GCA_029261515.1. GTDB lineage: Bacteria > Nitrospinota > Nitrospinia > Nitrospinales > VA-1 > JAJDBE01. The sequence goes on along the minus strand of JAJDBE010000166.1, from coordinate 17,069 downwards.
CGGCCCGTTTCAGCTCAAGAAAAACCGGCAGTACTTTCAGGTTTTGTGCAAATCCATCATTTCTCAGCAGATATCCACCAAGGCGGCCCGATCCATCAGCGCAAGATTCTGGCTTTTATTTGACGGCCATTCGCCCACTGCGGAAACCGTGAGTTCTCTAACGGATGCTACTTTGCGCCAAGTGGGGTTGTCGCGGCAAAAAACCGCTTACCTCAAAGATTTGAGCAAACATTTCGTGGAAAAAAGCATTCGTCCGCACAGGCTATCCTACCTCAACAACGAGGAGGTGATTGAACAATTGACCTCGGTGCACGGGATCGGCAGGTGGACCGCCGAGATGTTTTTGATTTTTTCTCTCAACCGCATGGATGTTTTGCCGGTTGCGGATCTCGGACTGCAAACCGCGATCAAGCAGTTGTACCGCATGCGAAGCATGCCCGATAAAAAAAGAATTCTTTCCGTCGGTAAAAAATGGCATCCTTTGCAAACGGTGGGGACCTGGTATTGCTGGCGGAAACTGGACGAAAATATTGTCGCGTATTGATTAACCGGAAATTTTGAGGAACCCTGAATGGATTTTATCTCTGAAGACATTGAAAACTACGCTTACGAACACACCGAGGCGGAAAACCCTCTCCTGGAAGCACTGGAAAAAGAAACTTACGAGACATTGGAAATTCCGCAGATGACCACCGGGCGTATCGAGGGCCGCTTTCTGAAACTTCTGGCGCAACTGATTGGGGCCAAGCGGATTCTTGAAATCGGCACCTTCGGCGGCTACGGCACGCTCTCCATGGCGGAAGCCTTGCCGGCAGACGGGACTCTCGTCACGTGCGATGTCGATCCTGTCGCCATCGCGTTTGCCAGAAAATATTTTGCCAAGAGCGGGCATGGCCATAAAATCACCCTGCTGGAAGGCCCGGCACTGGAAAGCCTGAAGGCCCTGCCCGGTCCTTTCGATATGGCGTTTATCGATGCGGATAAGGAAAACTACCTCAATTATTATGAAGCCATTCTGCCTTTGATGCGGCAGGGGGGATTGATCGTGGCGGACAACGTGTTGTGGAGCGGCAGAGTTTTGAACCCGATTGATTCCAGCGATAAGGCCATTCATAAATTCAACCAAACCATACGACAGGACAGCCGCGTTGAGCCTGTCATGCTCACCGTTCGCGACGGCATCTACTGCATCCGCAAACGCTGACGGCGGCCACATTAAAAATTTTTTGGAGAAAGGTAACTATGGCGGAAACCCTTGGCAGTCTGGTCGATAAACTTTCCATCAAAAACCTCAGGCTTTGGCATCTGGATGAAATCCTCGAACAAAGCAACGGGTCCGATCCCAAAAGAAAGGAACTCGAAGCCAAACGCGAACTGGTGTTAAAACAAAGTCAGGATTTGATGGATGAGATCAACGGTTACTTTGCTTTGGCTTTAGAGGGCAAGGTCAAAATCCGCGATGAAAAAGTAAAATTGTATGACAATAAGAACGTCCGGTCCACCGATGCCATCAAGGCGCTGGGGCTGGCCGTCAGCGAGCTGGCGATGACCAATATCCGTTGCTGGCATCTGGAAGATGAAGTGCGCCGGACCGATCTCCCGGATGCGAAAATCGTTCAGATCAAACGCAAGATCGACGCCACCAATCAGGAACGCAATGACCTGATGGATAAGATTGATGAAATTCTCTGGAATGAGGCAGAGAAAAAAAAGAAGGGATGAGACCTTTACAGGTAGCTGTCGAGCAGTTCCTTCTGTTTGCGCTCGTATTCTTCGTCGTCGATTAAATTCTTCTCGCGCAGGTCTTTAAGGAACTTCAGTTTCTTTTCCAATTCCACATTGTCTCCCGCTGGTACTGATGGCCGGCTGGATGCGGGGGGAGGCGGTGACGCGGGTTTCGTCTCTTCCTTGTTTTTGTTTCTGCCCAGTCGGCGGGATTTTTGCGGCAGAAGCATTTCGGCGACGATCCAGTTTTCCTGAGTGCTGGTGCCGAGGATTCTCTTGGTCACGTGATAGCGTTGCCCGTCGACCGGAACCAGCCGCCAGGTGGACCCCCCCCAGCCGGAAAACGAGTTGCCGGAAAATTCGCTGCCTTTGACGGATAAGAATCTGAAATTGAGTTTGTTGCCGCTGGCAAAAATTTCTCCAAGGGTGGTTCCTCTCGAAGTCTCCAGTTCCACGATGAGAATGTTTTCGGGCGCCAGGTGATTCACGCCCTTGGTCAGGGTGCGGGTGATTTCATTTAAATCTTTATGAGAAAAAACGTATTTCTTTTTTCCCAGCAGGGAAAGCTCTTCGTATTGCAGGGAAAGAAGATGATTTTTGAATTCGTCCTCGGAAATTTTGACTGGGTGATTCATTTTCAACTTTTCGATTTCCGGCCCCGACTGAGATTTATGGCGATAGGTTAAAGTGAAGGTCTCTTTTTCCAGCTTCTTTTCTTTGGTGGTGCCGCAGCCAAGGACAAACAGGACAGACAGTACGAACGGCAACGCGATCCGGCGATGTTTTAGAAAAGTCGATGCGGGTCGTGACAACATGTATCGTTATGATTCCTTTTTGCGGGCAACCAGGGAGGCAAATCCTTTTTCATCGCGGTCCACTTCCCGGTATCTTAAAATGCGGAAATTCTGAAACACGTTCAATAATTCATTATATCCCAGTACCCATTCCTTTTTGAACCCACTGTATTTCAGATAATCCAGCGTGAACGTTTCGTAGAAAATCAGACCTCCTGGTTTCAGACTCTGGCGGATTTTGGGAAATAATTTTCGCTCCAGAAAATTAAAACACATCACCAGATCAAAGGTGTCTTTATCAAACTCATAATCATCCAGATCGGCAACCAGGGCATTAATGTTCAATTTTTTTTCCAGGGCAAGCGCCTTGGCTTTTTTGATGCCAATATCGGAAACATCGACAGCCAAAACGTCGTATCCGAGAGAGGCGGCGTAGACGGCATTACGCCCTTCGCCAGTGGCAAGATCCAGGGCCTTGCCCTTGCCGGTCAACAGGTCCGCATTGTCTGTCAGCCATTCACACGGTTCCTTACCGGAAATGTATTCCGCATCCCGATACTTTTGATTCCATTTTTTCTTGTCTTGAAGAGACATAAACTCCGGTGGCAGCGCGGTTTGGTTGATGAGAGGGTCCCTTTATATCACTTTGAGCAATAAAATCAAGTATATATGAAATCCCATCCGCTGGCAGTGAGTTTGCTGGCCCTCAATTCCGTTCTACGGGGCTATATGGGAGATGGAATTTTTCTCCCGGCGGAGCTTTTATTGAATTTCTTGACAAGATCAAATAAATTAACTAAGATGCCTCTTTGCCCTCGCGGTCGCCCCCCTTATTTTAGCTCGACCCACTTGGCTTATTTTATTGGTAATTCAATCGTTATTAGATTTTGGGAGTTTTATACAATGTTTGCAGTGGTTGCAACTGGTGGGAAACAATACAAAGTATCCAAAGGCGATGTCATCCAGGTCGAAAAACTCGACCAGAATGAGGGCGAAACCCTGACGCTGGATAAAGTTTTAATGATCGGTGAAGGGGCTGAAATTCAGGCGGGAACGCCGTTTCTGGAAGGCTGTTCGGTGACCTGTGAAGTCGATTCACAATTGAGAGGCAAAAAAATTATTGTATTCAAAAAACGGCGGCGTAAAAATTACCGGCGCAAAAATGGGCATCGGCAATCGTATACCCGGCTTAAAATAATCGATATCGCAAAGAAGTAGGAAAACACTATGGCACATAAAAAAGGGCAGGGCAGCACTTCAAACGGTCGGGACAGCGTCGGCAAGCGGTTGGGCGTGAAACGTTACGGCGGCCAGGTGGTGAAAGCAGGCGAAATTCTGGTGCGTCAGCGGGGCACCCACATCCACCCAGGCAAAAATGTTGGTTTGGGCGGCGACTACACTATTTACTCCAAAATCCCTGGTGTGGTTCAGTTTGAACACTTGACCCGCAAAAAGAAAAAAGTCAGCGTCTATTCCGCCTCCGCCGAATAGTTTTCCGACTCATACAAATAGGTTTTTTGCAGCAGGCCTGCCCGTGACCGGGCCAGGCCTTCTTTTTTTTTCGGCGTTAGAAAATTTTACCCCTTAAGGGGTGAAAGCTGATTCCTGTCATTCTTCTTGTCTTTAAATCTTCTCATGTTTGTCGATCAGGTCACCATTAAAGTTCAAGCCGGAAACGGCGGCGACGGATGTTCCAGCTTCCGCAGGGAAAAGTTTGTTCCCTTGGGCGGTCCGGACGGCGGCGACGGCGGTAAAGGCGCCGATGTTGTTTTGGAAACCGATGTCAACCTGACGTCGCTCATCGATTTACGCTACCAACAGCTCTATCAGGCCGAGCACGGGAACCCGGGCCGCGGCAAGCAAATGACAGGCAGAAGCGGCAAGGAGAGCGTCATCAAAGTTCCCATAGGAACCCTGGTCAAGGATGCGGATAGCGGAGAGCTTCTGGTGGATCTCAAGGAACCGTATCAGAGATTCATTGTGGCCGAGGGGGGCAGGGGAGGCGCTGGCAACATCCGCTTCAAATCGTCGATCAACCGCGCGCCCCGCAAGTTTACCAAGGGAGCACCGGGAGAAAGAAGAAGCCTGTTTCTAGAATTAAAGCTGCTTGCCGATGTGGCCATTATCGGTTTCCCCAATGCCGGGAAATCCACCCTCATTTCCAAAATCTCCAACGCCCGTCCGAAGATCGCCGATTATCCTTTCACGACGCTGGTTCCTCAATTGGGCGTGGTGCGTGTGGACGATTATCAGACCTTTGTGGCGGCGGATATTCCGGGACTCATCGAAGGTGCGCATGCGGGCAAAGGCTTGGGAATTCGTTTCCTCAAGCATATCGAGCGTTCGCGGCTGTTGGTGCACCTTCTCGATTTTTCCGAAAGCCATTCGAGAGACCCGGTTTCCGATTATCATCTTTTACAGAATGAGTTGAAAAGTTTCAGCCCCAGGCTTTTTGACAAACCGCAGATTCTGGTGGCGAGCAAAGTGGATCACCCGGATGCCCAGGAAAAGTTTTCGTCCTATGAAGATCGGTTGAGGGAGTTGAATCCTGTCCTGCTTTCCATCTCTTCGGTCACAGGTGAGGGGATTCCACAATTGCTGTGGAAAATAAAAGAAATGCTGACGGAGATTGAAGTGGAAAGCAAGGAAGGGGAGGCGTGAGGTTGGCAGTTTAGCAGTTATTGAATCAAAAAATCCTTGAACTTGACCTTTTTCACCCGCCCTCCACCTTCCAGAGTTTTGTTGTAATTGTTTTGCAGATTTTTTTGCAGTTTTTCCTGAACGTAAAGGATGTCGTTAAAAAATTTCTTTTCCAGAAGTTTATCGACGGTTTGGATGGTTATTTTTTCAAATACCGGAAGCGCATTTTGCACCACCTGGACGCTTTCCTCATCCGACATTTCCATTTCCACGCTGAAACTCAAAACGCGAATATCGTTCACATTGTAGGCCACAGGCATGATGGCGTCTAGTTGAACCACCTGGGTGCCTGGCGCCAAAGCCGCTTCCAGTCCTTTGGAAATTTCTATTTCGGTTCCCACTTCCACGCCTTGGCCTTTATTGGCTTCTGCCAGTTCTCTGGCCAGGTCTGGGTTTGCGCCCGGTTCCGCTCCGGGCACTGGTGCAGGCGCTGATTCCGGCGGCGTTGTTTGTGTTTCACTTCCCGATATTTGTTGCGGGCTGGGTTCACCTGTGCTGGGAGTTGGCGTTAAGCCTTCGGGGATCACGGATTCTGATTTTCCCATTTGCGTCAATTCGGGCGGCGCTAACGTTTGCAACGCAAAATAAACTCCGCCTCCGGTTAATAAGAGAGCCAGAACGCTGCCTCCCATGATGAGTTTTCCGGTGCGAGTCGTGGGGAGAGCGAAAGCGAATTTTTTCTTTTTGGGCGGGGGATACTCCTCCTGGTCGTCGTCTCCGTATTCATCGTATTGATCCTCTAAATCCTCCCACTCAGCCGGGTCCTCCTCTGGCATTTCCAAGCTTTCGATATCTTCATCCGGTATGTCTTCAGGTTCAGACAATTCGTCATCAGGCTCATCCTCAGAAGATGGCTCGGTATTTTCTTCTTCGGTAGGCGCTTCTTCAGGTGATTCCTCAGCTGTTTCTTCGACAGTTTCGGCTGCGGTGTCTTCTGTGGCTTCGTCTCCGGCATTTTCTTCGGTCGCCTGTTGATCGGCAAAGGCCTCGGCCCACAGGTCATCATCGCTTTTTTCTGCTTCCGGCTCTGCGGCGGCGGGCGCCTCCGCCGTTTCTTCGGCGGTTTCAGCAACGGCATCTTCCGTGTTTTCATCTCCGGCGTTTTCTTCGGTTGCCTGCTGATCGGCAAAGGCCTCGGCCCACAGGTCTTCGTCGCTTTTCTCTGCTTCCGGTTCGGCGGCGGCGGTCGCCTCCGCCGTTTCTTCGGCGGTTTCAGCAACGGCATCTTCCGTGTTTTCATCTCCGGCGTTTTCTTCCGTCGTCTGCTGATCGGCAAAGGCTTCGGCCCACAGATCTTCGTCACTTTTCTCTGCTTCCGGTTCGGCGGTCGCCTCCGCCGTTTCTTCGGCAGTTTCGCCAGTGGAGTCTTCTGTGGCTTCGTCTCCGGTGCTTTCTTCTGTCGCCTGTTGGTCGGCAAAGGCTTCGGCCCACAGGTCTTCATCGCTCTTTTCCGCTTCCGGTTCGACTACGGGAGTTTCCTGGTCGACTATTTCCTTTTCTGAGACAAGCTCTTCCTGATCTTGAGAGGCCTCGGTTTCCAGCTCAGGGGCTTCGATTTTGGAATCGGCCTCCTCCAGAGGTTCAGGGTAATCCTGATCAATCTCGCCGTTTTCATTAAAGAGCAAATCCGTTTCGGCTGTGTCGGTGGCGTCTATTTCGTTCAAATCATCGCCAGCATCGATTGCATTCTCGGTATCGGTTTCCTCCGTGAGCATTTCATCCAAGAGATTGTCCAGATCGTGATCTCCGGCTTCCGAATCGGTAGTCTGGGTTTCTGAGGTCTCAGGGGCAGAAGAATTTATTTCCTGGTTAATCAGAGAGTCAAGCAGACTGTCCAAATCTTCATCGGCAGGCAGGTCAGGACGCGAAGATCCGTTGGCTTGTTCTTCATGCGAGTTTTCAAACGATTCGATGGGAGACTCTTCTGCAAGCTCTTCTTCTAAAAGTTGGTCCAGGTAGTTGTCGAGATTTTTCTCATCATAAGAGGGCAGGGTTTCCTGATCGGATGGGGAATTGTCGGAGCTGTCCTGCAGCCCGGAAAGAAAATTGTCTTCCGGGTGGTTTGAATCGATATCTGAGTCAATTTGCGCCAGGGGGGGGCCTGACATGGCTCCATTGGCGTGTTTTTCACTGGCGGAAGTCACTTTTTTTATGGAAAATATGCTTTTACAAACCGCACATTTTGCCGATATGTCTTTCTGAGGGGACTCGGGAAGGGAAACCTCGTAAGCCGCTTGACAATCGGGACAAACAATTTTCATAAGGAATTGTTTCTTAAAAGGTTAGGGCAAAAACGTATTATATTCCATTTGATTTTGATATATCAACAAAATCATTGAAAAAAGTGACATTGGGGCGCAAGATAACCCCTTGATTTCTCATTGAGTAGTGCATTGACAAGCGGCAAGGGGTCTTTTATAATCGACCCGCTGAAATCATTTATCCGCTTGGCTTTAACGATATAGTATCATTAATGCGTTGGCGTTTTTTGCGCTTAATGAATTGCCTTTGCTTTCTTCAAGAAAGATCGACCGATGAATTTCTCACTTCGTTCCAGTACGATAATGTCTACGTTTTTGGCCTTCCTGGCCTTGGGGTTTTATGTTGGCGAGACCCCTCATCCCCTTGCCGGTGTTTCTCCTTATTTTATTGCGGCGGGTGATTTCGAAGATTACGTTTCCCAGCGCAATCAAATCATTCAGGAAGGGCAGCAATCCCGGATGGAAGAAGGGATTAAGGGGCAGATTGTTCAGGTCATTGCCAAATATAAAACCGGATTAAAGCCAGGGAACCTGAAAAAGATTCCACAATTGATTTTGCAGGAAAGTAAAAAGTATGGCTACGATCCTCTGCTTTTAACGGCGGTCATCGTTACCGAGAGTTCTTTTTATAACTGGGCGCGTTCCCACCGGGGCGCTCTCGGTTTGATGCAGATTCGTCCCAGAACAGCCGCGGCCCTTGCAGCAGAAACGCAATTGGAGTGGAAGGGCAAACCGACGTTGTATGATCCCGGTTCAAATATCGCTCTCGGAGCTTATTATCTTGATAAACTGATCAAGCGTTTTGGGCGTATTGAGTTGGCTTTGGAGGCTTATAATCACGGTCCGACCAGATTGGCTCAATATTTAAAGAAAGGCGTACAGCCGAAAGGTTATTCCCGAAAAGTGATCGATCGGTATGAAATGATCCGGTCCCAGCAGATTTAGGGCAATGCACCATCGCCTGAAGTTTTACCCTGGTAATACCACGCTAACGGTCACTTGAAAGGCCGTCACCAAATCTTGCCTGAAGGCAACGATTGAGATTCAAGGGATCGTTCAAAACCTGAATGCAACGGCATAATCCTGGTGTCAATTTCTCCGCAACTCGTTTTCGGGCCAATTCAGTCGGCTGCTTCCCTTTCCCTTCACCCCGTTACTGCGGGTCTTTTTTTTCTTTTGCAATATGACAGTTGACCTTAATATGTGGTTTCTAAAATTGAGCAAAAAAAAATATTTTATTGATCCCAGTCGCGAAGCGAGAATCACGGGCCTGATATTTTCCAGCTTGTTTTTTTTAGCGCCTCTTTTCTTTGGAGGATGTGCGGATCGACCCATAGAAAGCGCCTTCAATGGAGAATTTTCTTCCGAAAAGAATAATAAAGTCATCAATGAATATTGCAAAGCCTGTCACATCCATAAAAACTTCGATCCGGAAGGCCATATGGCTTCGGTGAGCAAGAATTATAAAAGAACCTATTTCAGGCGCGCCAACGAATGCCGGGCCTGTCACTACATCGAAAAAAACTGGGTCACGAATAATTACCATCGAAAAACAAGAAGCCCACTGCAAGCCAACCGGGGAAAATTTCGTGATTTCGAAAGAGAGGGGCTGAGAGAATTGAAAAAAAATGGAGGTAATAAAGAGTAGATAAATCGTGGTGTTCTGTATTTATTTTATGTTATTGTTTTTAATGTGGAAGCCTCAGGTAAAACCTCACATTCTTTGCAGATTCAGGGTGCTGATTTGAAATTAAAATCCTTTGCGACCGTTATTTGCATATCCCTTTTAAATCTTCTGGCAATGGCTGGCAACGGCTTTGCCTTCTCCTTTAGCGGAATCGATATTAACAGCAAGTTCGGAGAACGGTTCAGCGCGGAGCTGGATGTCCTTCTTGAAGAGGAAGGTTCTTTTCAAATTCAGATTGGAGACGAAGAAGATTACCGGCGGCTTGAACTGGACCGCCCAAACCTTGTGGATGGTTTGCAGATTGAACAATCGGAAGATGCCTCCGGAACCCGGAAGACCATCCGCATTACTTCCAGTACGCCTTTGTTTTATCCTTCCTTTCATTTAGTGGTGCGCGGGACTTTCAAAGGCGGGACGCTGCTGGAAAATTATTTGGTCACGGTGGATTTTCAGCAGAGCCTGGCTCTCAATGTCAAAGACAGTAAAAAGCGCAAACCGGTGGACACGGAGCCGAGAGAAATGGTGGATTTATTGAAGGGCGGGGAAGCCGGTATTGACTCGGCGCCAGGCACCGTGGAAGAAGATGTGGAAGCGAGTCAAGAGAACTTTGAAGTGGCCTCTGGTCCTCCAGAGTCTGCGGCCAAACCAAAACCGGAAGAGAAACCTTTCCGGGTGAATGCGCCTCAGTGGATGGCAAAACCCGCCGCTCCCATGGTAGGACCGCGAGAAGAAGATTATTCTTTTCCGGGCGCGAAGTGGGTTTCTCCGCTGTTTCCTCCCGAAGAAGAGGAACTCCCGTCCGATTTCCAGGAACCCGAGGAAGAGATTCCCGTACAAGTAGCGAAAAACGAGCCTGCCGAAGAAACGCCGGAACCCGAAGAGACCGCCTCTGTTCTCGATTCCGAGGAAGAGTCCGGGAGTATTTCCGGCTCCCATTATGGTCCCCTGGCCAAGGGGGAAAACCTGCTGTCGATCAGTAAAAAGCTCAATCTCGAGGCCTTCGATACGAGGCAGATTGCCGTGGCCCTCTGGATGGACAATCCCGAAAGCTTTATTTATGGCAACATGAATGGACTCAAGCAAGGGACCCAGCTGAATCTGGAGAACCTGGAAAAACGGTTGAAGGATTTAAAGCCCCGCCTTGCCGAGGATACGCTGCAAAGCCAATGGGATGAATGGAAAACCATTCGCAAAAAGCTGGCCTCGGCACTGAATGAAGAAATCGACCCCCTGACTCAGGAAATTCAGCTCCCTTCGGAACTGGAAGAAGAAAAGGGCTTGATCTTCGAAATGCTTCGCGGCTGGAAAACCAGTTGGGAAGCTGGCGACCTGCAGGCCCATCTGGCCCATTTCTCTGACCGCACCCAGGAAGGCGATATCACCGGGATTCAGTCCCTCAAGCGACGCATGTTCGCCCGTCATCCCAGTGTGCGTTTGCAGGTGCATCAGGCTTACCTGATTTTAAAAGCAGGTCAACCGGTGATCTCATTCGGGCAGGATTTTTCTTCGGAAAAAATGGAGAGCTTTGGCAGAAAAGACATTGGAGTCGCCTGGGAAGGCGGTGGCTGGAAAATCGTCAATGAAAAATTTAAGGTTAAGGAATACATGGAAAAAGCGAGGCTTGCCCCGACCGTGTCTCTTATTTCCACGCAAGAGATTTTTTCTGAGGCAGAACCGGTTCCTGTTTCCTACGTCATCCATGCCTCCAGTCATCTGGATTATTCGACCGCCACACAAGCGACAAATGAATTAAGAAAAAAAGGCTTCAATGCTTATTCTTCTCCGGTCTATATCTCTCCCAGAAAAAAAATATACCGGGTTTACGTCGGACGTTATTCCGACTCCGAGTTGGCCGAAGAGTTGGCGAGGGAATTAAAAAAGATTTCCATTTCCCGGCTGGCGATTCCCGTGCGCTATCCTTTTTCTTTCTTATTGGGTGAGTACGAGTCGGAAGCTGATGCAGAAGCTCAAGTGCGGAGTTTAAGATCCAGTGGCCTGTCTCCCTTGCTGTTTATTTCCAGCAATCAGGATTTTTTACAACCCCGGTTCCGGGTATTTCTCGGTGCGTTTGCTAAAAAACGGGATGCCGCCAGAATCGCCGGAGAATTAAAATCTTTGAACCTTTCTGCGAACCTCGTTACTCCTTAGTTACAACCGGGTTTTCCAGATTTAGTGGGAAATGAAAAAGCCGCCTCCCTTGGGAGACGGCTTTTATAAAGCTTGATTCACTAAATCAAGTAGTTACAAACTGCTTTTCAAGGTGGGAGCGGGTTTAAAACCAACGGTTTTGCTGGCCTTAATTTTGATTTCCTCCCCGGTTTGAGGATTCCGGCCTTTCCGCGCTTTTCGGTTTCTTACTGTGAAAGTTCCAAAGCCAGGATAGGCAAAACGTTTGTCTTTCTTGATTGCTTTTCCCATGTTCTCAAATGCTGCATCAAGAACATCTCCTGCCAACCTTTTTGATAGGTTTGGATCTTTGCAGGATTTAATGACACTGGTGATGAGTTCGTCTTTAGTCAAGGACTATCCCCTCCTTTCTGTATTATTATTCCGGCGCGTGCATTATAAAAAACCAAGGGCAAATGTCAATTAAAAAATAGGGCTTTTTCGCGATGCCCTTCCTTTAGAACCAGTTTTTAAGCCTGCTAAAGTTGGTGTGTGTTAAAATAACCTTATAAATAGCGGTCAAAGCGAGCACTCACTTTAAAAAAATATTATTTTTTTAAAGTGAAATACTCTTAAGTTTAGTATTAGAAATAACAGAAACCCATTTTTGTTTCTTCGAATCATTTTTGAAAAAGGAATGAGGTCATGGCGGAACTCAAAATCGCCAGGTTGGGAAATCCCATTTTGCGTCAGGTGGCTCAACCGGTCAACTTAAAGGAACTTAGCGATCCTGACAGTGAAATTCAGCGTTTCATAGACGACATGGTAGAGGTCATGCGCAAAGAAGGGGGGGTGGGGTTGGCCGCGCCGCAGGTGTCTCGGTCCGTGCAGGTTGTTATCCTGGAAAGCCTGAATAATAAGCGATATCCTGGCAGAGGCGATATTCCGCTCACGGTTCTCGTCAACCCTGTGATTACCCGCTATGGCAAAGAAATCCGTTCGGGATGGGAAAGTTGTTTGAGTTTGATCGATTTTCGCGGGCTGGTTCCCAGATCTACTGAAGTGACCGTAGAGGCTTATACCCGTGAGGGCAAGAAAATTAGGATTGAGGCCGAGGGATTTCTCGCCGTGGTGCTGCAACACGAAATCGATCATTTGAACGGGTTGGTTTTTATCGATCGCATGGAAGACTTTACCAAGCTTGCTTACATGGAAGAGTTCGAAACTTACTGGATGGATCAGGAAGAACCAACCGGGGCATGACAAAAATACAGCGCATTGGATTGAATGATAATTTTTCCAAGCACGCATCATTGATAATTCCACTAACTTCTAACCTTTTCCTATCTAAAGACAGTTATGGCTGAGAATTCAGGTTCCCTGGAAGATGAAATTCTGCATCTCTACCGCGAGCCGGCGATCAATTCGGGATATGCCAATATGTACGGGGAAGAAAACATCGTCAACCTGGTGAAAAAGTACAAAGGGTTGGACGAGGAGGGGCGGGCACGGATGCTGGGCATGATAATCGATTTTTCCCAATCCGCGGATCTTGCTTCCAGTTTTGTTTCCGTTGGGGCCCTGCATGCGCTGGGAATGAAAAGTGAAGTGGAAACGGCCTACCGCACGGCGGAAACCCGCGACGATGCCCAATCGGTTAAGCATCATTTTGACATTGGCGTTTCTCTGGCCGAGCATTTCACTCAGGACTGAAGCTTTTCAGGAAGTCCGGTTTTTTTTGAGGGGCGGCGTTGCCGGCACCGGATTAAATCCGCTTGGGTCCACCGGGCAGACCGCTTCCAGGCATTCTCCCTGCTTTAATCGACGGTGAACACAGAGGACATATCCTCCCCACAGTGCTCCCGGAATGACCACCAGCACAGACATCCAACGGACCACTTGTTCCAGTGACAGGTGCAGGGCATCCACACTAAAGCCGACCGCCCAGTTGCTGATTCCCATCACCAGAGTCAAGAGAGCCATCTCGGTGCTGAAGATGCGTCCCAGGAACTGATCCTCGGCTTCCAGGTGGATCAACGCTGAGCTGAACACCCAGACGATGGAGCCAAAGAGGGTGGCCAACCCGAGGCTGACAGAGGCCATCCAAAGCGAATCCGAGGCTGACAGAAACCAATACGAAACACCGCTCAGGAAAAAAGCCACGGCGATTGCGGTTCGCAACACTTTGGAGGAATCACCAAAAATCCGTTTGACCAGAACAGGGCCGAGCGCCGCGCCAATGCCACGCGAAGAATATAAAATACCGATCCCCATCGATATCTTTGACGGCTGGATCAGGATCTGATGCGCGTAGAGCGGGATCAGGGTCATGATGCCTCCGGAAAGTGCGAGGCCCGACTTTAACAGAGCGAGAACAAAGATCATGGGTTTCGAGATCAGATAGCGGGCGCCGTCGATCAGGCTGCGGTAGCCTCCCTGATCTACTTGGCTCTTCGTCTGCGCTGATTTTTCCAGTTGTTCTGGAATTTGAAAGATGAACCAGGCGGAAAACAGGAATGTGATGGCATCCAGGATGAACGCGGCCTTGATTCCGAGAAAACTCACCACCACTCCGCCGAGAGCGGAACCAAACGCCAGCATCACCGACCATGTGGAGCCGCTCAAAGCATTGGCGGTCACCAGACGGTCGCGCGGTACGAGAGAAGGGATGATGGCGCTGCGGGCCGGTTCAAAAAAGCCCGCCATGGAAATTTCCACAACGGCGAGGGCGTAGACCAGCCACAAGTCTCCCTTGTCTTCTACCAGTAAGAAGCCGAGCACGATAAAAAATCGCAGCACATCGCTGACGATCATGACCCATTTGCGGCTGACCCGGTCGATGAGGACTCCGGCAATGGGACTGACAAAAAAGATGGGCAGTAGTTTGGCCATCATCGCGCCGGCCATGGCCATGCCGGAACCACTGAGCTGTAAGATCAGCGAGTAGATGGCGATGCTGTTCAGCCAGTCTCCCAGTTCGGAGATCACCTGCCCATACCAGAGGTTGCGAAAAGGACGGTGGGCTTTTAACAACTCAAGGTAGCCTGTGGATCGGTCAGGGGTCATAGCCAGGGTGAATCAATAATGTCGGGGTTCGGTATCCGTAATCAAGGGGCGACGGAGGGAACCGGAAGAATAGAACCGTTTAAAGCTTTAAACAATACCACGCATCCTATCGAAAAACTTCAGATTTTCTTAAGGCATCCAGAAGAGGCAAAGGTTGGAAAGGGGAGTTCCGCAGACTGCCGCTGCTTCATTTTTGCGCCTGCTTTTTTTCTTCCAGCAACAGGGAAACGGTTTTGCAGATCATGTCCGGGCTGACACAGGAGGTATTGAACTGAACATCGAAACAAGCGGGGTCATGGACATCTTTAGCAAAATAGTGGGTGATGAAATGAGACCGTTCCCGGTCGGTTTCTCTGACTTTCTTTTCGGCTTCTTTTTCGGAAATGTTCCGAAGTTTCGCGATATTTCGGACACGATCCGCAAACGCCGCCGTCAACCGGATTCTTAGGCCCTCTCTTTTATCTTTCAAAATATAGTTGACCCCCCGGCCCACGATGACGGCGTTTTCCTGCGCGACGATAGCTTTGATCAACCGGGAAATTTTAACGACATAGTCTTCCTGCAAAATGGCGCCGGAATGAATCAGGTAATAGACCCATTTGTCTACCAGACGCTGCCAGTGCTCATCCAGAGTTTCCATGAAACTCCGGCTCAGGTTATCCCGTTTGGCCAGGTAATCCAGCAGATTCCTGCCATAAACCTTCCAGCCCAGAGTTTTTTCCAGTTCGGGGATGATGGTTTCCTCACCGCAGCCGAAATCCCGGGAAATTCCCAGGAAAGGATGCACGATAATGTCTGCCTGGTCTCTGCGTTCCTTTTTCCGCTGTTTTTTTTCTTCCCATTCTTGGATTTTTTCGGCAATGATTTTTTCTGCCAGGGATTCCGGCAGGGTCGAGGTCATAACAACTCCTGGGTCAGAAATGGCAAAGGATAAATATGAATGTAATTAATATAATTATGGGCAAAGAAATCCGCAACCTTAATCCTGAACCCTGAACCGGGAGAATTGCCGGAAAACTAATCGCTGGTTGATATAGGGGCCAACGGCACGCTGGTGGTTGAACCGGGAACCAAATAGTGGTAAAAATATGATTTTGCAGAGTCTTTCTTCAATCGGGATTTTACTATTTAAGGGATTATGACAGAAGAACCTTTAAGCACGGAAGCGGATTCCGATGAGGATTTTCGCGATGAAAAAAAGGAGAACGTTTACCGCCGGATATCGTTCTGGATTTCCGTGGTGTTGGCCACGGTCCTGGTGGTCTGGTATTTTCTGACCCATCCTCCCGATTCAGAAGAGATGCAACGCATGCGGATGTTTTTCAAGGAAAATGCCATCGAGGTCGGCGGATTCTTGAAGATGACCCGCGACGAAAAAAAAGTATTTGCTCAGAAACAGAAGCATCCCTTTTATGCGAAATACATGCTGGCCTCCGAAGCGGAACGGGAAAAACTCGCGGCCCTGATTCACATTTCCTACGATTACACGCCGTTTCAATATTGGTTCAACCTGATTTTCCAATGGATCATCTGGTTCACCACGTTCTGGTTCCTCGGGCTGATGATCGAAGGCGCCATCATCCTCGCCCGCCGGGACCGGGCCAAACGCCTGGCTGCCCGCCGGCCTCCTCAGAATAATTAATTCTTCAGGTTTTTTAGCTTTAAGCAGGTTTTGCGAACCTATCTAAGTTCAAAGCGGGGCAGGTCGCTCACCTTTGGCAAGCGGCTAGTGAAAGTTCCGAAGTTGTTTATCGGAGTGGTGGTGGAGTTAGCTATCAATACCGCGGTCGGCGTTTGGAGCGTTTTTCCTTGGGCTTGGCGAGATTGACTTTGAGATTCCTGCCATTCACATCTTTCCCGTCCAGCGCTTTGATGGCCGCTTCGGCTTCGTGCTGGGTGGGCATTTCAACAAAACCAAAGCCTTTCATCTGACCGGTAAAAGAGTCGGTGATCAGGGAAACTTCCGTCACTT
Organism: Nitrospinaceae bacterium; assembly: GCA_029261515.1. GTDB lineage: Bacteria > Nitrospinota > Nitrospinia > Nitrospinales > VA-1 > JAJDBE01. The sequence continues at coordinate 758 of JAJDBE010000166.1, read as the reverse complement.
CGCCGTATTCGGTAAACGTGGTCCTCAATTCGTCTTCTGTGATGTTATAGGGCAGGTTTCCTGCATAGAGTTTCATTTGTCTTCTCCCGAATGTTCAAGTTGACCGGCAACGGCTTCGAGTCACTCACCGGAGGTTTGTGTTCGATCGCTGCCGATCCACCATCGACAATTTTTTCCCAGTGGTTATCGAACTTTTCGAAGCTTGCGCCGAACCTCCACTTTAGGTTTGCTGGTTTTCCCAAATGGGCGGTTCCTGCTACTGGATGATTTTTTGACTGCTCCGGAAGGTCGTGTTTGCGTCCATCTTTTACCATTGGATTTTTTTTCACCCGGTTTTCCGCCTGCGGTTACTTTGCGAAACCGTCCTCTGGCAGCGATCGCGGCGGAGTGAAAGGGGTGATCTTCTACAACGGTCACAGCGCGGTTGGTCACTCTTTCGATATTGCGCAGATAGCCTCCCTCTCCAGCATCGCAAAATGAAATGGCGATGCCTTCTGCGCCAGCGCGCGCCGTCCTGCCGATTCGGTGCACGTAGCTCTCGACCTCGTTGGGAAGCTCAAAGTTGATCACGTGTGTGATGCCGTCAACGTCGAGACCGCGGGAAGCGATGTCGGTTGCGACGAGAACCCGCGCTTTGCCGGATTTGAACTTTTTCAAGGCCTGCGTTCTGGCCGCCTGCGATTTGTTGCCATGCAGGGCTTCGGCCTGGATTTTGCTTTTGCAGAGCTTTTGCACGATCCGGTTGGCGCCATGTTTGG
>JAJDBE010000165.1 GCA_029261515.1 Nitrospinaceae bacterium | reverse complement strand
GCCGCACCCGGTCGTGCTCCGGATAAGAAACCTCCAGCATTTTAGCCAGCTGGTCGATGAGGCCTTGGGTCTCCTCTGTCAGCGAGTTCCCGATCAAGGCGATCTGGTAGGACAAGGCCAGAAGAAGCAGGTTGTAATGGTTTTGCGAAGCCTTTTTATACTGCTCCACAAAGGGCGGGAGGTCCGGGTGGATGCGCTGGGTTTCCGCGATGACTTTGTCGATAAACTTCAGGTCTTCCAGTTCGTATTGCAGATTCTTGCGGAAAAACTTGTGGATGACCGCTATCTGCCCAGAAGCCAGAGTTCCGCGGGTCATGGCTATGCGTGTCAATACCGCCACCAGACAGGTGACAAAAAGGCCCTGATCCACAACGCCAGGCAATCCCTGGTTGATTTTTTTTGATACTTTTTTTGTAAAAACGTGCTGCATGGCGCCGCCGACGACGGCCCCTAAAGGACCGCCGCGCAAAAAACCCATGCCTGCACCAAGCAACCACGACATAAATCCACTTCCAAATTGGTTGGTCTCATTTCCTTTAAACCATTGGCAACAAATATAGCACAATCCCTAAAAGACGAAAATAATGCAGCCGACCCTTTAAAAATCCGCAGAATTACAGTAGAATCCCCTTCTTGCCAAGGCAGGCTTTACCTGGAAACCGGCCTTAGCCCAAACTTTACAGGGAGATAGGGATGGTCAAGCACATCGTCATGTTCAAATTGACTGAAAAAACTCCTGAAAACCTGGACTTGGTGGTTAAAGCCCTCAATGGCATGCAGGGCAAAATCGAAACTCTGCGATTTCTTGAAGTGGGGAGGGATTTCTCCGCATCGGAAAGAAGCTACGATGTGGTATTGACCACGCATTTCGATGACCAGGCAGGCCTCAACACCTATATCAGCCACCCGGAACACCTTCCGGTAGTGAAATTGATCCGGTCCCTTTGCTCCGGCTCAGTCGTCGTGGATTACGAGTACGATTGAAGGGCTAATCCCAACAAATTCAATAATTGGATGAATCGCTGGACGCGGGGGAGGATATCAGACTGATTTCGTATTCCAGGGAAATTAATTTCTTGTGCTTTTTATTCTCTGATGCTAGTATCCCCAGTTAAAATTTGTGCTGTTTACACCAAATGTTATTGAGTTCAATTCGGTTCAAGAGGCGCCAACAATAAAATTCCATTAGACCCATTTCATGCACTTGTAGCGAATTTTGACCTTGGGCTTCGAAGCATCTCCCCACCAAATCCAAACTATAGAGGAGGTTTCAGGGGTGGCTAAGAAAAAAACCAAATCCAAGAAAAAGGCTGTCAAGAAGAAAGAAGTCCGTAAAAAAACTGCCGCCAAGAAAAAGGCCGCTCCAAAAAAGAAAACGGCAAAACCTGTGAAAAAGAAAGCCTCTGCGGGCAAATCCTCTGTGAAGAAAAGCAAATCCTCCGCCAAACCGAAGGCTAAAACCAAAGCCAAGGTTAAAGCCAAAAAAGCCGCAGCCAAAAAAGTAAAGAAGGCCTCTCCCAAAAAGGCGGTGGCAAAAAAGGCCGCGCCTAAAAAAGCCGCGCCTAAAAAGGCTGTCAGGAAAAAAGCCGCTTTACCAAAGGCTGAAATAACTGAGGATCTGCTGCCTCCTGAAGAACAAGAAGTTAAAATTAAAAAGAAGCCCGGCCCCTTAAGTCCAATGGAAGTTAAAATCCGGGATCGCTTATTGCAGAACCGGGCCGAGGTTTTAAATATGCTGGCTTCTTCTCAGGCTATGGAACGAGATGTGGAGGGGCTCACCTTCAGTAATGAGATCGATCTGGCTTCGAGCCTGGAAGGGCGGGAAATGATTTTTCAACTTTCCAGCCGGGACCGGAATGAATTAAAAATGATCGACGCTGCGCTGATCAAAATGAAAGAAGGAACTTACGGGTTTTGTGAAACCTGCGGCAAGAAAATCAGCATCAAACGCCTGCAAATACTGCCTTTAACGGCCATGTGCATTGATTGCCAGGAATCCGCCGAACTAGGGTAATTCCCCCGCCCCGATTATTTCCCGTGGCATTTCTTGTATTTTTTCCCGCTTCCGCAAGGGCAAGGGTCGTTTCTCCCCACCTTTTTTTCGTCACGGCGTACCGGCGCAACTTTTGATTCCTCTTCGCTGCCACCTCCCCGGTGTTCCACCACCTGCTGCGGTCGGTTGAGATTTTCCTCCAGAGCCTGCTCCGTTTCCTTCTGAATGCGGATTTTAAACAGATACTCCACCACTTCCTGTTTGATGCGGTCCATCATGTACCGCATCATATCGAAGCCTTCTTTTTTATACTCGGTCAACGGGTTTTTCTGGGCATAACCGCGCAAGCCAATCCCTTCCTTAAGATGATCCATGCCCAGAAGATGATCCTTCCAGAGGTTATCGACGATCTGCAACATGACGGATTTTTCCACGTGCCGCATAAAGGCGGGTTCCAAACCTTCTTCCTTTTGGTTGTAAACCTCGGTCACCGCTTCCATCAGCGCATCGTGCAGTTTTTCCCGGTTGCAATGTTCGAGCGGCAACGTTGTTTTTCCATCAATTTTTAATTCCTTGTCCTCGATCTTCTCGACATGGACGGAAAACTGCCGTTCCAGCTGCTCGTTAAGCGACCCGATGTCCCATTCTTCCGGATAAAGTTTTTCAGGCGCAATTTCCTCAAGAATTCCATCCAGAACATCGTCCACCATATCCAGCAGAATCTCCTTTTGATTGTCGCCCTTGATGATGTCTTTCCGCAAAGCGTAAAACACCTCGCGTTGCCGGTTCATGACGTCATCGTATTCGAGAAGATGTTTTCGAATATCGAAGTTGTGCGCTTCCACTTTTTTCTGGGCGTTGGCCACCGCCTTACTCACCATGTTGTGTTCGATGGGCTGACCGTTTTCCATTCCCAGCCGCCCCATGAGCCCCGATATTTTGTCCGACCCGAAAATTCTGAGCAGGTCGTCCTCCAGAGACAGATAGAAACGGGACGATCCCATATCGCCCTGCCGGCCAGAACGGCCGCGAAGCTGATTGTCGATACGGCGGCTTTCATGCCGCTCGGTGCCCAAAATGTGCAGTCCCCCCAGTTCGGGAACGCCCTCTCCCAGAACAATGTCGGTTCCCCGGCCTGCCATGTTGGTGGCGATGGTCACCGCCCCGTTTTGGCCCGCCTGGGCAATGATCTCGGCCTCCTGCTCATGATGCTTGGCATTCAAGACGTTGTGTTTGATGCCGTATTTTTTCAGGAACCGGCTCAACTTTTCCGACCGCTCGATGGATATCGTGCCCACCAGAACAGGCCGGCCAATGGCGTTCAATTCCCGGATCTCCTCGATGACCGCCTCGAACTTTTCCTTTTCGGTGCGGTAAATCACATCGGCATAATCTTCCCGGATCATGGGCTTGTTGGTGGGAACCACCACCACTTCCAGCTTATAAATGGATCTGAACTCTTCGGCTTCGGTATCCGCCGTTCCGGTCATGCCCGCAAGTTTGTCGTACATGCGAAAATAATTCTGAAACGTGATGCTCGCCAGGGTCTGGTTTTCATTTTCGATCTTTACATTTTCCTTGGCTTCCAGCGCCTGATGCAATCCGTCGCTGTACCGGCGTCCCGACATCATTCGTCCGGTAAATTCGTCGATGATGACGACCTGCCCTTCTTTGACCACATAGTCGACTTCATTCCTGAAAACCGCATGCGCTTTCAGCGCCTGTTGCGCGCAATGAAGCATTTCAATGTTCTGGGGATCGTACAAATTCTCCACATCGAGCAGTTCTTCCAGCCGCGAGATGCCCTCTTCCGTCAATGCGGCGGTCCGGCTCTTCTCATCCACCTGGAAATGCGTTTCTTTTTTCAACTTGGGGATGACGTTGTTGGCCTCGTAATACTTGCTGGTGGATTCTTCCGCCGGCCCGGAGATGATAAGAGGCGTCCGGGATTCGTCGATCAAAATGCTGTCCACTTCGTCGACAATGGCAAAGTTCAGGTGCCGCTGGACAAACTGCTCTTCGGAAAACTTCATATTGTCGCGAAGATAGTCGAAGCCAAACTCGTTGTTGGTGCCGTAGGTCACGTCCGACTCGTAGGCTCGCTTTCTCTCGTCTTCCGGCATGTCGTGGTAAATCGTCCCGACCGTTAGTCCCAGGAATTTATAAATCGTCCCCATCCATTCGCTGTCACGCTTGGCCAGATAATCGTTGACGGTGACCACATGCACGCCCTTTCCCGACATGGCATTCAGATAAACCGGCAACGTGGCCATCAAGGTTTTTCCTTCACCGGTCTTCATCTCGGCTATTTTACCTTCGTGCAGGACCACCCCGCCGACCAACTGGGCATCGAAATGCCGCATTCCCAGGGTGCGCTGACTGGCCTCCCGGACCACCGCAAAGGCTTCCGGCAATATCTCATCCAACGACGCTTCTTCCCCGGCCAGTTTCGCTTTAAACTCCGTCGATTTTTCCTGAAGCTGGACGTCGGTCAACTTCTTGATTTCATCTTCCAGCGCATTGACCTGGTCGACGTAAGCCTGAATACGCTTCAGTTCCCGATCATTTCTGGTGCCAACAATTTTTTGAATCAGACTTAAAACCATAAAATTAATTCACTCTAAAAAATTTTTAATCCGCTTTATTTGCATTCATCCATCTAATTCACACAGCTTTCTCAGGCTTTCATTATCAAGCCGAGCACAATCCTGAAATTTGATGGGATTTACCTTGAATGGATGTCTCTAATGAGAAGTAATAACAGGGTCAAGCAAAGCGGGGTACCTGGCCGCACTTTTAAGGATAGCACGAAAACTACCCGCCTTCCAAGAATACAATGAAGGCGGCATCTTGCTTTTGCAGGGATGAAGAAAGGAGTTTCCGGAGGTTTCGACGGCGATTAATCTTCCAGAATGTAATTTTTCGGATTCACTGGGACGCGGTTCAAGAGAACCTCGTAATGCAGATGCGGGCCGGTACTGCGTCCGGTATTTCCTACCTCGGAAATGGGCTGGCCCCGTTTGACACGGTCACCGACCTTAACCATATGCTTGGAATTATGGCCATACCGGGTGGCGATGCCATAGCCGTGATCGATCTCGACCATTTTGCCGTATCCTGATTCCCTTCCGGCAATCACCACAACGCCATCGGCAGTCGCCCGGACGATCGACCCCAATCGAGCGCCGATATCCCAGCCTTCATGCTTTTCTCTAAGACCGGTGAAAGGAGATTTGCGAATACCAAATCCGGAGGTCACCCAACCGCGGGTGGGCCATACCGAAGGTGTGGAAGACAGCAGGGATTTCTGGTTTTTGAAAAATTCATCCAACTGTTGAAAGCTGACCGTCTGCACCCTGGCCTGCTGGTCCAACTGTTCCAAATTGCCGGACAGCTGCTCCACCATGGAAAGAGCCTCTCTTTCCAGAGAGGTTGCAAAGCTTTGAGAACTTAGCCCATACGGGCCACCAACGCCCCAGTCTTTCTCGGCAACCGGAGTGGGAGAATCCCCAAGATCCGTAATCACTCTCAATTTGCTGGCAAATCGTTCCAACCGCGACATTTCGGTGGAAAAGTCCTGGACCTGCTGAGCAAACTTCTCGACCTGAATTTTCTGCATCTTGGACTGACGCCTGAGGTCCGCAACTTCCGTTTGCTCACTGATCAATTGAGCATAGTTTTTGGCAAAATAAATGGAAGATCCTGTAACTCCGGTCAGTAAAACGACCAGAGCGATCAGCCCAGTTCGAACAAAACGTTTGGGAATCCGAACTTTTTTGGGCGATGCCGCCTCACCTGGAAACAACATCAGGGTATAATCGTCTTTTCTCACCCTCTCCTCCTCGTATTTAATCCTAACACCACTATGCCAATTCAATTACAAATCTAACTTTGAACCCTTTTTTTGTCAACAGTTAATTATTTTTCAACATCTTCAGAGAATATTATACAAATACTTCCATTTTGACAAATTTTGTCAAATTTAATATAAATTTGTTTAAATTATATCGAAGTTCAAATTCCTAATTTCAAAGGAAAACACCAGAAATTTGCTGAATTATTTGATCTTTTCCCTGGCCTGGATATGATCCGGGTTGATTGCCAGCACCTTCTCGAAATATTCCTTAGCGGTTCCGGCCTCACCTTTTTCTTCAAAAAGCACTCCGAGACCGAAATACACCGGAACCAACCCTTCCCGATGCTGTATTTCCTGGTAAATTTCAACGATTTCCGCAAATTTTTCGATCGACTGGTCGATCTGGCCCTGCGAGTAAAGCTTGAAAGCCTCCTGACGCAGGGTCCTGGCGATCACCTTGCCATAACCCTGCGTCACGAGTCCGGGTCCCTCCTTGACATACCCTTGAAATTCTGCAAAAAACACGCCAGGAGTCCCCATCTCCCCATAAATACGCCTTAAGTTATTAAAAAATAAAGGGTTAGATGGGTCCAAGGCAATCGCCTGCTTTACCTTTTCTACTGCGTAAGTGTATGATTTTGTGCGCGCTAGCGACGCCCCAAAGTTATTCAGGGCCAGGGAATTTTGCGGGTCCAGGGAAACCGCTGTTTCAAACTGCTTCTGTGCCGCCGCATCGTTCTCCACCAGGTAGTAATAATACCCCAGCCCATAATGGGCAGAGGAGGATTGAGGATGAGCGGATAGAAAGGTCTGCATGAAGCTTTCGGCCTCATTCAGCTTGCCGGAGCCTTGATAGGCCCGGATCAACCCGCGAAACAGGGAACTGTCCTCGGTTCCTTCTTCCACCAGAGTTTTAAAAATATCCAGCGCCTCGTCATATTGCTTGCGAAAAAGGAAAAACTCACCCCTCTGCTGAAGAGACAAGGCGGGTTCACCGGGATGCCCCGGAGTGTTTCCCATCGAAACCGTGGGAAGCAGGAGGCCCATCAGCAAAATAAAAACCGGGACCAGCGGAACGGGAAAAAGGGATTGCTTCAACATGTCAGTACACTCCAAAAAAATTTCAAATGTCCTCGTTTTTGAAGTCATCTGATCGGCAGATACCAGGCTTTAAATCGGAGGCTCTTCTTCGTCGGGTTGCGGGAAAGACGCGGCATCCTGACCGGAAAAATTATAAAATCGAGTGTATTCCCTCTCGAAATGCAGCTTGACCTCCCCAATAGGTCCGTTTCGTTGCTTGCGGATGAGGATTTCCGCGATCCCCCCCTGGTCTCCTTCGGGGTTATACACTTCATCCCGATAGATAAAGGCAACCACATCCGCATCCTGCTCGATCGACCCGGATTCCCGAAGATCAGAAAGCATGGGCCGCTTGTCGGTGCGGCTTTCCACGGCGCGGCTCAGCTGGGAAAGCGCCAAAATAGGCACATTTATCTCTTTCGCCAAAGCTTTGAGACCGCGTGAAATTTCCGAGACTTCTAACTGGCGGCTTTCCGTACTATTTCTTCCGTGCATCAACTGCAGATAATCGATAATAATAAAACCCAGCCCTTGCTCCGCCGCGAGACGGCGGGCACGCGCCCGGACATCCAGAACAGATAAAGCCGGACTGTCATCGATGAACATTTTCGCATCGGAAAGCCGCCCCGCCGAGGCTGTCAGTTTGGGCCAATCGTTGCGGGCGATGTATCCCGTTCGGAGTTTGGAGGAATTGATCCGGGCGTCGGCGCAAAGCATCCGCTGCCCCAATTGTTCCTTGGACATTTCCAGGCTGAAGATCGCCGTCGAAACCTTGCCGTGCAATGCAGCAAAACGGGCGATATCCAGCGCAAAACTGGTCTTCCCCATACTGGGCCGCGCCGCCAGGATGATGAGATCGGAAGGTTGGAACCCTGAAGTCAGATGATCCAGATCGGTAAACCCGCTCTCCACGCCTGTGACCATCCCGGGGGATTCGAACAGTTTTTCTATGGCAATGAAATTTTCTTTAACGACTTCCTTGATGCTGTAGAAGTTCCTCTTGGACCGCTTTTCGGAAATTTGGAAAATGGACTGTTCCGCCCGATCGAGGATGATGTCTACCTCCTCGGAATCGCCATAGCTGGTGGCGACGATTTCTGTACCGGTTTCGATCAGGTCCCGAAGGATCTTTTTTTCCCGGACGATTTTGGCGTGATGAACAACAGCTGAGGAGGTGGGAACAAAATCTTCCAGGTAATCGAGATAATCCATTCCGCCGACGGCTTCCAGCTCGTTTTTTTTGCGCAGCTTTTCGGCAAGGACGAGAACGTCGATCGGCTCATTGGCCTCGAACAGTTCCCGCATGACAATGAATATTTTTTTATTATTAGACTTGTAGAAATCTTCTTCGGTGAGAACTTCAAGCGATTTTGGCAGGGCTTCGCCCGATTTCAGACAGGCTCCCAGAACGCCTTGCTCCGCTTCCAGATTATAGGGAGGGAGCTTGCTTAGAGACAGGTCTGTAACGGCTTGAACCATAAATGGAGCCTAAAGTCTGGAAAGGATAAAAACAAACTAGAGAAGTAA
>JAJDBE010000164.1 GCA_029261515.1 Nitrospinaceae bacterium | reverse complement strand
CGTGTCCGTCATCAGGATGAGTTTTTCGGCTTTGAGCGCCGAGGCGATGGCCGAAGCCACAAAATCGGCATTGATGTTCAGTGTTTCCTGATTTTCCCCCTTGCCGATGGGGGCGATCACGGGAATGAACTCGTTCTTGTCCAGCACGTCCAGGATTTTCGGATTGACGTGAGTGATCTCGCCCACAAGGCCAAGATCGATGATTTCAGGCCGGTCCGTTTCAGGGGATTGTTTGACTTTCCGGTGCCGCTTGGCGAGGATCAGGTCTCCGTCTTTACCAGTAATGCCGACGGCGTTGCCTTCGTGCCGGTTGATGAGCGACACGATCTCCTTGTTGACCTTTCCCCCCAGCACCATCTCCACCACGTCGATGGTCTCCTCATTGGTGATCCGTTGCCCTTCGACAAATTCCGATTTGATTCCCAGCGCATCGAGAGTTTTGCCGATTTGCGGGCCGCCGCCATGCACGATCACCGGATTGATGCCCACATACTTCATCAGAACGATGTCGAGGGCAAAGCCCTCTTTCAATTCATCGGAGACCATCGCATTGCCGCCATATTTGATGACGATGGTTTTTCCGTAAAAGAATTTGATGAAGGGCAGGGCTTCGAGAAGAATTTCCGCCTTTTGGATGCGTTTTTTCACAATAGTCTTAGAGAATGTACCGGCTCAGGTCTTCGTTTTGAATGATGTCTTTCAGCTTGTCGCTCACATAAGAAGCATCGATGGTGATGGTTTTATCGTCCATATCCGGCGCATCGAAGGAAATGCTTTCCAATAGTTTTTCCAGGATCGTGTGCAGCCGCCGGGCGCCGATGTTTTCCGTGCGTTCATTGACCGTTGCGGCCATTTCCGCGATTTCATGAATGGAATCTTCCGCGAAGCTCAGATCGATCCCTTCGGTTTTCAATAAAGCCGTGTATTGCTTGATTAGCGCGTTGTCCGGTTCCGTCAGGATGCGGATGAAATCTTCTTTATTAAGAGAGTCCAACTCCACGCGGATCGGGAACCGTCCCTGGAATTCCGGAATCAGGTCCGAAGGTTTCACCGCGTGAAAAGCGCCGGCGGAGATGAACAAAATGTGATCGGTCTTGACGATTCCGTACTTGGTGTTCACCGATGACCCTTCGACGATGGGCAACAGATCCCGCTGGACGCCTTCGCGTGACACGTCCGGCCCTCCAGAGGCGCCCTGCCTGCCGATGATCTTGTCGATTTCATCGATAAAGATGATGCCGTTCTGCTCGGCCCGTTCTATGGCTTCCTGAGCCAGGTTTTCAGGGTCGATCAATTTTTCCGCTTCCTCCTGGCAAAGCAGTTTGAAGGCTTCGGGAACTTTCACTTTCTTGCGCCGGGTTTTTTGCGGAAACATGGACCCCAGCATGTCTTTCAGGTTATTGCCCATTTCTTCCATGCCGGCGCCGGAGATGACATCGACCATGGGAGCGGCTTTTTCGCGGACCTCGATCTCGACCATACGGTCGTCGAACCGGCCTTCTTTTATGTACCGGGCGAATTTTTCCCGGGTCTTATCGTGCTGTTCTCTTCCCAGGTCATCCAGTTCCATATCGTCTTTGGGCAAGGGCCGTCCTGGAGGAGGTGGCAGGAGCAGGTCCAGCAGGCGTTCTTCCGCCATCTGCCGGGCTTTTTCCTTCACCTCTTGTTCTTTTTCTTCCCGAAGCATGGTTTTGCTCAATTCCACCAGATCGCGCACCATCGACTCCACGTCGCGTCCGACGTAACCGACTTCGGTGTATTTGGACGCCTCCACTTTGACGAAGGGGGATTTGGCCAGACGCGCCAGCCGCCGGGCGATTTCGGTTTTACCGACCCCGGTCGGGCCGATCATGAGAATGTTCTTCGGCGCGACCTCATCCCGCATGTCTTTCGATAACTGCTGCCGCCGCCAGCGGTTGCGCAAAGCAATGGCGACGGCGCGTTTGGCCTTTTCCTGGCCGACGATATATTTATTCAGCTCCTTGACCACTTGCCTCGGTGTCAGGGAAGCCATGAAGGCCTCCTGTGTTTGAGGGGTGGGGGTGCTGGTTGCGACACTTTCGTTCATGAAACTACAACTCCTCAATGGTAAGGTTTGAATTGGTGTAGATGCAGATCGTCTGGGCAATGTCCATCGCCTGTTCGACGATTTTCCGCGCGTCGAGGTCGCTATTTTGCAGAAGCGCTTTGGCCGCGGCCAGGGCGAACATGCCCCCAGAACCAATGGCGAGGATGCCGTCATCCGGCTCGATCACATCCCCCGTCCCCGAAACCAGAAACGATTTTTCCTTATCGGCGACGATGAGCATGGCTTCCAACCGGCGCAGCATTTTATCCGTGCGCCAGTCCTTGGCCAGTTCGACGGCAGAGCGGGCCAGATTGCCTTGGAATTTTTCCAGTTTTTCCTCAAACCGGGCGAACAGGGAAAACGCATCTGCCGTGGACCCGGCAAACCCGCCGATGACCCGGTCGTGATACATACGCCGGACTTTATTGGCGCTGTGTTTCATGACCGTATTGCCGAGGGAGACCTGACCGTCTCCGCCCATAGCGACTTTGTTTTTGTGCCGAACACATAGAATGGTCGTTGCGTGCATCATGAGTCATTATAAAAGGAAATTGATTTTGCAGTTAATAAATGTTCCGGGAGATTCTAACGGATTATTTGCGGGTTCTGGCGGGAATTTTTTCCCGCGCCCTGGGATGAGCCTTGTCATAGGCCGCTGCCAGACGGTCCACCGTGAGATGGGTGTATTTTTGCGTGGTGGATAAACTGGCATGTCCCAGCATCTCCTGAATAGAGCGTAAATCGGCTCCCGATTCCAGCATGTGCGTGGCAAAGGAATGCCTGAGGGAATGCGGGGAGATTTTCCCCGAAAAATAGTTTTGTTTGACATATTGTTCCAGAATTTTCCTGACGCCCCGCACTGAGATGCCTTGTCCTCTAAAGTTCAAAAATACCGCTTCCGGTTTCAAGCCTTTCTTGAGTTTCGCCAGACGTTTGCTACGAAACTCCAGGTAATCCTTTAACGCTACAGCCGATTTTTGCGCCATCGGCAGCAACCGTTCTTTTTTACCTTTCCCTTTTACCTTAACCATTCGTTGTGGCAAGTGCAAGTCATCTAACCCAATGCCGACCAGTTCGCTGATCCGAACACCAGTGCTGTAAAATAACTCGAGCATGGCGCGGTCCCTGGAGCCAATAAACGTTTTCGAATTGGGAAGATCGAGCAACCGGAACATGTCGTCCACGGAAAGGTAGGTGGGCAGTTTATTGACCTTTTTAGGAGACGGGACGGATTTCACGACGTTGACTTTCAGGTACCCTTCCCGGCAAAGAAACTTGAAAAACGAACTGAGAGTGGAAAGTTTGCGCGCCATCGTGGCTCCGGAGGCTGCGTTTTCGTACAGGTAGCCTAGAAAGGAGCGAATCGCCAGGCGGTCGATTTTTTCAGGGTGAAAGTTTTCCATTTTCCCGATATGCCCGGACTCCTTGAGGAAATGCTCAAACTGTTCGAGATCGGCAAGGTAATTGGAGATGGTATGAGGGGAGGCGTTTTTCTCGGCGATCAGGTAGGATTTAAAATCCGAAACGAACTTTTTCAATTGACAACCCCTTTAAATTCAATAGTATCAATCTAACCCACCGGGAATGACAAGTCAAGGAACCGGCCAAGGAGTCTGTTTGGCAACCGGACTTGAATGAAAAGGCAGGCGAAGGATTTTTTGCATTTAAATTGTGTCCTTTGCATCTTATTATGAACAGGTCGAATGTTTCCGCTTTCAATAGCCAAAGGAAGGGTCCCCCATGAACGCTCAAAACTCGCTTCCTCCCGATAATTTCGAGGGAGAGATCAAACAGGCGCGCGCGAATTTTCGCAAGATCACTGAGTTGAAAGAAAAACTGGATCTATTGACCGAGCATGTGGAATCCCGCAAAGAAGCGCTGGAGGAAGAAATCGAGGAAAGCCTGCACGAGGCCGTGAGCCACGGCAGGGATTGCCTGGAAAAAATTCAGGAAAATATCGAGCCGCAACTGGAAAAGGTGATTCGCACCAAGCTCGAAGAGATCGACAAAAAAATGACTAGCTGGAAACAGGAAAGCCTTCTGGCGGTGAAAGAGGAAATCAAAAACGCAACGCCTGCCTTGACCAAACAGGTTCTCTATGATCTCGATCAAGTCGTGGTGGAAAAAGTAAAGCTGGTGAAAGATCAGGTGGTGGGTTCTGTCAAGGAAGAGGTCGGCGGTCAGATACGGTCGGCCTTACAGGAAATGAAGGAAGACACGGATAAAAAACTTCACAGCCTGCGTATGTTGGTTTTTGCCTCAATTGGATTAGGAGGTTTGGCCGTGATCGGAGTGTTGATGCTGTTTGCCGCCAAATGACCCTGCCGCGAGTTTTCGCGTTAAGTCACCAGCCAGAACAGAAAGAAAAATAAAACCCCCGAGAGAATCACCTGCCAGACAAACCCAAAACCCGGCCCGGTAAATAGAATCAAAACCGTACAGACACAGAGAATGATGAAAGCCAAAATCATCCGGGTGCGTTGCTTTAAAATGGGTTTTATCTCTGGCGGGGGGGATGCGTCGGACTCTGAAGGAGTGGAGTCGGGCGTTTCAGGAGGCTGGGGTTTTTGAGCGCGATCGTTCAAATGGATCTCACTTGAAAATTTTTCTCATTTTTTCTACTAAAAAGATATCTTCCGCTTCAGAAAGAAGTTCCTCCGCTGAAAATTGCGGCTTGTCTTCCAAGCCGGTTTCTTCTGTGCTCACGGATTTCTGTTTAAAGCCCAACCGGGGATGGGAGTTGAGATAAAGACGAATATCTTCCAGATCGAAAGTCGCCAGTATTTCTTCGATATAAATTTCGTTTATTTTTTCCAGGTGTTCTATTTTTTCCAGCAGTTCCCGGTAATTGACATTCACCGTCATGGCATAACTCAACCGGAACGATTCTTCGTCGAAGGAATCGGGAAACTTTCCTGCCGCCGGTTTTTCCGGATAGAGGAATTTCAATTTATCCTGAACCTTTGCCAGTTCATGAAAGTTCCTGGCAAACTTTTCTCCGATCAGAAAAGCCAACCCTTCATAAATTCCTTCTTGCTCTGCAACTGTAAGCGCCTCTTCACAATATGATTTGATTTGCTGATAACTCATTTGCCTTTGATTCCTTTTACGAGTTAATTTCTTTTATCTCTCACAGGGGTGGCGTTGATTGAAACTGGAATGCCTTATTATTCCAATAATTGTCCAGATGTAAACTAATTTTTCTAATAATTCACCACAAAATTGCAGAGAAAAGAAAACGGACAGAGCATTTTCGGATATTCGTTTAAGAACCCCCTGAAATATTCAATTCACCGATTTAAGTTTTTAAATATCTCTTTAAAGTAAAACTTCGCCCAGAGAAACCCCCAATATCGGGTGAGGGAATGAATGATCCCTTCATTGCCCCTTATAGGTTGAACGTAAATAAATTGCATTCCCGCCGCCGCCGCCCCGCCGTCGGTGATGAAACTGTCTCCTATCATGCAGATTTTAGAAGGATCATTCAGATGAAGATGCTTTTTCATCGCCGTCTCGAATCCCCTTGGGTCCGGTTTGGCATAAGCTTCGCTGACAACTTCGGTGCCCTGAAACTGCTGAAACCGATCCTCGCTGGAGTTGGTGAAAATGGCCACACGCAATCCCTTGTCCTGCATCTCGCGGACATGAGCGACGATACTTTCCGGGAATTCCCTGGCATGATGCGGGCACAGGGTTCCATCGGCATCCAGAAGAACCCCTTCGACGCCGTCTTGGACGAGTTGATCGACGGAGATGTCTTCGAAGCGTTTGACTGCCATATAAGGCCGCAGATGTCGCGGCTGGAAGGGCAGACAAATAAAACGCAGGGCCTTGGCCAGAGTCAATCCTTCCCGCGAATTCTGATCGGCGTGGTTCTTCATCTTCAGCCGAACCGCTCCCGGTCGAGAGAACGGTACTGAATGGCTTCGGCTACATGTTCGGACTTAATGCTTTCTTCTCCGGCCAAATCCGCAATCGTGCGGGAGACTTTTAAAATCCGGTCATGGGCGCGGGCACTCAACCCCAGTTTGTCGATGGCCAGACCCATGATTTTTCTGGAGGCGTCGTCCAGCGCGCAGTGCTTTTTCAGTTGATTCGTTCCCATTCCCGCGTTGAAATAATTCTTTCTGTCTGGAAACCGTTGCAGTTGTACTTTCCTCGCTTGTTCCACCCGCTCCCGGATCAGGGAAGAAGGCTCGCCCCGTGTCTCTGAGGACAGTTCCTTATATTCCAGAGTCGGCACTTCGATGTGAATGTCGATGCGGTCGAGCAGCGGGCCGGAGATTTTCGACACGTAATTTTTGATCTGCACAAAAGTGCAGGTGCACTCCCGTTTGGGGTCCGACTTGTAACCGCAGGGGCAGGGGTTCATCGCGGCGACCAGAATAAAATTGGCCGGGAAAGTGAGAGACCCGGAAGCGCGGGAGATCGACACTTCTGCTTCTTCGAGAGGCTGCCGCAGAACTTCGAGCACGTTGCGCTTGAACTCGGGCAGTTCGTCGAGAAATAAAACGCCGTTATGCGCCAGTGAAACCTCCCCCGGCATCGGGAAACGCCCTCCACCGATCAACCCGGCATCTGAAATCGTATGGTGTGGCGAACGAAAAGACCGTTGCCCCATCAGCGCCGAGCCGTTTTTAATCAATCCCAGCACACTGTGGATCTTGGTGGTGTCGATTGCCTCTTCCAGAGTTAGCGATGGCAGGATGGTCGGGATGCGTTTGGCCAACATGGATTTCCCGCTTCCCGGCGGTCCGATCAGCAGAATATTGTGGCCTCCCGCCGCCGCGATTTCCAACGCGCGTTTGACGTGATGCTGGGCTTTGACGTCAGTAAAATCCAGTTCATAGTGCGACCGGGTTTTAAACTCCTCATCCAGATTCGATTGCAGCGGATGAATTTCCAGTTCGCCGTTTAAAAACTCCAATGCCTGCGGCAGATTTTCCACGGGATACACCTTTATATCGTCCACCACCGATGCTTCCGCGGCATTGTAGGAAGGTAGGAGGATGCCCGTCATCCCCTGATCCCGGGCCATGGCCGCAAGCGACAAGGCGCCCCGAATCGGTTTGACCCGGCCATCCAGTGAAAGTTCGCCAAGCATAACGAATTTCTGCAATTGGTCGTTTTTGATGAGTCCGTTGGCGGCGAGAATGCCAAGAGCAATGGGCAGGTCGAATGCCGAGCCTTCCTTGCGGATATCCGCCGGCGCCAGGTTGATGGTGATCCGGCGGAGCGGCATTTCCAGTTGCGAGTTTTTGATGGCGGCGGTGACCCGGTCA
>JAJDBE010000163.1 GCA_029261515.1 Nitrospinaceae bacterium | reverse complement strand
GAAATGATATAGATTGCGTACTTGCGGCGGGCCATAGCCTGGGAGAATTCTCGGCCCTGGTTGCTGCCGGCGCCATCCGCTTTCAAGATGCCGTTCGGCTGGTCCGGTTACGTGGACGTTTTATGCAGGAGGCGGTTCCGGTCGGTGTCGGTTCCATGGCCGCCATTATTGGCATGCAGGCGGAAAAAGTCCGGGAACTTTGTGAGCAAGTTTCTACGGACGGAAATCTTGTCCAACCCGCAAATCTCAACAGTCCCGAACAAATTGTGATTTCCGGCCACAAGAATGCCGTGGAAAAAGCCTCCGCACTGGCCAAGGAATCGGGAGCTAAAAAAGCGGTGTTGTTGCCTGTAAGCGCTCCTTTTCACTGCGCTTTAATGAAACCGGCGGAAACCCGGTTGCAAGTGGAATTAGAAAAAACGGATTTTCAAGATTTATCCTTTCCAGTCATCACCAACGTCGAGGCCAAACCCAACACCCAAGGTTCCAAAGCAAGAGAAGCGTTGCGTAAACAAGTGTGCAGTCCCGTCCGCTGGACGGAAATCATGCAATGTATCGTGGATCAGGGAGTTCACACCATCGTCGAATTAGGGCCGGGTAAAGTTTTGTCAGGCTTAATGCGCCGGTTCGACAAAAGTATCACGTGTTATCAGGTGGAAGATTGCGCCTCTTTGGAGCGTACGTTTTCTGCGCTTAAAGCAGGCTGAAACTACATATAGGAAACAGAATGGAATTAAAAGACCGGGTTGCTTTGATCACAGGCGGCGCCCAGGGAATCGGCAAAACCATTGCAGAGGCGCTTGCGAAAGAAGGCGCTCATGTCGTTCTGGCGGATGTCAACCTTGACGGCGCCGAACAATCCGCCGAAAGTATCAAGGAAAATGGCGGTTCCGCATCCGGAGTGAAGCTTGATGTTGCAAACGCGGAAGACGTGCAAACGGTTTTCAATTCCATCGCCAAGGATTTAAAGCCATTGGATATCCTGGTCAACAATGCCGGAATCACCCGGGACGGGTTGATGATGCGCATGAAAGAAGACGATTGGGACCGGGTTCTGGCGATCAATCTCAAGGGCGGCTTTCTTTGCAGTCAACAGGCAGTGAAACAAATGATGAAGCAAAAACGCGGTTCTATCGTGAATATTGCTTCCATCGTTGGAGTCATGGGGAATTTTGGCCAAGCGAATTATTCCGCATCCAAAGCAGGATTGATTGGCTTGACCAAAACCACGGCGCGTGAGGTCGCATCGCGTGGAATCACCGTCAACGCCGTGGCCCCCGGTTTTATCGATACCGAGATGACACGTGTTTTGGAGGAAAATGTTAAGCAAAAATTGATAGAGCAGATCCCATTGGCACGGTTGGGTTTGCCCGAGGACATCGCCCACTGCGTGGCGTTTCTCGTATCAAAACAGGCGAGCTATATCACCGGCCAGGTAATTAATGTTAATGGCGGCATGTTGATGTAATATCTACGAGGAGTCATAAAATTATGTCAGTTGAAGAAAAAGTTAAAGAAATTATTGTAGATCAACTGGGCGTCGATGAAAAACAGGTCGCGCCTGAAGCTTCCTTCATAGAAGATCTGGGCGCCGATTCTTTGGATACCGTCGAGTTGGTCATGGCTCTTGAAGAAGAGTTTGATATCGAAATTCCAGATGAAGAAGCGGAAAAAATCGCATCGGTACAAAATGCGATCGACTATATCAAAAGCCGTACGAATTGAAACCACCAACCCCGAATCTATTTGAGTTTAATGAAAAGACGAGTCGTAGTCACCGGGCTGGGTATTATTTCGCCCCTCGGGATCGGGCTGGAAGAAAATTGGACGGCAGTGACCGAAGGTAAATCGGGAATTGGCCCCATCACCAAATTTGAAACCGACTCTTTCCCGGTAAAGATCGCCGGCGAAGTTAAAGGGTTTCAGCCTGAGGATTACATCAACCACAAAGATGTAAAAAAGATGGATACCTTCATCCATTACGCCATCGCGTGCAGCAAGTTTGCGCTTGACGATTCCGGCTTTGAAATCACCGAAGAAAACGCAGAGCGGGTAGGGGTTCTCGTCGGCGTTGGCCTGGGCGGATTGCCTGCCATCGAAAAATACCATGACATCTATAACGAAAAAGGGGTCAAAAAAATCACTCCTTTTTTTATTCCCATGTTAATCGCCAATCTGGCATCCGGCCAGGTCTCCATTCAATTCGGCGCTAAAGGACCGAACAGTTGCGTCGTGACCGCTTGCGCGACCGGCACCCATTCCATCGGCGAGGCCGCCAAGTTGATTCAATACGGCGAAGCCGATGCCATGATCGCGGGAGGCACCGAATCGGTCATCACCCCTCTTTGCGTCGGCGGATTCAGCGCCGCCAAAGCCCTGTCAACCCGCAACGACGATCCCGAGGGAGCCAGCCGCCCGTTTGACAAGGATCGGGACGGGTTTGTCATCGGCGAGGGATGCGGTGTGGTGATCCTGGAAGAACTGGAAGCGGCGAAAAAACGCGGCGCTAAAATTTACGGGGAGGTCGCGGGATACGGATTGAACGGCGACGCTTACCACATCACCGCAACGGCTCCCAATGGAGAGGGCGCGGCCCGTTGTATGGAACTAGCCCTTAAAAATGGCGGTGTTAACAAGGACGACGTGGACTACATCAACGCACACGGGACTTCCACCGCTGCTGATGCCACGGAAACCACCGCCATTAAAACCGTATTCGGCGGGCATGCCAGAAATCTGGCTGTCAGCTCGACAAAATCCATGACGGGACATCTTTTGGGCGCCGCGGGAGGCGTCGAGGCCATTTTCACTCTTCTGGCGCTGCATCGTGGGGTCCTTCCGCCCACCATCAATTACACGACTCCTGACCCGGAATGCGACCTCAACTATGTGCCCAATCAGGCTGTCGAAAAAAAAATCAATGTGGCGCTCTCCAATTCTTTTGGTTTTGGCGGCACAAACGGCGTTTTGATATTCAAGCAGTGGTTGAATTGAATTTTATCTGGCCTTATGGTATCCAGAGATCAAAAAAAAGACCTTGTTCAGCTACAGGAAAACCTCGGTTACTCTTTTAAGAATCTTAATCTTCTGATAAAAGCGCTGACGCATAAATCCTACGTCAATGAAAACCAGGAAAGCCTGAAGCATAATGAGCGTTTCGAATTTCTTGGCGATTCGGTTCTCGACCTCATCGTCAGCGATTATATGGTGCGTAAGTACAGCGAACACAAGGAAGGCGCCCTTTCTAAAATCCGCGCGGCTGTGGTCAATGAAACCTGTCTCGCGGAACTTGCTCTCAACATAGATTTGGGCAAGTATCTTTTTCTCGGCAAAGGGGAGGAACAGTCTGGAGGGAGAAACAAGCCTTCGCTTCTGGCCAATGCCTACGAAGCCGTGGTCGGCGGCATCTACTATGACAGCGATTTGAAAACCACGGCTGATGTGCTTCTTCCGGCACTTAAGAAGGAAATCAACAAATATGTTGAGACCAATGAGTTTCGGGATTTCAAAAGCGATTTACAGGAATACACGCAAAATAAACTGGTCTGCATCCCCTCTTACAAGGTGACAAGGGAGACCGGCCCGGATCATGAGAAAAAGTTTGAAGTGATCGTACTGGTAAAAGATGTCATGAAAGGCAAGGGCATCGGGCGAAGCAAAAAGGAAGCGGAACAGGCGGCGGCCAAGGTCGCTCTGGCAAAATATCTTAAAAGCTCAGGAAAAACTAAAACATCAGCGCATCGATCGTCAGGTTAAACCCAATGGATAGTACACGTTTGAAGCTGTGGTCAAATTGCTTGGATCAAATGCAAAAGGAGATAAAATTTCATGAGTGCACTTAAAGCGAAGTTCTGCATCGGCCAACTCATCAATCACAAGCTTTTTAATTACCGAGGCATTATCGTAGGAGTCGACCTGGAGTTTCAAAATTCCGATGAATGGTATGAGACCATGGCCCGGAGCCGTCCTCCCAAGGATCAGCCCTGGTACCACATTCGGGTGCACAACGGCACCCGGCTCACATACGTGGCGGAGAGAAATCTGGAACTCGATATGATTGCTTTGAATTGAGTTAATTCTCAGGTAGGTTTTCCACTAGTTTAGTTTTAAGATTCCGGCTCCGGGCTTTTATCCGGAGCCTTTTGTTTTCCAGGCCCCTTTAAGACAGTTGGACTATGAACCGATCTCAATTTGAAAAAATGTGGTTTACCGGAAACGTGAAAATTCAGGTGGACGACATGAAAGCATGGAAAATCGTCTGGCAAGGTAAAGCAGGGCAGGGGAATAAACGATCGCAAATTTTCTGGAGCGTCATCAGCTCTATTGGAATTGGCATTGGCATCTGGATCATGACTAAAATGGATTTTGCGCTCAGCCCGACAACTTTGGGATCTTCCTGGTGGGGGGTGGTCTTGATCCTCCTTTCACTCGGTTTGGTCTACATGCTAAAGGGGAAAGCCGCACAGGCGGTGAAAAACAGAATCATACGAGAACCTGATTTTTATACGCAAGCGCAGGAGTGGGAATTGTTTGCTCTGGACGAATATTAAAGTGAAGACTAAAACGCATTTGATCGTGCCTCTATTTATTTCCCACCAGGGGTGCCCCTACCGCTGCGCCTTCTGCAATCAGACGGATATCACAGGGGCTCATGACAAGCCGGATGAGGCGGCTCTCGATGAAGCCATGCAGACTTATACGGGGTCGATTCCTGTGGATCAACTTCCGCCTCACAGAGAAGTGGCTTTTTATGGCGGCAGTTTTACCGGGTTGCCTGCTGAGCGGCAGGAACATCTGCTCAGTCTGGTCCAGCCTTGGTTGAAGCAGGGCAGGGTGAACGCCATACGCCTTTCCACGCATAGCCTGTTCATCGATCCGGACCGGCTGAACCTGCTGAAAAAATATCATGTCACGACGATTGAGCTGGGCATTCAATCGACCGACGGCCAGGTTCTGGAGCTTTCAAACCGTCCTTGTGCGATGCAAGTCATGGAAAACGCCGTGTCCCTCATTAAACAAAACGGGTTCCGCCTGGGATTGCAATTGATGCCGGGACTGCCGGGAGACAATGACCAGACATTTCAAAAATCAGTGGATGACGTTATCCGCTGGCAACCGGATTGCGTGCGCCTTTATCCGACTCTCGTCGTTCGGCATACAAAGTTATTCCAGATGTATCGGGAGGGTAAATTCATCCCCTGGACGCTGGAGCGTACATTGGGGAATCTGGCCACCGCCGCACAAAAATTTACAGCGGGCAAAATTCCAATTATCCGTATGGGGTTGCACCCGGACCCTTCGCTTCGGGAAAACTTTGTCGACGGCCCTCACCATCCTTCTTTACGGTATCTGGTGGACTGCCGCCTCGGCAGGGAGCAAATGGAAAATCGGATTGCCGGTCTTAATAAGGTTCCCGACCGGATCAAATTTAGGGTTCCCAAAAATTCGCTTTGCATCTATATTGGTCCGCAACGCGAAAATATAGCGATTCTTAAAGAGAGGTTTGGGTTGAAAAGCCTGACTCTATTGCCTGACAAGGATTGTGAAACTCTGCAACTTGTGGCATAAAACTTTTTGGCCAAACTGGACATTATAATTTGGATTTATGAAAGGGTACTAGATCATGGTGACGATTGGAATGAATTACAAAATGATTCCCGGAAAAGAAAAAATATTCGAGGACGCATTTGCCAATGTATTAAAAGTCATGGAAGACATGGAAGGGCATTCGAAATCCTTTCTCTATAAGGATGTGAATGATCCGCAATCTTACCTGATTGTATCGGACTGGAGTTCGGAGGCCGCGTTCAACGGTTTTATTCAGTCGGATAAATTCCGCAATGTCGTGGACTGGGGAAAAGAAAATATTCTGGCGGGCCGGCCTTCGCACACGGTTTATAAGCAATAAGGAGCGGCTTCAGTCTCGGGAAAGGGTTCAGGAATCCTCTTTGGGAGAATATTCGTACTCTCCGTTCTTAATACTGCGAACTACTTTTTTATGAAAGTGTTCGGTGTCGTGCGGAAGATGGTCTTTCAAGCGCCAGCGGATTTTCACCAGCTTGCCACTGGGGTGCTCGGTGACCTCGGTAACCTCTCCAATATTTTGCGAGAGGGGCTCAAAAAGAACGTCGCCGATTTTCAGCTTCACAAGTTCGCCTCAAGCAACTGCCGCATGGGTCCTATTCCTGGGATTGAATGGTTCTCGGAAATATGGTTATCATTGTACTGTAAAAATCTAGTGACGTATGGGTTTCGTTTAAACTTTTTACCATTATCGGAATTCCCACTATTTCAATCAGGAGTCTGGAGGTCGATTAATGCTGGATTATATTGTGATGTCGCCGATGTATCCGACGATGACATCGGGAAAGATCGATAAATACCTGGTTCGCCAGGGAGACAAGGTCATCAAAGGCACCGCCGTGGCGGAAATCATTTCAGAGGGGTATTTTACTTTGCTCTCTGAAGTCGAAGGCAGGGTCAAGGAATTCTATGTGATGGAAGGAGATTACGTTGAAGTCGAGACGCCGCTCATCGAGGTGGAACTGGCAGAGCCTGAAGAATAAACCCGGCTGTCCCCGCACCGGCTCACAACTGGGAATAGATCGCCAGAGCGGTCGCAAGATAAATGGCGAGACCCAGCACATCATTTAAAACGATGACAATGGGACCCGTGCTGATGGCGGGATCGATTCCGGTTTTCATGAAACACAGGGGAGTCAGGCAACCGAGCAGGCTGGACACCGATACGGCCATGATGATTCCGACTCCAACGGTCAGACCCAGAATGGGATGGGTATGAAGGAGATTGCTGGATATCGCGGCAATAATGCCTCCACAAAGAATCCCGAAAATCACACCGTTTAAAAACCCCACCCACAATTCACTGCGAACCACCTTTTTTATGTTGTCCGATTGAATATCGCCGGTGGCCATGCCGCGGACGATGACAGTTGCGCCCTGAATGGCCACATTCCCCGCCAGGCCGATCACAAAGGGGATAAATAAAACAATCGTGGCAAACTCCGCCAGGGAATCCCGGTACGATCCGATAATGAGAGCGCTGATCAAACCGCCAAGAAACGTCGTGAACAGCCAGGGGGCGCGGGCCCACAGCTTCCTAACGGTTTTCCTGGCAAACGGGTCCGTCGTCGCCGTTCCCACCATGGTAAAAATATCTTCGCTGGCGATGTCCTGAATGGTGCGGATGACGTCGTCAAAGGTGACCACGCCCTGGATGACGTTGTCTTCATTGACGACGGGAATCGTGCTCAAATGTTCATGATCCATCAAGTTTGCGACCTTATCGCAGGAATCGGTCAACAAGACGTTGGGAGTTTCTTCCCGCATGAATTCACTGGGGTGAGCGATAGCGGGGACATTCAACAGATCCCGCAACTTAAAGTAGCCCAACAGTTCATTTTTATCATTGACCACATAAAAATAGGGCGCCGCATCCTGGCTGCGGTCGCGTTTGAGTTTCATCAAAATATCTGCGGCGGTCTGACTTTCAAAAACCTTATTGAATTTCGTTACCATCAATCCACCGGCGGTTTCCTCGCCATAGGAAATGAGGTCCTTGATGACATTGGCCTCCCTCGCCGGTATTTTTTCCAGAATTTCATCCCGGGTTTCTTCCGGGTGCTCCATGAGCAGGTCGGTTGCTTCGTCCTCCGGCATGTTTTTAATGAATTTCGCGAGATAGTCCGGGTCCAGAGATTCCTGGATTTCCATTCGGCTATCCAAATCCGTTTCATAAAGCAGTTCCTGACGCTTCTCATCCTCATCTAGAAGGTGAAAAATCAGGCTTTTATCCTCTTTGGAAAACTCATGCAGGCGGCGGGCGATCTCAAAATGATCCATTTCATTCACCTGAAGCTGCATTTCGTCACGTGAAAGATCCGGATCCTGCAAAAATGTCTTTATTTTTTCGACTGGCATGTTTTCTCTATCTTCCTAATTCAAAATAGCTTATTTTATAATAATTATAAGGCTTTAGAGCCTGGATTCTTTATTTTATTTTGGTGAGAAACTATGATTTTAAATATATCGCATGAAGATAAGGAAAAATATAAAGAGCGCCTGAAAACGAAAACCACCCGTGCCCGCAGTAAAAGGACGTCTCTTTTATCGGGAAAAGCAAAAAATAAAGCGTTTAAGGAATTTGAGGGAATGGGAGACGAGAAGTTAACCAAGGAAGTGTCTATCGATGAACATATGAAAATGAACGACAATTACATGCGAACCGGTCCCTACCGCCCTAAAAAAAAGTAAGCGCCGTTTTTTTAACAGAGAAGTTTTATTCCGACTTCCTGTAAGCCAGGATAGGCTCTTTCACCAAGTGGGCCGGTTCTGGAAGAGGAGGACTCTGAATATCCTGACTCTTTACGTCCGGATAGCGTTGCGCAATTTTTTCCCTCAAGTACGACTCCGGCTCATATTTTTGCTTGTAAACTTCGTACACCCTGTCTTCTATAAACAACTCGACAATATCCGGGTCCAGTTTATTCTTCTTTGCCATCCCCCGCAAAATGCGATACACCTCGTCCAAAGACATGGCCTGTTTATAAGGTCTGTCTGAAGCCGTCAACGCCTCGGCAATGTCCGTCACCGCCATCAATTTTCCTTCAAACGGAATTTCGTCGCCCTTCAATCCTAAAGGATATCCGGACCCGTCCAGGCATTCGTGATGCGCGGCGGCAAAGTGCGGAATATTTTTCAGTTTTTTGGTGAAAGGAATGGCCTGCAGCATTTTTAAGGTCACGTCGGCATGATCTTTCATGATCTGCCGTTCCATTTCGGTGATCGTCCCTTTGCGGATGGACAGATTCTCTATTTCGTCATCTGTAAGATATTGTTGCTTTTTTCCATCCGCATCGACATAGGTCATCTTGCCGATGCGGCGCAAGTGCTCAATATCGGCATCTGTTAACCGCTCTTCATGGTTATTGCATTTCAGGATGAATCGACGTATTCCGCTGATTTCCTCGACTTTCCGTTGGGTTTCTTCTTCAGCCTGCAATAACTCTTCTTTGGAGGCGCCTTTCTCCATCAGTTCTACCTTTTTCTCTAATCCTTTACTCCGCACTTTCTCCAGTAAATAATCCATCCGCAGTTCTACATGATGAATCCGGTTAAAAATGGTTTGTAGTTTCTGCGATTTTTCTATGATCTCCACCGGGGTGGTGACTTTTCCAATATCGTGCATCCACGCGGCAATGCGCAATTCATGCATAGCCTCGGCATCGTAGTTGACATCTTTGAAGGTTCCTTCATTTTTTTGATTGATGACCTCCGCCATCGTCAGAGTTAAATTGGCCACTCGGCGGATATGTCCACCGGTGATCGGCGACTTTTCATCGATGGCCGTGGCCATGACTTTTACGAAGGCTTCAAACAGGTTCTCCATGTCATTGACCAGGGTGACATTGGATACGGCCATGGCCGCCTGCGATGCCAGGCATTCGGTCAGATTTTCGCAATCCGGGGAAAAAGCGGTGACTGCGCCCGTTTCCGGATTTTTGGCGTTCAGCAGCTGCAAAACCCCGATGATATCGTTCTCGTGGTTGCGCATTAGCACCACCAGCATGGATTTGGTGCGATATCCTGTAGCGCGGTCGAAATTCTTGGGTCCGGTGAAGTCGAACAGCGCCGTGTCGTAGACATCGGGAATGTTGACGGAAATACCGTTCAAGGCGACGAAACCGGAGACGTTGGATTCTTTAAGCTCTACGGGAGAAAAGGGGATGGTATCGCCTGTTTTTCCACCCATGCGGATGTTCAGGCTGTCATTCTGGACGATCATGAAGCGCAGGTGATCGCCTTCTTTTATATAAAGAGTTCCCGCATC
>JAJDBE010000162.1 GCA_029261515.1 Nitrospinaceae bacterium | reverse complement strand
GACGTGTTGCGGTGCCAGAGAGCGGGCCAAGCAATTGGCCAAAGCGTTATACGCCCGGGCCAGATTGCTCGCTCCTAAAAAAACAAAAAGAATCGGGGGTGAGACTTGCACGGGGTTATGCCGCCATTCCTGTCAGTGAATAGTTCCAGGGCAATGATGATTATATTTTATTGTGTCTTTTAAAGCTCGGGAGAACGAAAACTTTGTGGGACTCCGGCACGGGAAGCTTCCTGATCGAGCTTGCTTTGCATGTCTTTATAAAAATCCACCATTTTGTCCACTTTGCCGGCTTTGGGATGCTGAATCAGATCGAGTTTTGCCGCTTCCACTTCATAGTCCTTGATTTTTTTCGCGTAGTCTGAAAAACGCGATTTCCACCAGAGCGCGGATTTTCCATTCCAGGTTCTGGCGCCGGGTTCGTCGAGCGGTTTTAATATCATCTGCGAACGGGTGCGATCCATCTCCACCCGGAAATCACCGAGAAAACTCATGCCCAATAGGCCGTCCAGATCGCCCATCTTATTATTGACGCTGGCCTCAACCAGTTTCACCATCGCATCCCCAACCGTCACCTTATCGAGGGCGATCATGGGCATCCACACCATTCCGCCTGCTGTGGTGAAGGGCATTTCCGGTGAATTATAACTGTTGCGATGACCAATTTTCCTGGCGATTTCTTCTGAGATGGTCACGATAGAGGCACCCGTGTCCACCATCAGCATAGCTTTAACGCGTCCGTTCAAAACCACCTCCACCATAAAATTGCCGCCGGCAGTCGAGATCAAGGGAATCACATGACTTTTGCCCCCACCACTCGGAGAATAACTGGTGCGCGAAGGGATCTCCACTGAAGGCGTTTCCAAAGACCGAAGCGGTGCTGAAGAAGGCGGACGCGCATTTTTGAGTTTTTTGAATCCCTTACCACTGTCACGGTATTTTTCCGGGATTTTATGCACATCGTCGGTAAAATGGGTTTTGCCCGTTTCGTCTTTCCAGGTGAACACCCCGGCCAGAACCACTGGAGAAATGAATACCCACAGGAAAAGAAAAACCAGGGCGGCAACGCCCGCCAATCGAAAACCGGATTTCTTATTCAAATAAAATAGGTTTGACATAGACCTCCCTCGGTTTGACCCCGTCTGATGGCCCCACCACGCCTTCTCGTTCCATGGTTTCTATAATCCGGGCGGCCCGGTTATAGCCAATACGCAGTCGCCGTTGAATATAGGAAATAGACGCCTGCCGTTCTTTAGCGATGATCGCCACGGCTTCATCGTACTTTTCGTCGTACTCTTCTTCCTCTTCTTCCGCGTTAGCTTCCTCAATTACGGAATCGAAAATATCTTCCTGGTATTCGGGTTTCTGCTGTTTTTTGATGAAGTCGACGATGCGGTTGATCTCCGCATCGCTCACCATACATCCGTGAATGCGTTTGAGCCGCGACGTCCCCGGCGGCAGGAACAACATGTCGCCCTTGCCTAAGAGCTTGTCCGCTCCCATGGAATCGAGAATGGTGCGCGAATCCACGCGGGATATGACTTTATAGGCAATACGAGCGGGGAAATTGGCTTTGATGATGCCGGTCAGAACATCGACCGAGGGTCTCTGCGTCGCCACGATCAAATGGATTCCCGCGGCGCGGGCCATCTGCGCCAGACGGCAGAGCGCCTCTTCCACGCCTTTCGACGCGACCATCATGAGGTCCGCCAACTCGTCGATGAGAACGACGATGTAGGGCAATCTCGCCGGCGGTTCGGGGATCTCATCCTCTTCTTCGTCGTCTTCGTCAACTTCAGATTTCTTTCGCTGTTTTTCCGCCGCTTCTAATTTCTCTTCGTACTCTTCTTCCAACCGTTCCACGTATTCGTTGTAGCCTTTGATGTTCCGCACCCCGGCTTCGGCCATGACTTTGTAGCGCGATTCCATTTCCGACACCGCCCATTGCAGCGCCGCGGCAGCCTTTTTGGGATTGGTGACCACAGGCGCGATCAGGTGGGGAATACCGTCATAAATGGAAAGCTCCAGCATCTTGGGATCCACCATGATCATCTTGACTTCATCCGGCGAGGCGTTCAGCAAAATGCTGCAGATCATGGCGTTCATGCCGACACTTTTTCCGGACCCGGTGGAACCCGCCATTAGTATGTGGGGAATCGTCGCCAGGTCCTGCGCCACCGGTTGACCAATGTTGTCTTTGCCAATGGCCAGCGTCAGAGTCGAATCCGCATCTTCAAATTCCTGCGACGACATGATTTCCTTAAAATAAACCGTTTCCTTTTTGGTGTTGGGGATTTCAATGCCGACCACGGGTTTCCCCGGCACCGGAGCCAGGATTCTAAGGCTGGTGGCGCGCATGGCCAGAGCCAGATCATCCGACAGACCAAGGATACGGCTGACCTTGATGCCCGGCGCCGGCTCGTATTCGAACAAAGTGATCACCGGCCCTGGAAGCACTTGCACGACGCGGCCCTTGACGCCAAAATCTGCCAGTTTCTGCTCCAGAATGGCGCTGTTGGCGAGAATTTCGTCGCGCAAGGTTTCGGTGTCTTCACGTTCTGGAGCATCTTCTAAAAGCGAGAGCGGCGGAACGCGGTATTCTTCGTATTCCTCGTCTTCCAACAACTCCTCGTCGTCGACGTAAAACTCCTCTTCGTCCTCCTCGTATTCCTCTTCTTCGTCTTCCTCCTCGTCTTCCGGAGGTTTGCGCAGGGCGGTTTTTTCCGCCGGGGAAACAATGATGGGAGGGGGAGGCGCTGAGGTGACGATGATGGGTTCCCTGGCCATTTCCTCTTCCATTTCCTCCATGGCTTCCATTTCTTCCAATTCCGCCTGTTTGCGCTCCAGCCGTTCGGCCTTGTTCTCTTCCCACCAGACGGCGATCTCTTCTTTTACAAACAGGAGCATTTCCAAGCACCACCCGAACAATCCGGTCACGCGTTGCCACACCCCTTCAAGCAGGGTGCTGACCGTGAGTCTCGCCATGCCCAGCAGGGAAAGCAGCATGAAGGTGGACAGGGTCAATACGGCGCCGCCTTGGTTCAACCAGCGGACGAGGAACACGCCTAATGCCGATCCGGCCATGCCGCCGGTAGCGACTTTCTTACCAAAATAGGGATCGGCAGGCAGAACAGCCTGAAACAGGGCGCACAGGCTCACCAGAAACAACATGCCGGAAATCAGTATCCACGGCCAGTGATGGAACTGTTTGCCACGGATCAACGCCCAGCCGATGATCAGGGTCAACACCGGGAAAAAGAACGCGCCGGCGCCAAACATCTGCACCAGCGTGTCGGCAATATAGGCGCCCACAAGACCGCCCTTGTTGACGACCTTGATTTTTCCAGACACCACACTGGTGAGGCTGGGGTCTTTCGGTGAATACGTGGTCAACGACAAAAACGAGAATATCGTGAACGCGATCACCAGGATGCCGAAGAAATCCCGAATCAGAATCGAAAGTTTTTTTTCATTCATGAGAAATGGTTTTTCCCCTGTGCTGGGTAATCAATCTCTGGGTCGTGTCCTGAAGAATCGTGTCCTTCAGACAATGGGTGTCGTCGGTGTGCGGGTGATCGAGGTTGTAGTGCAGTCCCCGGCTCTCTTTTCGTTGCAAGGCTCCCTGAATGATCAACTGCGCCGCGATGGCGATATTTCTCAATTCTAAAGTATCCTTGGTGATTTTAAAATTCCAATAGTATTCGTGAATTTCATCCAGCAGCAGTTCGATCCGCCGCTCGGCCCGTCTTAGGCGTTTGTCCGAACGGACGATGCCGAC
Organism: Nitrospinaceae bacterium; assembly: GCA_029261515.1. GTDB lineage: Bacteria > Nitrospinota > Nitrospinia > Nitrospinales > VA-1 > JAJDBE01. The sequence continues at coordinate 23,505 of JAJDBE010000162.1, read as the reverse complement.
GTAGTTCCACATCAGCCGGCGAATCTCATCCCAATTGTGCGAGACCACCACCGATTCATCGCTGTGGACGGCGTTGCCGCTGTCCCATTGGGGAATACTCTTCTTCACTTTTTCGAGATAACCGGACTGATGCAACAAAGACACGGCTTTGGAAACGCCGCGGTGAGACAACACCAGCCCTTCCAGCAGGGAATTGGATGCGAGGCGGTTGGCGCCGTGCAATCCGGAATAGCAGACTTCGCCGCTGGCCAAAAGCCTTGGGATGCTGGTTTGTGCATTCACATCGACCATCACGCCGCCACACATGTAATGCGCCGCCGGCACCACGGGGATCGGCTCTTTGGACATGTCGAATCCGAAGTCGAGGCATGTCTTGAAAATGTTGGGAAAGCGCTCGCGGCTGCGGTAGCCTTCGATGTGCGTCACATCGAGATATACGCAGTCGTCGCCGCTCTGTTTCATTTCGCGGTCGATGGCCCGCGCCACAATGTCTCTCGGCGCCAGACACCCCAGGGGATGATATTTTTCCATGAACGTGCGGCCGTTTTTCAAACGCAAAATGCCGCCTTCACCGCGCACGGTCTCGGAAATCAGAAATGACTTTGCCTGCGGATGGTACAAACAGGTGGGGTGAAACTGGAAAAATTCCATGTTGGCGATTTTCGCCCCGGCCCGGTAGGCGATGGCCAGTCCGTCTCCCGTCGCCGTGTCGGGGTTCGACGTGTAGAGATACACTTTGCCGGCACCGCCGGAAGCAAGCAACGTGGCGCTCGACAAAAATGTCTTGACCTGGTTGCTGGCCGTATCCAGAGCATACAACCCCAGCATTTCATCTTCGGAACTACCGGGTTCGATGGAAGGGTCGAGCTTGGCCCGTGTGATGAGATCGACCGCCATGTGGTGGGTAAAAATTTCGATATTGCTCTTTTCATGCACCGCTTCCACCAGGGTGCGCTCGATTTCCCAGCCGGTGAAATCGTGGGCATGCAAAATGCGACTTTTAGAATGGCCGCCCTCGCGGCTGAGATGAAAATCCTTGCCCTGGATGCGGTCGAATTGAGCGCCAAGACCGATCAGCTCGCGCACACGGGCAGGACCTTCTCGGCAGATGATGCGGACCACATCTTCCTGGCACAATCCGCGTCCTGCTTCCATGGTATCTTTGGCGTGCAGGTCGCAGGAGTCGTCATCGGCCATGACGGAAGCTATGCCCCCCTGAGCATACTTGGTCGCCGACTCTTCTAAGGCATCTTTAGTGATGATTCCGACCGAACCAAATTCGGAAACTTTAAGGGCAAATGTCAGCCCTGCTACGCCGCTGCCGATGACTAGGAAATCTTTATAAATGTCCATGAGGATATTATATCCCTATGGCCCTTTAAATTCAATGGGATGATATGCTTTCCGAATAAAGGGAAGATTTACAGTGGTGGAGGAAAAGTCACCCTTTGAGATGCCGGTTCGACTCCATATCGAACCACATGGCAAATAAAAGAAACTGCAAACCGGAAATGACGAGAAACGCGGAAAACAGCGCACTGGTGGCGGAAACAGGGCCGGTTAACAAACGGTAACCCAAAAGATAAAGGCCCATGAGCATGCCGGAAGGAAAAGCCACCAATCCAAGAGAATAAAAAAAGACGAGGGGATGAAAATCGCGGATCACATATTTTTCCAGCAACCGTTGAAAGAAACACTTTACCAGCAAAGCGGAAATACTGGTGATCACCCTTGAAACGCGGATCCCGGAAACCTCGCCGATATTATAAACCGGGCGGATGGGAACATCGCACACGCGCTGTTCGGAAATGTTGAGTTTCACTAGAATGTCGTTGGGCATTCCATAGCGCGGATAAATCTTGTCAATATCTATGGACTCCAGTGCGCTTTTGGATATGGCGGTGAAGCCGCACTGTGAATCGGCCACGTGCCAGTAACCGCTGGCGATTTTGGTCAACAGCGAAAGGGCGGCATTGCCGAAATAACGGTGGCGGGGAATGATGTGCCAGGCGCGCCCGGTGAACAGGCGGTTGCCTTTGGAATAATCGGCCCTGCCTTCGGCCACGGGCCGAACCACAGGTTCCAGATCGTCCGGGTCCATTTGCGCGTCTCCCGCCATGACCACGGTGACGTCGCAGCCCTTCTCCAGGCTGGCCTTATAGCCGGAGCCAATCGCGGCGCCAACGCCCTGGTTCTCGGTATGCGCAACCAGGGACACGCGGGGATCTTCCTTCATATGCCGTTTCACAATTTCCGCCGTGGCATCGGCACTGCAATCATCGACCACGATCACCTGGTCCACCCAGTCGGGAAACGTGTGCAACACCCGCAGGATCAATTTTTCTTCATTATGGGCCGGAACGACGACGGCTATGGTTTTATTCTGGTACATGAACGTTTGGACTCCGAATTAATTTTGATGATCCCTGAATATCTCAACCACAGAAAATATTATTATTTTCAACTGGTCATTTGGGCACGCAGCCGCATCAACTCCGGCAGTGATTGTACATTTTCTCTGGCCCGCTCCCACGCTAGAGACGCTTTTTCCCGCTCGCCCATCGAAAAATAGCTCCTCCCCAATTCAAGCTGTGGTCTGAAGGCCTCTGGCGCAAGTTTCGCCGCTTCCTCAAGCGACGTTATGGAGTCGGACAATTTTCCTTCCGCCCGCAAAAGCAGCCCTGCCATCAAACGTGTTCGATAATGATCCGGGAAGTTATTCTGCATTGCGTTAAAGTGCTGGCGCGCCTGTTTGACTTGGCCGTCGAGAATCAGGTTGTCCACCTGTTTGAACTGCCAGTCGAGTCCACGCAGGCCGAGAAACTCATACGTCAGCTTGAGCACGTCTCTTTCCTCCTGGTACCGTCCCGTATTGTGGTAGTAGGCGGCAAAAGAAGGAATATAAAAAGTAACTTTGAGAATCCACTCGGTATTGAAAATTCCGGGGATTTTTAACTCATCGTTTAAAAATTCCTTAAATTCGGCAAATGCGAGACCGGTTGCGTCTTCCCTGTTATTTTCGGATGAAGAAGGCCGATACTTTAAAAGCAGGTTCCGGTATGGAGCGAATTCATTCTCCAGCGGGAGCTGTTCAAAAAAGGTCACATTCTGATCCATCAGAATGGGTCGCGTGCCGTGGTTTCGTTGCAACAGGTCCTGCACATAGGCGTAGGTCCCTAGTCTCGAATCGAATTGATGATGGGAAGGATCCGGAAGATTCAAATCCGGATAACGGCGCGTTGTCAGATAGGACGGCGGCTCCGGATCCAGCAGATCCCAGGCTTTGATGCCCGTCACATCGTCTCTTAAGCGCATGACATCATGGTGGTAATAAAAGTTGAACCAGGACATGCCGGTAATGAATAGACTGTTGTCTTCGAGAGAAAGAAACGTGCGTTTTAACAGGGACTCGCCAAAATACGATCCGGACCGGTCCGCCTGATGGTAGTTGGCCAGAATATTCCAGGGAATCACGCACAGCAGGCCAACATAAACCAGCCGACGCCAGTCGATTGCGGGCTTTGCCTGGACAGACGCAACGGGGTTTTCAAGGTCTTCGGGTGCGCCCTTTAAGGAATTTTCATCGTTTTCCGCCCGTCGAAACAGAACGGCGTAAACCGCGACCGCGGTGAACAGGCAGACCACGATGTAGGAAGGGAAAAAACTCTCCCGCATCCAGTTGACGAAGAACGAAGCGTTCACCGCCACAACAATCAAGGTAAAGAAAAAGAGAGGGCGGTTCTTCCGCCAGCACACCCAGGCCCCTGCGAAGGCACCTAAAACCGCCGCAGGAGATAAATAGGTCGCGACATCCAGCACCAGATTATGCGCCACCCGCCAGACTTTTGCCGCCCATGCCATTAGAATCGCCCAAATAGATATCGACGGGGAGTTTTCACCGGTCAGTCCCGACTCGCGAAAATGGGAAAAATGAGTGTCCGCATCCTTGCGGTCGGTGATCTGATACAAAAATCCTTTTAACGTTTCGGGGTTGCCAAAATCCATTGAAGGTTCCGCCAGGGAACGGAGGGGAAGATAGGCGTAAACGGAAAACCCGATTAGAAAAAATACGCTGGCAATGAACAAGTGCCTGGCCCTGTCTTGCCTGCACCAGCATAGAAATAAAACCAGGATAGCGGGCAACAAAAACGCCACAGTGGCGTGGTTGCCGGAACTGAGACCATAAACCAGCGCGCCGGCGTAAAGGAAGCGGATATCCTCCTTCTGCCGCCAGAGCAACAACAGTAGAATGACCAGACAGATGAAAAACGAGTTCAGGGTATAGACTTCCGCCACCAGGGAATGGTTCCAAAATGGCAGTGCAAAGGCCAGTAATCCGGCGGACAAAAATGCCGCAGGAACGAAGCCTGCGCCTTCCTCATTGGGGTAAAACAAACATAAGAGCCGAATCGCCGTCCAAAACAAAATCACCAGCGTCAGGCAGGCGAACAGAGCCGAAAACAGGTTGACCTTTAACGCCAGCGAACCCAAGGGCAGAAACGAAAACGCTTTTGCCAACAGGTTGTACGTTGGGAACCCTGCCGGATGACTGACCCCCAGACTGTAGGCACTGGAAACGAATTCCGGGGAATCTCTATGGTTGATGGTGGGGGATACGGTGGCTAAATAAAACGTCCACGAGAAAATGAATAAAAAAAAACTGCGGCGGAATGTTTTGCGGAAATTTTCATGAAAGGCAATGTGGGGTGCTTGGAAAAAGAAGTCCCCTGCTCGCCCCGCATGGGGTGAACAGGGGACTGAATCATCAACTATCAGATAAAAATTGCATTAACTGATATTTCCATTCGCATCAATGGTGAACGTGGTAGAACCAGGAGCCGTATGCACTGCTGTGGCAGTGAATCCTGTCTCCGTAGTGGTACCACCTGCGGTTACCGTCACATTGGTGGACTGAATATAACCGTAAGAAGTGGCTTTGGACTGAGCGAGGGTGCAGTTGCCTGCAGGGACATCGCCCCAGTAAGCTTTACACGCCAGATACATATTGTGCAGGTTGGTTTTCGAATCGGAATTGTATGCACGCTGTTTGTACTGAGTGAACTGCGGAATCGCGATTGCCGCCAGGATACCGATGATGGCGATGACGATCAGCAATTCGATCAAGGTGAAACCTTTTTCATTCTTTACGGTCGGGATTTTGGAAAACATCACTTTTTCTCCTTGAAAATTAGGTTTGACAACCAGGTTATTGAGCTAAGGGAATTTTAAGCACCCACTGATTACCGGTTTTTCCCTTAAAGGTGCAAACCCAATGCCAAAAAGGCGCTCCACCGCAATAAATTCATAAATCAATGTAAAACAAAGAGTTATTTTTGATAATTTTTTTGTGGAATTGTACAAAAATGCTAAAAAAACCCCTTACCGACAATATTTGTCATTTTAGTTGACAAATTTTTTAAACTTTCCCCTTCCAGAAATATATAATACAGGTCGCTTCCCAAGCGGACAAAGCAGGAAAGTCATTGAAAAACAGTAATTTAAGTTATTGAAGCCAATTTTTATCCCCAAGAAGCACCAAATAGGGGCTATTCTATATATATAGCTTGAATTTCGTTCCCAAAAGGAGCGATTCTACAGTAACCTGTTGAAAATAAACAAATTAGTGCTACCTACCTTTTATATTCCATGAAAAACAAGGTGAAAAACCGGGTGGGAATCCTGGGGGGATCTTTTGATCCCGTCCACAACGGGCATCTGGGGCTGGCAAGCCAGATAAAAGAGAAGTTTGGGCTGAATGAGGTTGTTTTCGTCCCGGCCTACATATCTCCACACAAGCAGGGCAGAGAGACCGCTTCCGCCAGCCACCGGCTGGCTATGCTGCGCCTGGCAACAGCCCCCTTTCCGTACTTTAAAATCTCAGAAATTGAGCTAAAAAGACAGGGAATTTCTTATACTGTGGACACGCTATCCACCCTGGTAAGCCAACAGCCGCAAACGGACTTTTTCCTCATCATGGGGATGGACACGTTTGCGGGCATCCACACGTGGAAGAATACCTCTCACCTGCTCAAGATGTGTCACCTCATCATAGCGGCGCGACCGGGACATTCTCTGGAAGGGGCCGAAAGCCAGGTAAAAAATCTATCCAAAGATGTGCCGGGACTTTACTCCCAACCGATACAAACCGGCAACCTTCTGGTGTTTGAACATGCGGAAACCAACACGACGTTGAACTTGTTTAATCTGACTCTCATGCAGGTTTCTTCCAGTGAGATTCGCGAAAAAATCCATCAAAATCGGGAATTTAAAAATAAGTTGCCCCCTGAAGTTGAAAATTATATCATGCGAAATCAACTTTACCGAGCCAAGTCCCAACCATAATACGGGTTGAATGAACAAGTCCTTGAACACACTGCAGCAGCTCGTCGTGGCTGCCGCGGCAGAAAAAAAAGCCGAGGACATCCTCATTCTGGACTTGCGTAACCGCTCGGACCTGACGGATTATTTTGTGATCTGCAGTGGCAATTCCAAAATGCAAGTCCAGGCAATCGTCGATTCCATTCTCGAAAAAATCTATACAACGAAGCAAAAGTTATCCACAATAGAGGGATACGCAACAGGCAACTGGGTGGTGGTGGATTTGGAAGATATCATCGTCCATGTCTTCCACAAGGACGCCCGCGCCCATTATGATTTGGAACGCTTGTGGGGAGACGTTCCCGTTATTAAAGCGGCAGGTTAATGACCCATTTTTTCCAGGAGTATCTGTTCCAATGTATTCAGAGAAAATTTCCAGCTATATGTCCCAACTCAAAGAGATTCGAAAAAACCTGTTGGGGGATGTTGAAAAAAATATCAAATCCAGTCAGGAAGAAAATACGGAACCGATGGCCGATATATCCGACGGAGCCGCACGCTCCTACACCAGTGAATTAATGTTGAACCTGGGGGAACAGGATTGGCAGAAACTAAAACTGGTCGATGAAGCGCTGGAGAAAATCAACAGCGGCGAATACGGAATCTGCTCCCTCTGCAACGATCCCATTCCCGAAGCCCGGTTGGATGTGATGCCTTTCGCTCAATATTGCGTCGAGTGCCTGAGCAAGATCGAAAGCGAGGAGGCCACGAACCGGACAAGAGTAGAAGAAATAGAAGGCAATATTTAGCTTAACTGATAAAATTCCCTTCTCTGAAAAAGTGATCGGGAAGGGCGATATTCGAGCAACGCCTGCGAGAGGGGGCGTGGTATTAGGATTTCGGGGTTTCCCCGGCAATCCTGCGGATTCCTTTGCGTAAAACATGGTATAATTCCGCTCCAAATCCCTGCTGAAAATTAATCGTGAGTTAGCAACCCATCTAAAAAACGGTAAACACGGTGACTCTGAAACAAATTATCCTGCTTTTGGTCTTTATTCTGCTGTCTGTGTACATCGCCTTCTTGAACCCGCATGAAGTCGAAGTGTACCTGACGCAGAACTTTTCCCTGCACATGCCCATGGTGATCCTACTGCTCAGTTTTATTCTGGTGGGAGCCCTTGTCACGCTAACTCTTAATATGATTCTGAGGGTTCAGTCTTCGTTTCAACGCCTGCAAACTTTTTTTAGAAACCGGAATATCGCAAAGAGAAACCAGTGGTGTGAAATTCAATTTGAAAAAGGCGAAAACGCCTTTGCCAGCGGAAATTTTGAAAGAGCCCGGGCTGTTTTCGATAAAATTCTGGAGGAATTCCCCAACCACGTCGGCGCCTTGAACTATATGGGGAAGATCGTCCGCAAAGAAGGCAACCTCGACCGTGCCTTGACCCTGCATTTAAAAGCCATCCAGGTCGCACCTGAAAATGTGAAAGTTCTGGACAGTCTGGCTGAGGATTATGCCGAAGCGAGTTTGCCCGCCAAGGAAATTCAGACTCTGGAACGAATCAGCCGGAACGAACCCGGCTCGCCCACTGTTTTATCCAGAATCAGAGACGCTTATATTAAAAAAGACGACTGGAAAAATGCCGCAGTTTTACAAAAACGCATTGTTTCCCTGGTTCGCGATAAAGGCGAGCAGGAAAAAGAACAACAATTGCTCGGCCGGATGCTGTATCAAAACGGCTTGATGCATTGGGAGAAGGGACAGGTCGAATCTGCCATGACCGAGTTTAAAAAAGCCCTCAAAAGCAGTGAGAAATGCCTGCCGGCTTACATCACCCTTGGCGATGCGTTTTTAAAATCAGGAAACAGGAAGAATGCGATCCGGACCTGGCAGTCGGGATTTTCGTTTACTCATTCTCCTGTGTGTCTGCTTAAAATTCAACAGGTGCTGCATGATGAAAAGGATTTAAAGGAATTGGTCAAGATCTACCAGGAAGCCATTGAGCATTCCCACAACTCCACGAAAAATACAGCGGTGCTGCTCCTGGGAATGCTGTATCTGGAAAAAGAGGAGACAGACGAGGCCATACAGACGCTGGAATCGGTGCCGGCGGATAAATCGATCCTACACTCCCTGCTACTCGCCAACGCCTACCAGCAAAAGCACGATACAGGACAGATGGAGAAAGCCTCGCAGTCGGCCTTCAATATCGTAAAGGAATCGCTGGTGGAATACACCTGCTCGAAGTGCAAAACACGCTTCAAAGAGTGGGCCAGCCACTGCCCTGAATGCAAATCGTGGAACAGCCTGTCTCCGGCGTTCCAAGTGACCTCTTGATAAACACCGCAAGCTAAGCTTTGGAACGGTATTCTCCACCACCCGTTAGCTGAATTCCTACCGGTTGATGAGTTGCAGATCCATAATTTTGCTGTTCTTTTGGAACACGCGGGCGGAAATCAACTTGTCTTTTTCCAGCTGGAAGTACATCCCCTGATCCGGATAACGCGCCATCTGTGCATGCAGGGATTTGGGCGTTCCATATTTATCGATCAAATCATTAAACTTGGCGCCGATTGCGATACCCTCCGCAAAAGCTCCTTTAAAGTCGGGCAATACTTCAATCTGTTCCACGGTGGTCACCTTATTCAGGGTATAAATCACCACTCCGTGCATCGGATATTCAATGACCACGCTGTCCGTCAAAGGTTCTGTTCCGCGGTTGACCACAAACTTATCCGGAATGCCCAATAAGGCAATGACCTCTTTCATCGGCATTCCCACTTTTAAGTTCTTGCCAATGACCAGCGCAACTTTTTCCTCGGCAAGAGCCGGACCGGCGAACAAACAAATCATCACTACCAGAATTAATGTTTTTGCCACCTTCACGAGACTCTCCTTTTTTTAAAAATTTTATCTTGCGGGAACCTGGGGACCTCCCTCCCAGACTCAACGTTAACCTATTGAATTTTTTGATCTAAAAAGAGGTCTGCCCACAAAATATTATAACCTGTTCAGGGTCCCGGACTAAGCGTTAATTGCAAAAACCCTTACAAAACCCCGCTTTATAAAGAACCCCAGATCATCCCGATCCGGGGAAAACAGCATGCCCGTTCCATCCCTAAAGATCAAAATCGGATTTAAGATTCCGCCTGCGGTCGCGTTTCGTGCGCGACTTATCCCGTTCAAACTTCCTCCATCCGGCAGGATCTTCTTTGCGGGGCAAGGAAGATTCTTCCAATTCATCGTCGCTCACCTTGATGCTGGACACGGCTTTCTTTTGAGATTTTTGTGTCAATTTAGGCAAGTAACGTTTTCGCTCTTCAAATTCCTTGATGGTCAGCGACAATTCCATATCGTAAAGGTCTTTAAGGCCTTTATTGTGGCGACGTAGAAACAGCGCCGCGCCCCGGTTGCGGATCTCTTTGGCGTTGACCAGTCCTGTTTTCCAGTTCTTGGGAATGGTTTCAAATCCATAAAGCCCTCCGGCTAAGGCTCCCACAATCGCCCCAAGTTTCGTGGCTTCTTTTCCCATATTGAGAGCGTGGGTCACAACGGATTGAAAATCATTCCCGCCTTTTAAAACCAGGTACAACGCCAAGGGAAGAAGCGTCAACACGTGCCCCTGAGTGGGATGCGAGATTGGGTTTTTGCAATACCCGGACGCATTGGCCGAAATCCAGTTAAATATTGGGACCTCTTCCTCTGCATGCAAGCGTTCGCCTAAGGCTTGCAGAGTTTGCCTTAGCGCCTGACCCACGCCGTCACCAAACTCCTGCCAGACTTCCGGAAACCGGTCTTTAAAAATCGACTCCGCCATTTCACAGGCGCCCGCCGCATTGCGAAGAAGTTGTTGTGCGTCCTTTTCTGTGGGACTCGCGGCCTCCGGCTCTACTTCCAGGCTAAGGAAACCTGTTACCATGAATCCCACCACAGCGGCGCCAATCACTTCCAGCGGATGCCGGGTGAGCAAGGCACAGGTTTCCATGCACTGCCTCATCATCTCGGGCGAATTTTTCTGATGGTACAACGCAATGGGCACGGCTAAATGCAGGTAACCGCCGCTTGCGTAATTTTGCTCGGCGGGAATCAGAAGCTGGCGGTCGGGAAACGACTGCACGGTCTGCCGGAAACTCCCTTCGCCTCCCCGGAAAACGCCAAAATAGCCTTCAGGCCCGCCAGCGGTCAATTCCGATAACGAATCAGAAACATCCGTCAGAGCGGCCTGCCTGGATTTCAACAGGCTGTCGCACACCGCAAGCGCCACCTGAGTCTGCACCCCGTACAATCCCTTCATCCTGTAATATTTGACCTCCCGGCCCACAAATGAACGCACATCCTTGAAGTCGTCCATTTGCCCAAAACATTGCTTGACCGTTTGCGGTTTCAATCCCTTGACGGCCATGCCCATGGCATCCCCGACCACCATCCCGAACCAACTGCCGAGAATTTTGTCTTGCTGTGTTTCCATTTTAGAAAGGTGTAAAAAATTTAAACAGATGGATCAATCGAGAGGAGTTCTGAAGGTTGGTTTTGCTTTGCCAGAATCAACCGGGCGGTGGAATCGCCGAGAGCCTGTCTCGCCGTGATCGCGGCGATCTCGGGGTGGTTGTTGGTTTCGCTCAAATGCATCAGCACCACGGATCGAAGACCGCTGTGGGTCACATCGGCAAGCAGTTCCCCGCAGGACTCATTGGACAAATGCCCCAACTCGCTTTTGATCCTTTGTTTCAATGGCCAGGAATAAGGCCCGGCGTTTAACATGTCGATATCATGGTTTGCTTCCATCAACAGCGCCGTGCAGTGGCGCAGTTTTTCGCGGACAAACGGCGTGACGCATCCCAGATCCGTCGCATGGCCCAATTTGGCATTTTCATCTCGAATGATAAATGCGACCGATTCCTCGGCATCGTGCGGCGTGGCATAAGGCTCGACGCTTAAAGCTCCAATGGTCACGGGTTCCTCCGAACGAATGGGATGCCAGGCCGGCAGGCGGCCTGCCCGATGGCTGATTTTCCGCATCGTGCCTTCGGTCGTGTACAACGGAATCTGATGCTTACGGACAATCGGCCCCAAGCCGCTCACGTGATCGGAATGTTCATGCGTGACAAACACCGCGTCTAAATCTTTTGCCTCCCGGCCAATCAACGCGAGACGCGCACTCAGTTTTTTTTCACTCAACCCCGCATCCAGAAGAATGGCCGAGTCGCCTGCTTCAATGTAGACCGAATTCCCGCCGCTGCCGCTCGACAACACGCAAACTTTCAAATGGAGCCGCCTTTCTAGGTGAATTAAGTTGCCAAAGGGTTGGAAAAATTTTTAATCTCATCGGTGAAAAACCGTTTTTCGCACTGACCGGGATTGTCTTTGACGATGGATTTTCTAAACGCTTCATCGATTCTAAGCCAACGTTCGGCCATATCCTCTGCAACACCGCATTCTTGAAGACTTTCCCGCAACAGTTTTTTTCGCAAGTCGAACAATTGATTATCCACAAACATATGTTTGTGCGCGTTTTTGGGCAACGCGCCGGAATAGATTTTGCCGCCACCCATATTGGAGATCATGAAATCGGTCTGCTGATCCTCGATAGTTTTCTGTTCGATATCGGCAAAGTACTGCTTCAACCAGGGATGCTCATAAATTTTGTCATAAAAAACCTTATGCACGCGTTCCAGAACCGGACGACCCCCCAGGCGGTCAAATAGAGTCAGATCATCCACAATCGCGTTTCCCTTTCCTTCATCAAAATTGACCGGGCTTGCCGTGTACCAGGGCCAGAGCGTCCATCAAAAATTCGTCGTTGGCATCCAGAAATTTTGTCGCCACCAAATATTGCGATGAAACGGCATCCTTTAACTTATCGCAACGAAGCACCTCGGCCTTGAGCGAATTGTGCCGGATCTCATCACTGCCGTTAATATCAAGCCGTATTTCTTCACCTGGGTTTAGCCCTTGATCGAGCTTGAAAGAAATGCCCTGAACCGTGAGGTCCACCATTTCAACCGCCAGCCGCTTGCCACCAGCCTGAATGTGGGCACTAAGAGAAACCGGAGTTCTCGGAAACTGTCTTTTATCTTTGGATGTGTTCATAAGGGTAGGAATAAAACGCAATCGGCAAAGGAGAAATCAATCTTCGATTTGGGCTTTTTGCAGTTTGCCGCTGTAGTCCACATAAACGGATTTCCATTCTGTAAACGTTTCCAGCGCCGCGGTGCCGGCTTCGCGGTGGCCGTTTCCCGTGCCTTTGGTGCCGCCAAAGGGAAGCTGGATCTCCGCGCCTATGGTTGAGGCGTTGATATAAGTGATGCCGGTGTCCAGATGTTCAATGGCTTGAAACGCCCGATTGACATCCTGCGTGAAGATGGCGGAGGACAACCCATAGCTGGAATCGTTGACGATTTGAATGCCATGATCGAGACTCCTGCAGGCAATGACACTGAGCACCGGGCCAAAAATTTCTTCCTGAGCAATGCGCATTTTAGGCGCCACATCGGCGAACACCGTTGGCTTATAGAAAAAGCCATCGCGGCAGCCGCCGCTTCTGTGGTAACTGCCGCCGGTCAACAACCGGGCGCCTTCCTCTTTGCCTATTTTGACGTATTCATGCACCTTCTGTTGTTGGCCCTCATTGACCAAAGGACCGACGTCGATTTTTTCATTCAGCCCATTGCCGAGCTTTAAGGTCTTCGTGCGTTTGATTAACAGGTTGGTGAATTTTTTTAACACTTTTTTATGCACAATCACCCGGCTGCAGGCCGTGCAGCGTTGGCCCGTGGTGCCGAAGGCGCCCCAGATGACCCCTTCCACCGCCAGGTTGAGGTCGGCATCGTCCATGACCAGAATGGCGTTTTTGCCGCCCATCTCCAGGGAATACTGTTTCATTCTTTTGGCGCAATGCTGGGCCACCAGAGAGCCGGTTTCCGTGCTGCCGGTAAACGACACCATGTTCACTTTGGCGTGATCCATCAAAGGCGTCCCGACCCCGCGTCCCGATCCTGTGACCAGGTTTAACACTCCCGGCGGCAGACCCGCTTCCTCCATCAACCTGACAAAATGATGCACTGAAAGCGGCGTGTCGCTGGCGGGCTTGATGACCACCGTATTGCCTGCCACAAGCGCCGGAATCAATTTCCAGGAGGGAATGGCCAGAGGGAAATTCCAGGGCGTGATGGCGGCGACGATCCCCACCGGCATTCGCACCGACATGCAGAACTTTTCATTCAATTCCGAGGGCACCGTTTCGCCAAGAAGCCTGCGCCCTTCGCCTGCGGTGTAATAGCCCATGTCGATGGCTTCCTGAACATCGCCCCGGGTTTCCTTAATGACCTTGCCCATTTCGCGGGTCATGTCTTGAGCCAGCTTTTCTTTATTTTTAACCAGGCTCTCCGCCACACGAAAAAGAATCTCGCCTCTTTTCGGCGCCGGCGTTTTTTTCCAGGCAGGAAAGGCCTCTGCGGCCGCGGCCACCGCTTCCTTCACGTCCCTGGCAGTGGATTGCTGAAACCGGCCCACCACTTCTTTCTTGTTGGCCGGATTGATATTTTTAAACGTTTCCCCGCTGGAGGAAGCTTTCCATTCTCCACCGATGTAGTTTTTAAATATTTTTGCGGCCATAGATTGATCCTTTACACTGCAAAATTAAAAAACGATGTCCCTGATCCCGGATGCAGAGTCAATACTATTTTATACAAGAGAGACACTTACTGCGACTGAATTTCATTTTAATGTCTTGAGCACGCTATTACAAGAGGAAGGGACAGTTCACAAAAACTAAGCGGGAGAAAAAAGAAAAGCCTTCTCCTTTTCCAGACCTATTTGGAATCCGAAAAGAGAAGGCTAAAGAAATGAAAAGCGGAAAACAATCCGAAACCCAACACGGGCTAAAGCTGTTTAGGGCACCGGATTTACCGCAAAGTTGTCGAAGACAACCTCTCTGCCGGCGCTGTTAAAATCGCCCAGAAATCCCACCTGCCCGGCGGCATAATCGCCATCCACACCCGCTATCGGATAAACCGTAGGAAACCCCGCGCCATCATACACCCAGACACCGGGATTGGGATCTGCAGTGCCTAAAGCCAAAGGCCAGATTTTTGCCCGAAGGTCGGTGCCTTCCGCCTGGGCAAGGATTTTATAGGTTGTCCCTGGGGTAAAGTCCAGCCCTATTCTTGCAATCTCGGTGATGGCTCCATTCCATTTGATGAGTCTCAAACAATATTCCTGAGCGAGACCTACGCAAGCCAGGCCGCCTTTTCTGTAAAGCAGGGCACTGTAATTGTTGTTGGCATCCTCGTAACGGATGTAGCCACCGACAAACCGATCGGGATTCAAATCACCATTCGCGGTGAATTCAAATTCCACTTGATAGTCCTGCCAGGAACACCCGTTCACCGCCCGGTTAAAGTTGAAGGCCTCCATTATGTAGGAATCGTCCACCGTATCGAGATCAGAATCATTAGGCCCCATGGTCGGGTCGTTCACTTCCACCCAGTCCGGGTTCAGACCGCCGTCAAACGTGTCGGTAAACGTTCCGGTTCCGGATTGGAAACTGATCGTCCCGGCATTGAAAACAGGGTTCTGTTTACCTGCTACTGTGATCAGAGAGCTGGCCGAAACCGTGATGCTGGAGTTTGGCGACGACCAATCATAAGTGACGGTGGTGCTTGCCTGGCCAAACGCATTGGTCGCAACTGCGGTGGGAGAAACGATTGCGCTACCGCCCCCATCGACCGCGAAGTTTATGTTAAGCCCTGCGGCAACAGGCGTCCCATTGGAATCGACCAGTGTCGCGGTAACTGCTGTGGTGTTCGTTGGACAATTGACGGTCTCGGGATTGGACGCAACATCCATTTTCCCCCAGGGCGCCATTACCAGGTTACGCGGCGCCATGTTTGCTGTGAAGGTTTCCCGATGATGCCCGTCGTTATAGTTGACCCCTGCTACCGCGCCGACGCTACCGGTGACATAACTGCCGGTGCTTTGAAAAGCAGTACGGGGATCTTCATCCTTCGTACGGGCAAGGATCTGCACATCCACTTTGCGGATTTGATTGAGATCTGCAAGCGCCAGCACATAGGTGCCGGTGTCTGGATTCTTGTCATCGTCCACATCGATTCCCGCCGGCAGAAGATTATTATCCTTGTCGAAATAGCGAATGAGGACATTGTCCAGATTTCGCGCCACCACATGCCGCGTGACTCCCGTCCCGGAATTGTCCGGAAACACCTTGTACATGTTGAACGGGGGTGCCGTCACCGTCATGCCCACCGGGTAGGTGGCCGTTTCGGCACCCGTGACGTCTCCATCGCCATCCATATCAAAAAAAGGATTGATATTAAAAGTTTCCGTCGCCGTGCTGAAATTATTGCCGACGGCAAAGGTCATCACTTCATTATTTTGAATGACGCCGTCATTGTCCTCATCGTAAACAGCCGTCAGGTAGTGGTCGGATGCGGCGAGGAAACGGGTCCCGCGAAACACGTTGTAACCGGCGTTCTGCACAGCGCGGGAGAAAAATTCCGTTGCTGAACGCCCATTCGTCTGCATTTTGTTCAACTGGTCCTGAAGAACAAAAGTTCTACTCTGCGATGAAAAAATTCCCGCGATCAAGGCAAGCAACATAATCGAAATAGCGCTGGCCACCAGCAACTCGATGAGGGTGAAGCCTCTTTCATTCTTCATTATTTTCAATGTATCCCCGTAATCAGTCATTAGTTTTTCCTCAGACTCGAATGGTATTACTCAAGAAAACCCACCCGTTCGACGCCGTAGATGGATGGAATAAAGGGCGGCCAGAAGTCGGGATCGCCAAACCGCGTGTCCCAGCCATATCGCCGGGTCGGCGGCTGATAACAGTTTCCCGTTCCCTGACACCAGTTTCCCGTGGCCTGCTGGCTGACCCAAAGACCGATCAAGGCGCCTTTAAAGTCGGAAATTCTGCCGCTCGACCAGCGTTCGTGATAGCGCATATAATTATGCAGACCACCGCCATAAGTGCCACCGGGTGCGGTGGTCGGTGAAATCCCACTGAAAAACGCCGCCCGAACCGTAGCCTGTACAGTGCCGGCAGCCCCTGCATTGGGAATCGCTGCACAAGTCTTGGTGTCGTTCCATGAAATTGAAAGCTGATTGATCGCATCCCCGATGAGGGCAGCGCCCCTAGTGCTCACGTCATTAAAATTGCCGTCGATATAAAGCGGATTGTCGCTGGCGAAAGTGGTTTCATTTAGTAGCTGAGAAGCGGACCCGGCGCCGATCTGCATCAACCGGATACCCTGCTTGGGATTGGCATTATTCAAGAACGGCACAGGCGCGTTCGGAGAACGGGAAGCGTAAACCAAAAATCCCGTATCTGCCAGGGCACCGCCACCATTGACCGGATCCGCCAGATAAGCCTGATACCACGACTGCAAGGCAAAAAGATCGATGTCCGTGGTCTGTACTGGCACGCCCTCCCGGCAGTCGTTGATTTGCACTGGGCCTTCGCGGATGATGTTGCCGCCATTTCCTGGCCCAACATAAGCCGTTCCCGCGGAAGTTAAATCGTTAAGCAATAAATTCGTGACATCGGTGTTGGAAGCGGGCCGGGAAACCACCACTTGAATGTTACCTGCACCGAGGCCGCCCTGACCGATGATCTGGATGCCATCGACATCCGCTCGTTGAGGGTTCGCCGCCCGCTGCTCGTAAAAACCGCCGCGGACGAATTGCGAGTTACTGGGCGACTGGATAACCGGCTCGTTGACGAAGACATATTCATTGAATCCGGTTTCTTCCGCTTCTGTATCCACGATAAAGTTGATCGGCACGTTGTTGTCCCAGATGAGATCGTCGTTTTCGATCTCAATCCTGGGAGCCACACAGGAAACCGCGTTTTGCCCCTTGTGCCAGTTTCTAATGCTTCCTGCGGCGGTGATAGAATGCGGCGCGGGAATAGGAGCGCCGCCGTTGGGATCGAAATTCTGAAACGTAAGGTTGTTCCCACAACCGGCACGCAGCCAGATAGTTCCGTTGGAATGAACCCGCCCCCAGGTCGTCATACCGGGTCCAGGGGTGATTTCCAGATCCGAATTATTGCCTCCATTGCCCCCATAAAACACAAACCATTGCACGAGAGGGGTTTCCAAAATACGGATTCTTTCGCGTAAAGTTTCTCTCGAGTTATCGCCGATGGCGACAGAGTTGGCTTCGATATCGTAGGTGTAGGCATAATGGGTCAGGATACTATTGCCCTGAACGGTCTGATAAAGATACCGGGACTGAGGGTTGGTGATGTTGTACTGCACATCGTGCCCCCGGTAATTGCTGACATTGATGAATCCCTGGCCATCGCCGCCATTCAGGGCGGAAGTCGTGTATGGCGTTAGATTTTCAAACGATCCGATGATCGTATTGACCGCAAGGTCCAACCCCACTTCTGCCGCGTAAAAGGCTTTTTTCCCCTTCCTTTGCGCATGAGAGGATTCCAGATTAAGCGTCGTCATCTGCAGGGCGCCAACCGCGAGGGCCGCGAGGGCCGTCATGATAAACAGGAAGATGACGACCGTGTTGCCTTTTTCTTGCTTCAGTAATGAAGTATTAAACATGAAAAAACCCCGAGTATTCATGATATTCTTTAGTTTGATCCTACAAACTGTCTTCTGGCCAAAACCGTGGCCACATCGACACTTTTCGCATTGCCTTTTGCATCGGTCCAGGTCGTGGTCACCACTGCTTCGATCATGCGGATGGCTCCTGGGACGAGAAAACTTTCAGCCGCTGTCTGGGACGCAGGAGGATAAATCGAAACCGTCCAGGTACGTGTGTATCCATCAATCACATCGCCGGAACTTCGCGTCCAATCGTCCGGTGCGGTGTAACCGTTTAAATAGCCTGCCGCGCCAATATCCACAAAATAGTTGAACCCGAAAGCGCCGCCGGTCGGTTCATTGGTTGCTACCCGCTTGATTTCTTCGAGTTTATTGGTGGTGTGCATGGTGGCCAGGGTCATGTCCTTGGAATTACGTTGATGATGCATGACGGAATTGACCGACGATAGCATTCCCAGGATGCCCACGGTCAGCAAAACAATATTGACCAGAACTTCCAGCATGGTAAAACCGTCTTCGTTCGAAAGCAGAACCAATCGCTTTGAGCTTTTATTGAGGATTTTAGGATGCTTCATTTTTTTATTATCAACTCCAGGGAGGCGACGTGCTGGCATCGTATTTCCATAGGTCCGCGCCTCCGGTTGCCTGGACCATACTGATACCTCTTGTTCTTGCATTGGATAAACCCACATCGCTCTTGTGAATCAAGTAAATCGACCCGCTGGTGCTCGCCTGGCCTTTGGAGTCAAAGGTGATGACGTTGCCTCCGGAAGCAAGGGTCACAGGGGACCCCACGACATTCCCATCCATATCGGTGATGGAGCTGCCAAAAAACCCGAACTCCACCTGTGGGATCAGGTCCACTGTTTTAACGGTTTCCCCGGTATTTGCAGTTCCATCGCTGTTGGAATCGTCGAGAATAATGTAACGGTTGTTCGTGGTATCCAGAGTGACCAGCACATCGTTGTTATTTTTTATGGCTGAAATTCTTGCCAGCATGAGGTCCATATAAAGTTTCTGCGACTCTGAGTTGATCTGGTGCTTGATTCCCCATTTGGAAAAGTTAGGAATCGCAACGGAGGACAAAACGGCTATAAAGGACACCACCGTAATGATTTCCAGTAGGGTGACGCCACGTTCGTTCGCCAGAAACGGTTTCAGACGGTTTTTCAACCCCAGATCCAATTTTTTTTGCCTGTGACCCAGCAACGGACAACTCCTTTTTCTAAAATAGTTTATTGAGAAAAAAACTGCCATCGACCGATACCAAGCAAAATTCGGGCCAAAAATGAAAGCCTCAATCGATCCTGCTTTAGCACTGGCAATACATTGACTTTACTGTAGGTTATGGAGGTCCGGTTTTTGGAAGTCTGGTGCTGGAGCTTTTCTTTGCTCAGATAACCATTATATGTATAATTTTTTATACATTTGGGTGACGCAAATTGTATAAATTCTGCGGCTAGGGAGAGCTTAGTTTTGCAGAGCTTCCAGAATGAGGGGTTCAGCAACCTGATCCACGATTTCTATGGAGCCGATGTCTTTAACCAATATGAAGCGGATTTTCTTGTTGCTGGTCTTTTTGTCGTGATACATGGATTCAATCATATCTTCTGGTTTGAGGGCAGGCAATTGGGTGGGCAGGCCCATTTTCTCGATCAAGGAGGTGATTCGGCGGGGAACTTCAGCGGAGCATTTGCCTGCAACCTGGGACAACCGGGCGGCATAGACCATGCCGATCGCCACCGCCTCTCCATGCACTAATGATGAATAGCCGGTCAGCGCCTCGACAGCATGGCCGATGGTATGGCCGAAGTTCAGTACCATGCGGTAATGGCTTTCGCGTTCATCCTTTTCTACGACCTTGGCTTTGATAGCACAGGAAGTGGAGATGATGTGCTCCAGCGCCGCGGTATCATGGGAAAGAATTTTTTCGGCATTGGTTTCGAGGTAGCGGAACAATCCGGCATCCTCGATCACTCCGTATTTGATGACTTCCGCGAGTCCTGCCTTGAATTCTCTTTCGGGAAGCGTTTTCAGCGTATCCAGGTCGATCAACACCCGCTTGGGCTGATAAAAAGCGCCGATCATGTTTTTCCCACGCGGATGGTTGACGGCGGTTTTGCCGCCGACACTGCTGTCCACCTGTGCGAGCAGGGAAGTGGGGATCTGGATAAACGGAATTCCGCGGACATAGGTGGCGGCAATAAACCCGGTCAGGTCGCCGATGACTCCTCCCCCAAGGGCGATGAGTAAAGACTGGCGGTCGCAATTCCACTCCAGCAGGCGATCGTAGATTTTTTCAGCTTCACGCAGGGATTTTGAAGTTTCTCCTTCGGGAACTTCGATGACATCGGTTGGAAATCCTGCCGCATTGAAATCAGAGACAAGCCTCTGTCCGTACAAGCGGTGAATGGAGGGATGGGTGATGAGGACGATGCGGCTGGGGGTGACCACCTCGGAGACCCAGGTGACGGTCTTCTGCAAAAGGTGTTGGCCGATCAGGATCTCGTAACTCCTGTCGGCCAGGTCAATCTTCAACCGCTTCATGAATTCGGGGCAAAGTCATTGGTCAGGATCGTCGGAGTGATGAAGATCAACAACTCATCCACGGAATCCTCGTCATCAAAGTTTCTGAAAATCGCTCCCAGGATGGGAATTTTGGATAAAAAAGGCACGGACTCTTTGTTCCTCTTGACTTCACTTTCATATATGCCGCCCAGCACGGTGGTGTCTCCATTTTCCACCAGAACCTCCGTATGAGCTTCTTTAGTAGTGATTTCCGGGAACCCCGCAACCAGATTGGCCGGATTGGCGGCGTTTTTCGTAGCGTCGATCACCATGTAGACATTGTCGTCGGAAGTGATATGCGGCGTCACCGTCAGGCTGAGTTCCGCATCGACGAACTCGATCTTGGTCCCTTCATTAGCTGAACTGGTCTGAAAGGGAATGGACCGGCCGCTCTTGATGCGGGCTTCTTTATTATCCAGCGTCGTGACTTTCGGGCTGGAAAGAATGCGGGCGTCGCCCTTCTTTTCCAGCGCCGTCAACTGAGCATCGAGGTTAAGACCATCGGCCAGACCGTCCAATCCCACCAGAACACCAGAGGTCGCGCCGGCGGCAAGTGCACTCCCTCCCGGCAACAGATCGACCAGAAACGGTGAAGTGGCGTTGGTCGCAGGATCAATGGTCGTATTGCCATTGGATTGGCTAAGACTCAGACCCCACTGAACACCCAACTGCTGGGAGACGCTTTTGTTGACTTCCACGATCCGGGCTTCAATCATGACCTGAGGAGTCTGAACATCCAGAACCCGGATCAAGTTTGCCATATCATCCACAGTTTCCCGAATGTCTGTAAGGATCAAGGTGTTGGTCCGGACATCGACGGTTACTCTTCCGCGTCCAGTTTTCTGGGCATCCAGGTTGGCAGCCACCTCTTTAATATCCGCGTAATTGATCCGCAGCACTTCGGTGACCAATTCCGCCGCCAGTTTTTCGGATATCGTTTTTTCGGCTTTTCTATTGTTCTCGGCGACCTGGGCCTGTTCTTCATTGGCCAGAACCTGTTGCGAAGCCACGCGAATGATATTGCCGCCCAGACATTGGCGACCCAAACCGCTGTTGGCCAAAATAATTTCAAACGCCTGGTTCCAGGGCACATCCAGAAGCCGCATGTTTACCGATCCCTGGACTTCCGGAGAAAGAATCAAATTGAACCCGCTGATTTCAGAAAATATACGGAACAGATTTCTTACATTAGCGTCCTGAAAGTCCAGGGAGATTTTTTCCTTATCCCCGGACAAGAGTTTTTGACAGGGGTCCAGGGAGTCCTCCGCCAATTTGGCTTTACTTTCCTGCGCCACTTTAGCGGTCATTTTCTTCCCTATAGCCATTTTTCCCGCTGGCGCGGATTTTTGTTCCATCGGAGCCGGGGCAGACGCCTCCACAACCGTTTCCTGCAAATGAATGACCAATTTATTTTTTAGAGGCTTTTGGATATCATAACCCGCCGCTCTGTTCAGCGCAATTTCAAGCCGTAACACACCGGCGTCTTCAAAATGCAGGGGTCGAATGCTTTCCACGACGCCTTTATTCACTTCGATGCGGTCGGTTAAAGACCCTTTTCCCATTTTGGTGAAATCGAGAACCAGACGCAGGGGATTCAGCAATTTAAATGCGGTGTACTGGATCGCCTGACTGGATTCTATAGTAATAATGGCTTCTCCTTGAGTCCCTTCCTCGGTCGTCACCTGCGTGATCTCTGAATCGGCCATCGATGCCTGCGCGACTTCACGCCCTGTGGCCTCTTTGGCAGGAACTTTCACACTCCCGGCCAAAAGAATGGTCTCCACGCCTTTTTGGCGGAAATTTTTCTGGCTGGAACCGGGCCACACTTTGCCCGTTAATTCGTTTGACGTTATTTGGTTCTGGGCCGCTGATGTGCCTTTATTAATCTCTGCAATACTGGCAACCGGCATAGCGCTAAAAGCCAGAAACGACAAAGCGATTGTTCCTAAAAACAAGCTGATTCGAAAAGTTTTAATATTCACGATGGCTCCTCATCCTTCCTCTTGGAATCCTTTGATTAATTCAATTTCCTTTTTTCTGGATAAAGTATTACCCAAGTAATCTCGGGATTGTTCCAACACGTTTATTTCTTCCTGACCGATCGTTTCCACCACGCCAAAGTTTGGCCCGAGAAGATCGCCTTCCCTTACGGTGTGGCCTTTTTTATCTGCTGTTTCGATCAAAGCCATTTTTTTCTTGTTCTTCCAAAGAACCCCCACCAGGCTGATGGATTCATAATCGGTCTGAATGGGCGACATGATCATATCGGCCTTCGTCTCATTGGCTTTTTTGATTAATTTTTCATATTTTCCCACCGCATCGACATAGTCATCCTGGCTCATCGCGGCGACTTTGGTTTCGTTCCGGAACAGATCGCCGTAATGCTCAAGATCCGCATACAGCCGGGAATCCGTCTCCTTGAGATTTCGGTAAACTTCCATCGGGATCGGGGGAAGATTTTTTAAATCATCTCCAAATTTTCGCAGTTCCATTTGCGAGTCGTCTTCCACATCCACCGGGATCAAGCCCTGCTTGGCATTTACCAACGGCTTGAAAGGGTCGCGCCTTCTGGTAAAAAGATACCGCTGTCCCGCAGGAACAATTTCATCCAGCAGGTCTGATTCTCCGTTGTTTGAGATCACATCTTCGGCGATGCTATCCATTAGCCTTTCCACCTTTTTAGCAATCCCCTCCAAAGCTTCTCTGGAGCCTTTAAAATAAGTGTTGTGGAACCATTGTCCCTCGGGGGAGCGCATGAACTGAACATAATGGGAAAACTCTGTATCAGAAAGCTCCCTGTATTGATAGAGGATCGACTGTAAAATGTACTCCCGGGCGGAGTCGTGCAGTTCCTCCCGGATACGCTTGCTGATGTCCTTGCCCGACTCGCCTTTGAAGCGTTCGTTAAAAGGAAACAAAATCCGCACAAAAATAATGAATGTGTCCACGGTGTAATCCGTCAACTCAATGGCTCCTTCCAAACTCTCCGCCATTTCCAACAATTCTTCCCGCGGCGGATAGTATTGAAGCCTC
>JAJDBE010000161.1 GCA_029261515.1 Nitrospinaceae bacterium | reverse complement strand
CAAAAAACTGACGATTCATTAAGCTAAAAAAGCTAAAACGCAAATTCTCTTCTACCGCGAAAAGTTCACCGCCCGAATCCCAGATTGCCCTATTTAGAAAATTGACGAATGTAGTGCACCAACTGCCAGATTTGTTCATCTTTTAGATCGCTGAATAACGGCATGGCTGTGTTGGGCGAGCCGTTTTTGATCACCCAGAATAGCTGACCGTCTGGAATCTTGTTCATGGTTTCGGTGCAAGTGAAATTCCGCGCTGGCGGCGTGCTCTCAAAATCCGGATCGCCCATGCCATCGCCCTTTTCCCCATGACAATACTTGCACGCGATCGGCTTGGCTTTCTGTTGATACAACTGTTCCCCGAACTTGATATTTTCGGCAGTGGGCGGCACCGGATTGGTTTTGGAATAGATGCTGTTGGGAGCGTCTGCTGTTTTTCGATCCTGCGGGCAGGGACCAGACGCATCCACCACTTCTATATTCTTGGCACACGCTGTCCCAAAAAACAAAAGTAAACCCATCATCGTAAACACAAACGTCTGGATCGAATCGTATTTTATTGACCTGCTCCTTTTTTTTAACATCGGACCCTCAAAAAAATTTAAATAGTTGCCCTTCCTTTATTTCGCTGCAAGCTCTCGCAAATAAAGAATCACCTGCCAGACCTGTTCTTCTTTTAATCCCTTATAAGCCATCATGCCGGTTCCCGGCGACCCGTTCTGGACGATCCAGAACAACTGGCCATCCGGCACCCCATTGATGGTTTCGGCACAGGTAAAATTCCTTGGCGGCGGTTTGAACCCGCCGGACATCGGGCCGCGTCCGTCGCCTTCCAAGCCGTGGCAGTGTTTGCAGGGCATGGGCTTGGCTTTCACCTGATAAAGCATTTTCCCTTTCTTGATATTTTTCGGCGTGTTCTCCAGAGGATTGGACATTTCATAAAATTCCGGCGGAGCCTTCTCGGTAAACCTCGGTTGCGGGCAATCTTCACGACCTTCCACGGCAAAAGGCGTCGCCGCGAAAACCAAAAGGACCGTCAAGGAAAGGAAGGTTGCAGAATATGGCTTGCTATTAAGTTTTTTGGGGAATGGTTTTTCCATGGCACATCCTCCTGGAAATGAAAGAGACGGGCGCATGAGTCAGGATAAACTCACTCTTCCAATTTTTCCTACTTGGCGAACTGGCGAAGGTACAGCACCAACTGCCAGATTTGTTCCTCTTTCAATCCTTTATAAGCCATCATCCCCGTGCCGGAGGAACCATTCTGGATGACCCAAAAGAGTTGCCCATCGGGAATATCTTTCATTGTTTGAGAGCAGGTGAAATCTCTCGGTTTGGGGGTCAATCCACCGCCCATCGTACTCTTGCCATCTCCTGTAGATCCATGACACTGCGCGCAGGCGAGAGGCTTCGCACTTTTCTGATAAAGCGATTCGCCGGCACTGATATTCTGAGGAGTGGACGCAAGGGGGTTGCTCTGATTATAAATATCGGCTGGCGCCTGCGGGGTCTTCCGCGCCTGCGGGCAATCCGCCGCGAAAACAGAGGCGCCCAGGCTTCCCGCCAATGTCAGCGAGCAGATTATTAAAAATCCGGTTATCCAAAAAAAAATACTGCGTGAAAAATCTTTTTTACTTACCATGTTGAATCTCCTGTTGCCTGACGGAAATTAAAGATAAATTGTGAAAAGTCAGAATGATCTCTGCTCACCCAATCCTTGCTACTGGGAAAACTCACGCACATAGAGGATCGTTTTCCAGATCTGCTCGTCACTCAAATCCGAAAACGCGGGCATTCCCGTTCCAGGAGATCCATTCTGAATGATCCAGAATAACTGACCGTCAGGAACGGCCTGCATCGTTTCTTTGCAGGTGAAGTTTCTCGGCGGCGGAGTAAGACCCCCGCCCATCATTCCCGTGCCATCGCCCAGCCTGCCATGACACATCGTACAGGTCGGTTGCACATTCAACTGATAAAGCAGCCTGCCTGCTTCGATGTTATCCGGTGTTGTTTCCAGAGGATTGGCGCGGTTGAAAATTTCATCCGGCGCTTTAGCGGTCGACCGGGGTTGCGGACATTCGGCAGCCGCCTGCCCGCCTTGCCCGTGATGCATCCCCCGGTGCATGCCCTGCCCCCTCATTCCATGTCCCATTCCTCCTTTTCCTCTTCCGCCATGATGCATGCCTTCGCCGCGGTGTCCCCGGCCAGGCCCACCCGGCCCCATATGGCGCTCCCCTTCTTCGCGGCAACATTCTTCAACCGGTTCTGTTTGATTTTCCGCAAGAAGAATTCGACTCTCTGCTTCCGAGGGGGTGGCCAACGTCAAACCGGGACTTGCCAAAACCAAGAGCAGGATGAGCAATCCAAAAACCGTTTTCGTCAATGCATTCATACTTGCCTCACCTTTCTAAACCTCCAGGGCGCTCTTACAAATCATCGCTCAGCGAATTGCCGAATAAAATGAATCATTTGCCAGACTTGCGTTTCGCTTAGATCCCGGTAAGCGGGCATCCCGGTCCCAGGCGATCCGTTTTTGATGATCCAGAACAGCTGGCCATCTGAAATCCCCTGCATGGTTTCTTTACAGGTGAAATTCCGCGGCGGCGGGTTCAACCCCTCCGTCATCATTCCCAACCCGTTGCCCGAATCGCCGTGGCATATTTTGCAGGCGGTGGGCTGAACATCCCTGTGATAAAGCGATTCGCCTGCATCCAGATTTTTCTGCGTCGGCGGCAGTGGATTCTTTAACCGGGAAATATCCTCCGGAGCCTGGGCGGTGAGCCTCTCCTGCGGACAAATTCCCTGCCCCGCCCGGCCCATGCTGTGATGGTAAACACCGGGATTTTTCCTGAGCGGCAACAAGGGTCCGGCAAACAACTCCGCTACGCCGGTAAAAATAAAAACCGACACACCCATTACAGCAACCAGCCCTTTAAAATTTTTCATGCAAGCCTTTCCGCTTCTTCACTATTTTGTCTTGTTGGCAAATTCGCGAACATAAAGCACCAACTGCCAGACCTCTTTATCGCTCAAGTAGCCGAAGGACGGCATGGGCGTTCCCGGCGAACCGTTCTTGATGATCCAGTACATCTGGCCGTCGGAAATATCTTCCATCGTGTAATAACAGGTAAAATTTCTCGGCTTGGGCGTCAACTGTTCAAAGATGATGCCCATGCCATCGCCGCCGAAACCGTGACACACCTTACAGGCGGTGGGCCGGGCATCGATTTTAAAAAGCAACTGTCCCGCCCGCAGATTGTCCGGCGTCGGTTCCAGAGGATTGGTCATTTTCAACATGTGCTCCGGCGCCTCTGGGGTATGCCTCGGTTGCGGACAAATGCCAGACGGCTCTTCTTCTGCCAGTTTAGGTGTTTTGGGTTTCGGATGATCTGCCCCCTGATGCATGATCTTCCGAATCTTTGCCCCTTCCAGTTCATTCGCTGTTGCCGCCCATGAAGTGCCAGACGCGGCCCATAAAATGTGCAGAAATAAAATATGACTTAACAGGCGCATCGGAACCTCCATTAAATTAATCGACGGCCCCCGCAAAAGCGGCCGTCATTGCAGAAAGAGAAATCCCATTTGCCAACCCCCCGGCAGGACGATTCGCTCTTTCCAATCTCC
>JAJDBE010000160.1 GCA_029261515.1 Nitrospinaceae bacterium | reverse complement strand
GGTATGGGAACTTAGTCAGTTCCCGAAAGCCTGGCAGGCGCCTCTCGATTTTCTCGACGAAGTCTGGTGTCCATCCCGTTTCATCCAATCCGCCGTCATGAAAAGATCGGCAAAGCCTGTCTTGTACCTTCCGATCTCCATCGAAGTGGAAGCCGCGCCCGGTTTCAAACGCGACACCTTTTCCCTGCCTGCAGATTCGTTTGTTTTCCTGTTCGTGTTTGATTTCAAGTCCTACATAGCGCGGAAAAACCCTGAAGCCTGCATCCGGGCGTTTCAAAACGCCTTTCCTACGGGAAGCGAAGCGGTCACCCTGGTCGTCAAATCGATGGACGGGTCTCTTTATCCTGAGGAGTTTGATCGTCTCAAGGAAATGGGGCGAAAAGATTCCAGAATCGTCTGGATGGACAAATCCCTGAGTCATGAGGAGATGGCCGGATTGATGCAGGTGTCGGACAGTTTCATTTCCCTGCACCGGTCGGAAGGTATTGGCTTGGGTCTGGCGCAGAGCATGTTGCTTGGCAAACCGGTGATCGGAACCAATTATTCCGGTAACACCGATTTCATGCAGGAGGGCAATTCCTGTCTCGTAAACTACGAACTTATAAAAGTAAAAAAGAACGAGTATCCCTTCTCAAAGGGGCAGGTCTGGGCCGACCCGGATGTGGAGCATGCGGCCTGGTATATGCGCCGGTTGGTGGAAGATGCCACTTACCGGGAAGCCATTGCACGGAAGGGGCAAACGCATATCCGAACGCATCACAATGCGCAAGTGATCGGCGAGGGCTATCAAAGACGCTTACAGGAACTGGGATTGGTTTAGATTGATTGGAAAGACTCTACCTTCTTATGTTTTCTGCCTGCAAACTTCCTCATGCAAAAAATAACAATTGAGGCAAGCGATACGTCTATCCATTGACACGGAGACTGCTAATGGGTGACCGTAATTTATGAATGTCCAATTTATTGATTTTTTACCAAGTTTTACAACCCTTCTCCTCAGCCCATTCATCCAAAAGTGTCTCTAGTTCAATAAACGTACTCGAATTCAATCCTTGACTGCCTTTATTTCCCCATAAAACCGCTCCATTTTGATCAACAAAAATATCGTGAGGAAACAATCCCGTTATCTTTAAACGCACAAACCAATTTCGAAACCAATATTTAAAAAAACTATGTTCCACTTTATCAAAAATCTGAATTAGTCGTTTCGCTTTATTGCTGGTGCGGTCAAATTCAAATTTACAATGCGTTTGCTGTTCTATCAAGTCTGTAGTGACAGCCGCAAATGTTTGAGACTTAAAATATAGGTAAAAAACTTTTACTTTTTGAGGGTTATCGACAGCCATTGCAGTACCCCAACAAAATCCAATAAACAAAACCATTTGTAATAAAAATAGAATTAATTGCTTTCCCTTGAAAAGGGGTCAGGTCGTGACTTAGGACAACTATAGTAAAGTCCTTCCCCTTCCGCCGGGAGACCTTTGCATAACCCGTCATCGCGAGCCGCAAAGCGGCGCGGCCATTATTTTATTACGAACTCATGACTTTGGCAGGCTCCAAACCTGCCTGAATCAAATCCGCCTCCACCATCATGCGCACCAGCTCTTTAAAGGAAGTTTTGTGCACCCAGCCGAGTTTTTCTTTGGCTTTTTGCGGATTGCCGACCAGGGTTTCCACCTCCGCCGGACGAAAATAAGCCGGATCGACTTCTACCAGTGTGCGGCCCGACTTCTTGTCGATGCCTTTTTCATCCACGCCCGAACCCTGCCATTCGATGTTGAGACCGCACAAGCCGAAGGCTTCTTCAATGAATTCGCGGACGCTGTGTTGCTCACCTGTGGCCAGGACAAAATCCTCCGGCGTATCTTGCTGTAGCATGCGCCACATGCCTTCGACATAATCCTCGGCATAGCCCCAGTCGCGTTTCGCGTTCAAATTGCCAAGGTAGAGCTTTTCTTGAGTTCCCTTTAGGATATTGGCAAGGCTCAAGGTGATCTTGCGGGTGACGAAGTTTTCCCCCCGGCGCGGCGATTCGTGATTGAACAGAATGCCGCTGCAGGCAAAAATATTGTACGCCTCGCGGTAATTGATCGTAATCCAGTGGGCGTATAACTTGGCGACGCCGTAAGGACTGCGGGGATAAAACGGCGTGGTTTCGCTTTGCGGGGTTTCCACGACTTTGCCGTACAATTCGCTGGTGGATGCCTGATAAAAGCGGCATTTTTTCTCCAGGCCCAGGGATTTGATCGCATCGAGGATTCTAAGTGTGCCAATGGCGTCGGCCTGGCTGGTGTACTCAGGGGTTTCGAAACTCACCGCCACGTGGCTTTGGGCGGCGAGGTTGTACACCTCATCCGGTTGAATTTTGGCTAAAAGGCGGTTCAGGCTCGGGGCGTCGGTCATGTCGCCATAATGCAGGGCGATTTTGTTCAGCGGCAGATGGTGGTCCTTGTGCAGATGCTCGATGCGTCCGCGGTTAAAACTGCTCGACCGGCGCACCAGGCCGTGCACTTCGTAGCCCTTTTTCAACAACAACTCAGCAAGGTAGGAGCCATCCTGGCCGGTGATTCCCGTGATGAAAGCTTTTTTCAATTGAGCGACCCCGATTAATCGTTAAAAGATTTGATTATCATATGGATTGTGTTTGCAGGAATCCAGAGTTAAATGGATGCGAATAACACCTTTAGTATCCACGGTAATTATAAAAGTAAAACATGAACCTTTGCGCTTAACCTGAAGTATCACTTCCCATGCATTGCTTTAAAGCGTCCTGCCAGTTTGGCATTTCCGTTTTAAATACGCGTTTGATCTTGGCGTTGGACAACACCGAATATTTGGGCCGGGCGGCAGGTGTTGGATATTCGGATGTCGGGATCGGGATCACTCTTGGCCGTTGGGTCAAACCGGAATGTTTTAGAATTGCTTCGGTAAAATCGTACCAACTTGTTTGCCCTTCGCAGGATAAATGATAAAGCCCCGAAACCTCCGCCAGCGAATCCAGGTTTTTCTCCGTCGACGAATCAAGAAATCGCAAAAGGATTTGCCGGGTCGCCTCGGCGATGGATCGGCACCAGGTCGGGGAACCGATCTGATCGTTCACCACTCTCAATTCCTCTTTCTCTTTGGCGAGACGCAGTATGGTCATGAAGAAGTTCCTGCCTCTTGCCCCGTAAACCCAACTGGTTCTCAGGATCAAGTATGGGATGCCTTGCGATACAATCGCCTGCTCTCCCGCCAGTTTGCTCTGACCGTATATGCCCTTGGGATTCGGCAGGTCGTCCTCCACATAGGGGCCGGAGCTTTTTTCGCCATCGAAAACGTAATCGGTGGAGTAGTGGATCAACGCCGCCCCGATTTTTCCGGCTTCTTCCGCCAGGATTCCGGGAGCGGTTCCATTGACAGCCATTGCCAGGTCCGGTTCCTTCTCTGCCTGATCGACAGCGGTGTAGGCGGCGGCATTGACAATCAACTGGGGCCGGACGCGGCGCACGGTTTTGCGAATCTGATCCTCTTGCGAGAGGTCCAGTTCACTCCGGTCCGTCGCGACGAGGTCTCCAAGATCCGCAAACTGCCGTTCGAGTTCCCAGCCGACTTGGCCGGTTTTTCCGGTGAGTAAAGTGCGCATGGAAGGATTAACGCATCCCGCGTTTGGCCAGGGACAGTAAATATTGCCCGTAGCCATTTTTTTTCAGCGGTTCCGCGAGTTTTTCCAGATCGCTGGCGGAAATCAAGCCCAGGTTGTAGGCGATTTCTTCCGGGCAGGAAATTTTAAGCCCCTGACGGTTCTCGATGGTGTCTATAAAATTCGCCGCCGCCAGCAGAGAATCATGGGAACCGGTATCGAGCCAGGCGTAGCCGCGCCCCAGCTTTTCCAGCGTCAGTTGATTTTTTTCCAGATAGGCTTTGTTGACATCGGTGATTTCCAGTTCGCCCCGCTTTGAAGGTTTCAGGTTTGCGGCGATGTCCACCACGGAGTTGTCGTAAAAATACAATCCCGTAATGGCGTAGTTGGATTTCGGTTGCTCGGGTTTTTCTTCAACGCTGGTGACCTTTCCGGTTTTGTCGAATTCCGCGATGCCATAGTTTTGCGGATCATTGACCCAATACCCGAACACGGTGGCCCCCGGATCGCGTTCTCTGGCGCGGTGCATGATTTTGCCGAACTCGTGGCCGTAGAAAACGTTGTCGCCGAGAATCAAACAGCATCCTTCATCGCCGATGAACTCGCGGCCAATGATGAACGCCTGCGCCAACCCTTCCGGCTTTGGTTGAGCCGCATAGCGGATCTGAATGCCCCACTGGCTTCCGTCCTGGAGTAAAGCCTGAAATAGATGCTGGTCGGCGGGGGTGGTGATTATCAGAATGTCGGTGATGCCGCCAAGCATGAGCGTGCTCAAGGGATAATAGATCATCGGCTTGTCGTACAGCGGCATCAACTGCTTGCTGACGACTTGAGTCAATGGAAACAGCCGTGTCCCGGAACCGCCGGCAAGTATGATGCCTTTGTTGATCATTTACCGGCTCCCTCCCGATGCGCCAAGCCCCAACCGCTCGCCGCGGTAAGCGCCGGACATGACCCGTTCCACCCAGGTGGGGTTGTCCAGATACCAGCGCACGGTTTTACGCAGTCCCGTCTCGAAGGTTTCTTTTGGCGACCAACCCAGTTGATTCTGAATTTTTCCCGAGTCGATGGCGTAGCGCCTATCGTGCCCCGGACGGTCGCTGACATAATGAATCAATGATTGATGCGGCACATGCGGAGAGTCCGGGCGCATTTCATCCAGCAGGCCGCATAAGGTATGCACCATTTCGAGGTTGGTCTTCTCGTTGTTGCCGCCAATAGTATAAACTTCACCGAGGTTGCCTTTTTCCAGGACCGTTAAAATGGCGCGGCAGTGATCTTCGACGTACAGCCAGTCGCGAATGTGTTGGCCGTCTCCGTAGACCGGCAGAGGTTTTCCTGCCAGAGCGTTATGGATCATCAACGGCACCAGTTTTTCCGGAAACTGGAACGGGCCGTAATTATTGGAACAATTGGTGGTCACGACAGGCAGATCGTAGGTTTTATGGTACGCCCGGATCAAGTGATCCGATGCGGCCTTTGAGGCCGCATAAGGTGAATTGGGCGCATAAGGCGTTTCTTCGGTAAAGTACCCGTCATCCCCAAGCGACCCGAACACTTCGTCGGTGGAGACGTGGAGAAACCGAAACCCGGCTTTCTTTTCATTCGAAAGCGCGTTCCAGTAGTCGCGCGCCGCTTGTAGAAGCTCGAAAGTGCCGACGATATTGGTCTGAATGAATTCCGCAGGACCGTCGATGGACCGGTCCACATGGGACTCGGCGGCGAAATTGATTATATAATCCGGTTGATGTTGTTTGAGCAGATTCTCAACCAGGTTGCGGTCGCAGATATCGCCCTCGGCAAAAAAATAGTTGGGGTCGTTGCCAACCGAGGCCAGGGACTCCAAATTTCCCGCATAAGTGAGTTTGTCATAATTGATCACTCTCGTGTTTTGGCTGGAGAGCAGATTTAAAACGAAATTGCAGCCGATGAACCCGGCGCCGCCTGTGACAAAATAGGTTTTCATGCTGAGGAAGTAATGGTAAACCTGCGTTGTGATATAGAAACCATCGTTTCACCGAGGGAGTATATGCTGTCCTTTTTCCGTTTGCAAGCGTGTCGAGATGCGGTGGCGTGGCTCTTTATAGGCTTATATAATGAATGAATCAGCCAGCGTTGCGGTGGTCATCGTCAACTGGAATTCGGGGGATGATCTTAGGAAATGCCTGTCCCATCTGCAAACGCAGACCCGTTTGCCCGAGGAAATTATCGTCGTCGATAATTCCAGCTCCGATCAGTCTCTTGCGGGAATCGAGGAAAACTTTTCTAAAGTGCGGTTGATCCGTCTTGATCAAAACACCGGGTTTGCTCACGCCAACAATCTTGCCGTCGGAAAAGTGAAAGATTGCGATTGGATCGCGTTTTTAAATCCCGATGCGTTTGCGGCGCCGGACTGGCTGGAAAATTTACTCCGAGCGGCGGAATCGAATCCGAACTTTTCATTTTTCGGCAGTCACATGTTGCGCTACGGGGCCGAGGATGAGCTGGATGGCACCGGCGATGTCTATCATGTCAGCGGTCTGGCGTGGCGGCGGGATCACGGATTGAGCGCGTCGAAAAACCAAAGAGTGACGGAAGAAATATTTGCCCCTTGCGCGGCAGCGGCGATGATCAGGAAAGATGTTTTTTTAGCCGCGGGGGGATTCGACGAAAATTTTCATTCCTATCTTGAAGATGTGGATCTGGCGTTTCGCATCCGCTTGAGGGGGCAGCGTTGTCTTTACGTCGCCGATGCGAGGGTAGAACATGTGGGTTCCGGTTCGACGCACCGGTACAGCGACTACGCGGTTTATCACGGCAACCGCAATATGGTCTGGACTTATGTCAAGAACATGCCGGGAATGCTTTTCTGGATCTATCTGCCCCAGCATTTCTTGATAAATCTAGCGGCGTTGCTCTGGTTTGCATTAAAAGGGCAGGGGGGCGTTGTTTTCCGGGCTAAGTGGGATGTGCTGAAAAATTTGTCGAGAGTCATCGCTCAGCGAAAACAGATTCAGGCAGGTGTGAACATTCCCCTTCGCCGGATTAAAAAAATCATGACGAAAGGTTTCTTTTTGCCATACTCCAGTAACAAACGAGCGGTGTAAACACTTATCTCGATTCATCGGATTGCAACGCCGCCAATTGCCGTTGAATGCCTTGCCTTCGGGCCGGGTCCTGGTTCAATTGCATTGCCGCCTGTAAATGCTGTCTGGCTTTTCCTCGGTCTCCGTCAGTCTGCAACAGAAGAATTCCCAGGTTGTAATGCGCGTCTGAAGAACCGGGATGCAAAGAAAGCGCCTGATTAAACTCCTCCATTGCTTCGGCAAACTTTTCGTTCTTACTATAAATAACTCCTATATTGTTATGGGCTTTTGCCATAAGATATGGGTTGCCTTGCAAACTTTGATAGGTCTGGATGGCCAGTGCTTCCCTGCCTGTGGCCGAATAAATTTGCGCCAGAAACAGCCGACCTTCCCCTGATGCGGGTTCTTTTTGCAAGTAATGAGTGATGTCTATTTCCGCTTCATGGAGCAGACCTAACTTTAAATTGACCTTGGCTTTGTTGAAGGCCAGTTCGGCGGGTTTGGGATAGCCCCACCGGTAGAGGGTGTACCTCTCCTCGGCTTTTTCATATTCGACTTTCGCTTCGTTAAGCCTCCCCTGAGAAGCATATAAAGATGCCAAATTGAAATATCCGGTCGGGATGGTGGCATCGGTGCGAATGGCTTCCTTGAATTCCTTCTCCGCCTCAGGGAAGTTTTCCCACTGGGTGTAGATGTTTCCGAGATTGTTGTGGGCGAAAGAAAGATAAAATGGCGATGCCCGTGAAGCGGCTAGTTTTTTTAAGGGCACAAATGCTTTTTGATAATTTTTCTCCTCAAGGTAAAAATGACTGAGGTTGTGCAACGCTCTTAGTTTGCCGGGAGATTTTTTGAGCGTGTCTTCCCATAGCTGGATATTAGATTGATAGACGGAGTTTCTCTGGATCAACAGCGTCGAATAAAAAATGCAGAGGAGTGTCACCATCGCAACCCCTGAAACACGCCAGATTTTGGGCCGCCACCACTGGGCATAAAAAACCGTGTAAATCAGGGTTGCCAGAATCAGACTCAGCCCGAAAGAGGGGAGATACAGGTTGCGTTCGCTCAATAGGTCGGTGCGCGGAAGAAAACTGTTGGTGGGCGACACAGTGATGAAAAACCAAGCAAGAGAAAACGCGAACAGACCCGTTGTTTGCGGGTTACTTCTAAGTGCCGCAAAAATCAGAGCCAGAAAAAAGCCCACCACAAGCATCAGAGATATTCCCTGGGCGAAGAAGTGTTCGGAAAAATCGTAATCGAAAGTCAGGTTGGCCGGAAAAAAAAACAGTTTGAGGGCGTAAGCGATGACCGGAAACTGGTTGGCGGCGTAATTCAGGTCGAGTCTCGGCAGCCAATTTTGAATGACCGAAGTAAAGGAGGGGGAAGAAGCCAGAACAAAGACACTGCCCAACATAAGAGGTAGATAGAAAAAAACAAATTTTTGCTTACTGGTTGTCCATTCGTCGCATTTCATGTAAATCATTTAGTTTTGGATTACTTTTGG
>JAJDBE010000159.1 GCA_029261515.1 Nitrospinaceae bacterium | reverse complement strand
GCCTCAATCACAACCCTTCCCATTATAAACACTTTTACATCAAAATTTATATGTATTTTTTTGAGTTGATAGGCAAAAAAATCCGCCCGCGATCCGGCAGATTGGGGTTTATGCAGAATTTTTACGGAAGAACGAAATTTCAGCCCTGAGAATCGTCTTTCATGAGGTCCACGGTCAGGCCCTCGTAGGCGAGGAACATATTGAGCTTGGAATCCGGAGCAATGGGCTTGATGTATTTTTCTGTCTGTTTCAGGATGTTGACCAGTTTGAAATCGCTGTAGGTCGGCTCGTGGTGGTAAAAAGCGATTTGTTTTACATTGGCGTCCACCGCGAGGTCGACACCGATGAAGGTGGAGCTGTGTCCCCAGTCGCGTTTTTCCAGACCTTCGCCGAAGGTGTACATGGAATCGAAAATCAAAAGATCGGCGTCCTGGAAAAAATCGATGTTGGGCTTTAGTTCTTCAGGGCTCAGGTTCTGGTACTCGGCGTCCGTTGCATAGATGACCGATTTCCCGCCATATTCGACGCGGTAGGAAAACGACTTGTCGGGGTGATACATTTCCTTCCAGGTGACTTTGACATCGCCAATCCAGATCTCGGACTTTCCTCTAAAGTCGGTGAACTCCAAAGTGGCGTTGTACGCCTCGAAGGGCACGGGAAAATATTCGTGATACTGCTGGCCGAGCAGGCGCTCCTTAATATTTTCAAATGGAGAATTAAAGGTAAAGTGATTGCCCTTCACATATAAAGGAACGAAAAAAGGCAGGCCCTGAATGTGGTCCCAATGCGTGTGCGAGAAAAAAATGTGGCCGCTGCCCTGCCCCTTGCCAAATTTGCATTGCATCAATTCCAGCCCCAGCGGGCGAATGCCGGTTCCGGCATCGAAGATCAGCATCTCATCACCTACCTGCACCTGAACGCAGGACGAATTGCCGCCGAAGCATCCGCCGATTTCCACAGGCAGCCGGTCGATGAAGGCCTGCCTAGAAGCGGCGTCCTTTAAGTCTTCCGGCGTTGCCATCTCCAGAGCCTTGGCGAGCTTTTCCTGCATTTGCTCCGAAGACACGGGGGTCGGAATCGAGCCTCGAACCCCTCGAAATGTCACTTGAAATGGATCGCTCATCGTATTTGCACCGGGGAATTACCCTTTCATTACTGTTTCGGCTGAGTCCAGACCTTCAAACGTTCGTTGCAGAACTTCTTCCAGCTCTTCCTGACTCAACCCCAGGAATTCCCGAATAGGGTCGTCAACCTCCCACTTCGGAGGAGTGCCAATTCCGTGTGTGATGCCGTGAGCGTTGGCCATCTGATTGGCAATATGCACCAACTGGGAAATAGTGGGTTTTGATCCATTGACCATAAAAGGATCGTGGTGTTCTTTCACCGCCTGAATGACTGTGGGAGAAACGGGCCATTGCTTATCAATGAATGCGGCTCCCAGCTCCGGGTGCGAGATACCAAATTGATCCAGTTCCAGAATTTCAAGTGACAATTCCTTCGATTTAACCGAGCCGACGAATTCCTTGTATTCCTCTGGAATCAAGTAGCCGAACACGACAATGCCTAAATCGTGCATCAATCCGCAGACATAGCTTTCCTCTTTCTCTTCATAGGAAAGGTCTACCTTTTGCGCCAGAGTCTGGGTCAGGCAGGCAACGGCCAGTGAGTGCTTCCAGAACAGGAACTGGTCAAACGATTTAAACTTATTGAACATATTCGGCAGCTGAATGGTATAGGCCAGATCGAGAATCATTTTGATGCCCAGGCGTAAAATCGCACTGGAAAGGTCTTTTGCCTGCTCGCGCCCTCCCCCGAACAAAACGCTGTTTGCCAGTTTGATGAGCCTTCCAGCCAGAACGGGTTCGGTTTCGATCAGCTCAGAAATCGCTTCGATATCGCTGTCCGGATCGCTGATCAACTTTTCCAGTTTCAGCAGAATTTCCGGCAGAGGCGGAAGGTCGCCCTTGGTCTCTAAAAGCTTTAAAATTTCATCTTTCATTTATTTCGGTGTCCCAAAACCCGGAAATTTTAAACGGCAACTATCTGGAAAACTCAAAAACAGTAGTAAATACAATATTATACAGGTAACTCCTTATTTTTCCAATAGTTAAAATAAAACCCGGATTTTCAAAGTAAAGGGAGGCGCCTGGAAGCCTGTTCTTTCCCCAAGGTTTGATTGACTTTGTCCCGGAATTGACCATAAAATACGAAGCCTCATCTTGGCGTGTACTCCAATCCAATTAAAGGAAATTCGCCTTGCGGATTGAGACCCCAATATTAGTTTTGTAAATACCCAGCTATTGAGAATGGCTTTCAAAATAAGGGGTTCTTTTACAGTCAGTTCGCTTTAAGAAACCCATTTTTCAATATCTCGATTATAAAGAATCCAAATTCAGCATCTGGAGAACTTCCGAATGAGATTACCGATTCTGGACAAATTGGAAAAGGAACTCGAAACCACAAAAGTAGAGTTGAAAGTCGACATCCCCCAGGCGCTGAAAACCGCCATGGAACACGGGGACCTGAGTGAAAATGCCGAATTCAAGGCGGCGAAAGAACGGCAGATGTTTTTGGAAACACGGTTGTCGCAATTGCAAAAGAGAATCAGCGACATCACCTCCCTGAACATCGACCGGATTCCCAAAGACCGTTCAGGGTTGGGAAGCACCCTGTTTCTTCGGGATCTGAATTCAGGCGAGGAAACCACCTATCACCTGGTATTTCCGGAAGAGGTGAATCCCGATGAAGGAAAAATTTCCGCCGCTTCCCCGGTGGGCCGCGCCTTGATGGGAAAGCAGGAAGGCGATGAAGTGGTCATCCCCCTGCCGGATCAGAAAAAAGAATTCGATGTTCTAAGGATCACAACCATTCACGATAAATCCGAAAACCTCGCGGAATAAAGCCAAATGTCGTCCAAACCGTTGATCTCATTTACAGAAGTTGCCGAGGAAAGTCCCTATTTTCTCGATGTCGACTCCCGTCCCGACTGGTCCGCCGCGTTTGAAAACGACAACCCCCTCAAATTGGAAATCGGGTTCGGCAACGGAAAATTTCTCATTGAAATGGCGGTGCGGGAACCCGAAACGAATTTTGTCGGCATGGATTTTTATCACAAGGGTATTCGTAAAGTGATCACCAGGATCAACAAACTGCAATTAAAAAATATCCGCATTGCCTACGGCGATGCAAAAGAACGGATTCCTCATATCTTCAATGATGCGGAATTGAAAATGATCTACATCAATTTTCCCGATCCCTGGCCGAAAAAGCGGCATTACAAACGCCGATTGATCAAACCCCCGTTCGTCGACCTCGTGGCAAACAAATTAATGGACGGGGGTGAAGTTCATGTCGCCACCGACAGCGAACCTTACGCTTTGGAGATTCTCGAGTTTCTTGAAGCCCAACCCGATTTAAAAAATAAAATCGGGCCGGGGGTTTTTCTCGGCAACCGCAACGATTTTCCGAGATCCAAGTATGAAAACAACTTTATCAATGCCGGGGATAAAATCTATTACCTGGATTTTGTCAAAGAATCCGGAGCATCGGAAATTCACTGATTCACTTACAGTGTTTGATCCGGATACCCTTTTTTACACTTTTCCTACCGGAGGAAAATTTTGACAAGCGAACGCGTTTTAATCGTAGATGACGAAAAAAACATCGCCAGTTCTCTGAAAGACATCCTGACCGATGAAGGTTACGACGTCTCCGTCGCCGAAGACGGGCTGGGCGCCCTGAACCTCATCCAGTCCGACCCCCCGGATCTCGTGCTGCTCGACATCTGGCTTCCCGGGATGGATGGAATCGAAGTGTTGAAAACGGTTAAAACCTACCATCCGGAAATCGAAGTGTTGATCATGTCCGGTCATGGAACCATTGAAACGGCTGTCAAAGCCACCAAGCTCGGCGCTTTCGACTTTATCGAAAAACCGTTTTCTCTCGACCATTTGACTCAATCCGTGGAGAGTGTTTTCAAGGAAAAAAAGAAAAACCAACGGGTTTTGACCCATGACATTTTTGGCAGAAAAGACCTTCCCCTGTGTTTTGAAATCCTGGCGGACGTCAAAAAAGCGGCGCTGAACGCGGCGCAAAACCGCAAACCGGTTTTACTGTTGGGGGAAAAGGGAACCGGCAAGGAGTTCATCGCCCACAGCATTCACCAACGGAGCCAGGAGAACGATCATCCTTTCATCAAATTAAATTGCGCCGTGCGCCAGGCTCAGGATATTAAAGCGCATTTATTTTCCGGGAAAAAGAGTAACAACGGGACTCCTGCCGAAAAAGGTTCTTCAAAAAACGCACAAAAAGACAGGGGAGAGGTCGTCTACCTCAGCAATGTCGAGTCCTTAAACAAAAGTCTACAGGAGAAACTAGCAGAGGCTTTAAAAGGTGAAAGCCTGCTCGGTTTTCTTCCAGCCCGTCTGTTCGCTTCTTCATCCAAGGACCTGGGCGCTTTGACCGCCGGCGGCAAATTCAACAAAGCATTTCTCGACATTTTAAAAAATTCCGCGATCGAGATTCCGCCTCTGAGAAGTTACGCCTCCCATATTCCCAGCATGGTCGAAGACTACTTCAAGGAATGTGAAGAAAAAGGCAAGTCCCCTGCCCCGGTCATTGAAGAAGAGGCAATGGAAGCGCTGCGCCGGTATGAGTGGCCGGAAAATATAAAAGAACTGCGGTCGGTTCTCGATAAAGTTTTGATCACCGGCTCCACTTTGGGGAAAGTTTCCCTGCAGGAACTGCCTTCTGAAATCAAGCAACCGCAGGGGTCTACCAGCGCTTCTGAATTTGAAGGATTCGAATCGTTCAAGGAAGCGGAATTGACCTGGGAAAAAGGATTCATCATCCACCATCTGCGCCAAAACGGCTGGGACTTAGAAAAAACGTGCCAGGCGTTGAAGACCGATAAAAAACAGTTTCAGGAAAAACTGAAACGCCACAGCATCCGGCTTCCGGAACCGGACGCTCCGCAATCCGGCTCTCACCCGTTATTGCAACGAACGCTTAAGCGGAGTGTGGTGCTTTGCGGCAGCGGCCTGCACTCGGGGATTAAAACGGGCCTCATTCTGCAACCCCTGCCTCCCGGAAGCGGCATTATTTTTGGAGATATTTCCACAGGGCAAACCATTCCGGCGCGTCTGGCAAACGTGCAGTCCACGGATTATTCGACCTGTTTGAAAAAGGGTCTGGTTTCCGTCGCCACCATCGAACACATCATGGCGGTCCTGCATATGTACCGAATCACCAATCTATTAATCAAGATTGGTGACGAAGCTCCGGTGATGGACGGTTCCGCCAAGGATTTTTGCCAGCTGATCGAAGATGGAGAGTTTGAAGAACAAGACGGTATCTACGAAGAAATCGTGATCGACAAAACCTATACTTTTGGGGGCGACAAAAATAACGGACCCAGCATCTCCATTGAACCTGCGGACCGCTTCACCGTGAGTTATCATATGAAATATCAGGCTCCCATTGGCGTTCAGGATTACACGTTCGAGTTTCAGGGCGAGGAAAGTTTTAAAAAGGAAATCGCCCCCGCTCGTACATTCGGATTTCTGGAGGACGTCGCCCAGTTGACCAAAATGGGATTTGCCTCGGGAGGCAAGCTGGACAATTTTATTCTTCTCGGAGACCAAAAAGTATTGAACACCGAGTTGCGTTATGAGAACGAATTTGCCCGCCACAAGATTCTGGATATTCTGGGAGACTTCTATTTATTGGGGAAACCCATCCGCGGACATATCAAAGCCGATCGTACCGGACACACGCAAAACATCGGTCTATTGAAGAAAATTCAGGAGAGTCTTTGTAAGGTGGCTTGAATTGGGGAATTAGATATCGTTTTCTGATTTTTTGAGAAGTTCCACCACTTCCCTGCGCTGCAATTGAGCCGCAATCTTTAAAGCTGTCCAGCCACTCCGGCTTTTGGCGTTCGGGTCTACGCCTTTTTCCAGGAAAAGTTCCGCCAGTTCTGAATCTCCCGCCGCTGCCGCGCCCATCAAGGGAGTCCAGCCTCTGTCGCTACGGGCGTGAACATTCGCCCCGGCCTCAAGAAGCACCTGAACCGCTTCCAACCGTCCGCGTTCGGCGGCGACCATCAGCGCATTTGAGCCATTCGTTAAAGAGTCGTGAATATGCGATCCCGAATCAATCAACCAGCGAATCATCTCAGGATCCCCCCCTGCTGCGGCGCTCATCAACGCATTGGCCCCGTTGCCACTTTTGGCGTGCAGGTTGGCGCCGCTTTCAAGCAGCAGGCGGGAGAACTCCATATGCCCTTTCTCAGCGGCAATCATCAACGGTGTCGCACCGCCTCCCGTCCTCGCATCGACATCGGCGCCGCGATCAATCAATGCCTTGCCCACTTCCGTATGCCCGAACTTGGCCGCGCGTGCCAGTGCCGTCCACCCCTTCAAGTTCATCGACTCCACCTTCATACCGCGATCCAGGAAAACCTGAACGCAACCGGCGCAATTTTGTTCGGTAGCCAAAAACAGCGCGGTGTCCCCAAGCCCATTGGCAAGCCTCATATCCGCGCCGTGGTCCATTAAAAACTCAAGGAATTCCGGCCGGTCCGTGAACACCGCCAGTTGCAGAGGAGTCATTCCCACCCGGTTTTTGGCGTTGGCGTTAGCCCCCAGTTCCACCAGCTCTCTGGCTATGGAAAAATGATGTTCACCGATGGCGATCATCAGAGGAGTGGACCCTTCCGCAATAACCGCTTCAAGGTCGGCTCCCTGTGCCATCAGAATTTTTGCGGTTTCTTTATGGCCATATCTCACGGCCCTGGCGAGCGGGGTCCATCCCAACATATTGCGGGCGTGAATGTCCGCACCGTGATCTAGAAGCATTCGGACCATTCCCGGTTCTTCCAGGGTTGAAGCCAGAATGAGTGCGCTATCTTCATAATGGTTTTTAGCGTTGACATCAGCTCCCTTTTGCAAAAGAAGCCGGGCGATATCCGCATGTTTGCCGGCAACCGCAACAATTAAAGCGCTGCTTCCCTTGGCCGTACGGGAATCGATCGCAACCCCCTGGCTCAAGAGGAACTCGGTTTCTTCATAGTCGCCCCGGTAAACTGCAGACAGAAAAACTTCATCGTCCGCACTAAAAACAGAAGGCGGCAGTAAAAGAACCCACCCTAGAAAAAATATAAAGGCGAAATATTTGTTTTTCATAACCATCCTCACCCCGATAGAGCCATCTTGTTCAAATTTTAAAAGGCGGCTAAACTGGCTAAAACTTGCCAAATCACCAATAGGCTAACAGCATAAAGCATTACTTTTCAAATAAATGTATAGAAAAGCCAAAGAAGGAAAGGGACTAAAAAAGCGCCTGTTCGGTGAAAATCCTTAATAAATGGTCTTTTAATCGAAAATGAGGGCAAAAAATAAAAATCCGCCTGCCAGGGAGGTTACTGCGGCAGGCGGATCGCAAAAAGGGGTGGAATTTAAATTCCGGGGTGGAAAATAGATTCCACAGATACAGATAAGGTTTCCGCCTGAATTATTCCCCATTTGGATTTTTTTCTTTTATCGAGGAAAAACGAATTTTCAATCATTTTCAAGAACTTCACTTGCCGAATTGGTTTAAAAAGCTAATTTTTACCGCTGCATTGATTTCCCCGGATATTTAATGGTAAGCTCGAAATTGAATCAACGGGTCTTCCCTTACACCTCAAAATCTGTTTTCCCTGATTAACCTTGGCTCACACATACAATCTCTGCGAAAATTTGAATGGGATCACAGGAATTTAAAATTGCCGTTCTGGTTTCCGGACGCGGGACCAACCTGCAGGCCATCATGGATGCGATTGAACACGCAGGTCTGCCTGCAACCATCGCTCTGGTTTTAAGCAATAAGAAAGACGCCTATGCACTGAAGCGGGCCGAAAACCACGGCATCGAGGCGGTATTTCTCGATCCAAAATCGTTTTCGGGCAAGCTGGAATACGATCAAGCCATGATCGACCTGATAAAGTCCAAATCGGTGGATCTGATTTGTCTGGCAGGGTTTATGCGGATTCTAAGCGGCGAATTCATTCACGCGTTTCCCGAAAAAATTATCAATATTCACCCTTCATTACTGCCTGCCTTTCCTGGACTGCATCCTCAGAAGCAGGCACTGGAGTGTGGAGTCAAATTTTCCGGGTGCACGGTGCATTTCGTCGACGAAGGCGTCGACAGCGGTCCGATTATTTTACAAAGCGTCGTCCCGGTTTACGATTCGGATGATGAAGAAAAGCTGTCCGGGCGAATCCTGGAACAGGAACATATTCTTTACCCCAAAGCCATTCGGCTGTGCCTTCTAAACCAGCTGACGCTGTCTGGAAAAAAAGTCATGCAAAAGAAGCATTAATCTCCTTATCTCTCTCGGTCATGATGAAAAAAATAATCTCTATTCTGGTAATTTCCCTTCTGATTTCGCCTGCCGGGACATCCTGGGCCGAAAGCGATGAACAAACGGCGCTGGACGCAATTCAAAAACAATACGAATCGGTCAAAACGTTCACCGCTGAATTCGTGCAGAAATCGCACGTGAAAACCATGAATCAAACCGTTGAGGCGCGCGGTACGGTTGAGATCAAAAAACCGGGGAAAATGAAATGGGTGTACAACGCCCCCGATCCGCAGGTCTTGATAAGTAACCAGAAAATTCTATGGCTCTATGTCCCGGATGAAAAACAGGTCACCAAAGTCCCGGTGGAAAGCATCTACTCCTCCAACACCCCCGCGCTTTTCCTGGCTGGAAAAGGGAAACTGAGCGACTCGTTTAATGTGGTCCAGGTGATTCACGAAGACGATGTCATCACCGTCGTTCTCGTTCCCAACAAAGAGGACAACAGTCTGGACCGTCTGGTGCTATTTGCGGATAAGAAAAGCTACCAAATTGTAGGATCAACCGTGTATGATAAATTAGGTAACAAAACGGATATTAAATTCAGCAACATCGAGGTCAACCAGAGCATTGCGGACAGCACCTTCGTGTTCGAAGTTCCGCAAGATGTCGAATTGCTGGATTATTCCGCTAACAGATGAATTCATTTCAGGAAATAAAGCATGTTTGAATTATCAATGGCCTCTTTCGACACGGCCTTAACCTTTGGCGGCAAGATGCTGGTCTTTCTTGGCGGT
>JAJDBE010000158.1 GCA_029261515.1 Nitrospinaceae bacterium | reverse complement strand
CCAAAAGTATCCATATAAACCTGTTTCATAAGGACAAAATGTAAGTGAAAACCCAGTCACTTGCAACCGGGATTTGGCAAATGCCAAAAAGAATATTGAACCGGAACCTTGGAAAATGTGGCTTACCTCACAAAAATTTCTGTCCGGCTTCTGGCGCAAAAATTCGCTCCGAACCGTTCTGAATAAAGGGATTTTCCAATGTAAGCGATTGATTCTTTTTGCCTTTTCTGCACAGGCACTGTGAATTTAATTTGTATAAATTTATATAAATTTGTTAAAATATTAATGAAAATTAATTAATAGCTAAAACTTTGTTGACGAATTGTGAAATTTGCATTAGCATTAATATATTCCCTTAAAAATTAATTGCTTAGCGGTTTGTTCGAAAATTAAAAAGGATGCGGCTGTGCTGAAGCCCAACAGTGTCAGAAAAATTAGAGAAGCTCAGATGATGAGCAAGGCAGAGCTGGCGCGCAAGGCCAGCGTTACGGTCCAGACCATTGAACGCATTGAAAA
Organism: Nitrospinaceae bacterium; assembly: GCA_029261515.1. GTDB lineage: Bacteria > Nitrospinota > Nitrospinia > Nitrospinales > VA-1 > JAJDBE01. The sequence goes on along the minus strand of JAJDBE010000158.1, from coordinate 3,365 downwards.
GGGAAACGATTGCCGGATGGACACCAAACGCAAAATCATCCTGGCCCTGGGATACAAGCTGACAGACCGCGCTTCCGTTTTTGGAACCGAGGAAGAAGACTCCACAGAAAAGAAGATTTCTGGAAAGAAAACAAAAGGTTCGAGTCATTAGACGAGATTCCTGATAACGTTTGCGGCAATCGTGCCGTGAAGGAAATGAGGAGTTGGCACGGCCTAAAAAATCATCTGGAGTTTTCCCGGATTGGTTTGAAAAAGTGTCAGATAAAATTAACAGGTGGTGAAATTAGTGTTCATGTTTCACACCACCGTTGCGAGGGTTATTTTATAACTCCTTTAAAATCAATCATTTAAAAAGTACCCTGAATTTGGTATAGTGTTTGCTTTTTGATTTAAATACTTCAAATTATTGAAGATAGGCTCCCTGGCAATTTAATGAAATCCAAACCTTTCAATCATTACAGGAATCGCGATGTTCTTATCTGAAAAAACCCCGTTGGTTGCCGTTGATATCGGAACCCATTCCATCAAGATGGCCCAGATGGCAGGGGGCAAGGACAAATTCGAACTCACGAATTTTTCCGTAATGCCTTTGAGTGAAGAATGTGTCGTGGATGGGGCCATTAAAAATACGGACGAAATCGTCGAAAAACTGGCCAAGATGGTTGCAGTGGAAAAAATTGACACCAAATTTGCCGTCGCTTCGATTGCCGGTGAAGCGGTGATTATAAAGAAAATCCGGGTTCCGGTGATGACCCGAGCGGAACTTGCTGAAAGCCTGCACACCGAAGCCGAACAATACATTCCCTTTGATATTGACGATGTCAGTCTCGATTTTCAAATGCTGGAGTCGCATGGACAGCGTGCGGAAGAGGACGATGGCGAGGAAAAAATGGATATCCTCTTGGTTGCCGTCCAGAACGAAATTATCGAAGGCCGTACCGAAATGCTGTATGACGCCGGCTTGAGGCCCGCCATCATTGATCTGGATGTTTTTGCAATGATCAACGCAATGGAAATGGGGACCGACTTAAAGAGCCTGGGCGGAGTTGCAGTGGTCGATCTTGGGGAATCGTTCACCCACTTGAATATTCTGCAGGATGGAATAACTGCCTATACCCGGGACATTCCCTTTGGAGGCAGTTATTGCACCAAAAAGCTCATGTCCAAATTCGATTTGCCCTATAAGGAAATCGCCGAATTAAAATCCGGAAACATCCCTCCCGAAATAAAAAATGAGGAAGTCGTGGAGGTGATTGTCAATTCATTTGAAAAAATACTCGATGAGGTGCAGAAATCCTTCGAGTTTTTCAGCACCACAACGAACAACCAGGTGGAAAAGATTTATTTAACAGGAGGGGGCGCATTGATCCGTGGAGTGGATGGCTTATTCTCTCATAAGCTGAGTACGCCAGCGGAGATATTGAATCCTCTGAAGGGAGTCAAAATCAGCAATCGGAAGTTCGATCATAACGCCATAGACGCTTTTGGTCCGTTGGCTACCGTTGCGCTGGGTTTGGCTGCCAGAAGGTTTGATTACCAATGATTAAAATCAATCTATACGATTACCGGGAAGAATTAAAAAGGATCACCGTCCAGAAGCGGGTGTTGCAATCGGCCTCGATGGTGGCGGCCTTCATGTGCTTGATCCTATTCACTTGGCTGTTGGAGAAAAGCCGGATCAGCGCTGTTCAGATGGAGCTGGCCGACCTGGAACAACAGGTGAATGCTCTGCAACCCACTGTCAACCTGGTCAAAGGCATGCAGAGAAAACAGAGCCGGGTTGAAAAAATTCTTACCGGAATTGAAGGTTTGCGAACGAATCAAATGCAGGCGACGGGAATTCTCTTTGATGTGAACCAGAAAGTTCCGGAAGAGGTCTGGTTGACGAGCGTCAGCCAGAAATCCAAGAAAGATCTGGTTTCCGCGAAAGTTCCGGTTATTTTGTTTGCTAACTCCAAGTCGAAACCGGCCACGAACCAAAGTCCGTTTTTTGAGATCACCGGGTATGCGCTTGAGGACCAGTCAGTCGCCCGCTTTGTGGAACGGTTGGAACAGATTCCTTATTTTAATATGGTCTTTTTATTTAATACGGAGTACCAAGGCATCGGAAAATTCGCGGTACGGAAATTTACCATTTATTGTTATATGCCCGGAAATGGAACCAAGAAAGTAACCTAAATCCTATGATCGAAAAACTGTTCGAAAGATTGCCATATGATTTTCTGGAAGGCGTGAAATACGTTCACCTTCTCTTAGTTTCCTTAGGGGTGGGGGTGGCGATATTTGCAGGTTACTATTTCACTCTTTATCAAGCCGCCCATGAAGAGCTGGTTCAACTGCAAACCAAGCGGACTCAGACCGAGCAAAAATTGAAAAGTTATCAAATTCTGGTCAGCAAAAAGGATTCCATTGCTAAAGAGCTGGCCCGGTCCACCGGAAACCTTGAGACCATGAAACAGCAATTGCCCAGAGTAAAAGACATGCCGGATCTGCTCAAACAGGTGGCGGAATTTGGAGGCAGCCATAGCAAGTTTCATTTGCTTAGTTTTCAGCTTCAGGAAGGCAAGGCACAAGATTTTTACCAGGAAATTCCGGTCAACATCCGAGTGCAGGGGGTGTTTTGGGACACACTGGACTTTTTAGACAAGATGCAAAACCTCATGCAGCTGGTCGACTTTTCCGAACTGCAAATGAATTTGAAAACCAATTCGTCCGGTGGGAAGGGGGTCCAGGTAATTCTCGATAGCTCGGAGTCTAAGGATTACCAGTTATATACAAACTTCGTAGCCCGGATTTATGCTTATGTCGAAGGCGCGGAAGATAAAGTAGCAGGGACTCCGGCTCCAGCTAATGGAGCTAATCCCGCAGTAAAATAATATCGCGAAAGAATTAAGGACCCAGGAGATTTTCTGAATGAGTACCGGATTACATAAAAAACTATCTCACTCCGTTTTAATGACACTGGCTGGAGTCCTGGTGTTCCTGACTTTTGGCAATGCGGTGGCACAGACTTCTACCGCCAAGGGAAAGGTCGGACAAGCCCCTGTCGAAAGACTCAATCAGATTTTTAAGTTGAGCGGAATCGAGGAAAACGCGAATTATTTAGACACCCACGTGTTTGGACATCGCCTTGACCAGTCCGATCTGCCTTCGGGACAAGTCCGGATGATTCAAAATATCATGATTCGCGTGTACGAACCCGAGGAGTGGAAACGAACCATCCGTGAGCGCATACTGAAAGACTATAAGCCTGAGTATATGGATGCCCTGTTCAAATGGTTTGAGTCCCCCTTAGGCCGGAAAATCGTTCAAGGTGAAGTGGCTCAACTGGGCCGCGGGATGACGAAAGAAAAAAAGGATTTTTT
>JAJDBE010000157.1 GCA_029261515.1 Nitrospinaceae bacterium | reverse complement strand
GATGCAGATCGTCCACTTGACCTTTAACCGGTTTGATGTCGATTTCCGGATCGACCAGCCCCGTAGGTCGGACGATCAATTCGACGACATGATCCTGCGATTGTTCGATCTCATATTTACTCGGTGTCGCCGAAACGTAGATTACGTTCTTGACGTGCTCATCGAATTCAGGGAACTGCAAGGGCCGGTTGTCCAGCGCCGAGGGCAAGCGGAAACCGTAGCGGATCAGGGTTTCCTTGCGCGAACGGTCGCCTTTGTACATTCCCTGCAACTGCGGCAAAGTGACGTGGCTCTCGTCCATGACAAACAGGGAATCCTCAGGAAAATAATCGAGAAGCGTCGGCGGTGGTGTGCCGGCTTCGCGTCCCATGAGGTGGCGGGAATAGTTTTCGATTCCCTGGCAATAACCGACCTCTTTAATCATTTCGAGATCGAACATCGTGCGCTGTTCGATGCGTTGCGCTTCGATCAGCTGGTTCTCGCTCTCAAAATAGTGAACCCGTTCCAGCAATTCCTCGCGAATGGCGGCGATGGCTTTCTTGAGCGGCTCCTGTGGAGTCACGTGATGGCTGGCAGGATAAATCGCGATGCGGTCCAGTTCGCGGATATGCTCCCGCGTCAAAGGATCAAAGGCGGTGATGCGGTCGATCTGGTCGCCGAAAAACTCGATGCGAACCGCCTCGTTGCGTTCGTAAACCGGCAAAACTTCGACCACATCGCCGCGGACACGGAAGGTGCCGCGCTGAAAGTCGATGTCGTTGCGTTTGTATTGTATGTCCACCAGCTTTTTCAAAATAGTGTCCCGCTCCACGTCCATGCCCCGTTCGGCAAAGACCAGCATTCCGTGGTAAGCTTCCGGCGACCCCAGACCGTAGATGCAGGAAACGCTGGCCACGATCACCACATCCCGCCGCTCAAACAGCGAATGCGTGGCGGCGTGGCGCATTTTATCGATCTCGTCGTTGATTGAGGCGTCTTTTTCGATGTAGGTGTCGGTGCTGGGAAGATAGGCTTCCGGCTGGTAGTAGTCGTAATAGCTGACGAAATAACCGACGGCGTTGTCCGGGAAAAAAGCCTTGAACTCACTGTAAAGCTGGGCGGCCAGGGTTTTGTTGTGCGCCAGCACCAGCGTCGGTTTTTGCAATTGCTCGATGACATTGGCGATGGTGTAGGTTTTACCCGACCCGGTGACGCCCAGAAGCGTCTGGCGGTTCACCTGGGAGTGGAAATTGTCCACAAGCTGTTGAATTGCCTTGGGCTGGTCGCCAGATGGCTTGAAATCGGCTTGCAGTTTGAATGGCGTCATGTCGAATTCGGGTCAGTGGAAACTGATTTTAAAATAGCATAATTTTTGTGATAAATTAAACGGCTTGGAGCATTGTGAATCAGCAAAATCCGCTGTTTCCCCTCTTCATTTAATCCCATATAATTTGCAGTCTCTGAATTTTTAATTATTTAGCCCATCGTTTCCGAACAATCCCCTGTTTTTATGAGGGGAACGATCATAATATCGTGTCAAGAGCGGGCGAGAAAGGCATTTTGTGGAAGAAAACCAGGAAATCATTAAAACCATTCAGGTGGGAAGCTCCACCATCACCCTGATCGGCACCGCCCATGTTTCCAAGCACAGCGTCAAACTGGTGGAAGAGCAGATCGAGAGCGGCAAGTACGACTGTGTCGCGGTAGAACTGTGTCAGCCTCGACACGAGAACCTGGCCAACCGTTCGTGGTGGAAAAACCTGGATATCTATCAGATTTTTCGTCAGAAAAAAGCGACTTTGCTGCTCATCAACCTGGCTCTTTCCGCCTATCAAAGGCGGTTGGCTGAAAAAGTCGGGGTCGAAGCGGGACAGGAAATGTTGCGAGCCATCGAATTGTCTCAGGAAAAAAATATTCGCCTGGAAGTGATCGACCGCAGCATCACCACCACCCTGCAACGGGTGGTGACCCGTGTTTCCTTCTGGCAGAAACTCAAGATTTTCTCAGGCCTGGCGGCGGGAATTTTTGTGGGTGAGGAAATCACCGAGAAACAGATTGAAGATCTTAAAAAGGGAGACATGTTGCAGAACGTGGTGCAGGAGTTCGGCGAATCTCTGCCGCAATTCAAGCAGGTGCTGATCGACGAACGCGACCAGTACATGACGGGAAAGCTCATCCGGCTGGCCCAATCACCTGACGCGCCGAAAAACATTCTCGCCCTGGTGGGTGCGGGACATTTGATCGGCATGGTACCGGCGTTTTCCAACCCTCCAGATGAAAAGCGCATGCAGGAACTGGATGATAAACCTCCCCCCAGCCGGGTGGGATACTACATTGGCTGGGCCGTGTGTGTGGTCATCCTGAGCATGTTTTACGTCGGCTACAGCCGGTCGCCGGAACTGGGATTCCAGCTGGTCGCCACCTGGGTGGTGGTCAACGGCGGCTTGAGCGCCGTCGGCGCCGCCATTGGCCTGGCGCATCCGCTATCCATTCTGACCGCTTTTTTCGCCGCACCCTTAACCTCCCTAAACCCGACTGTCGGCGCCGGTATGGTGGTGGGCTTAGTGGAATCCTACCTGCGCAAGCCCAAAGTAAGCGACTTTGAATCCCTGCGCGACGACATCGGGTCCATGCGAAAGTGGTGGAAAAACCGCGTGGTCCGGGTATTGATGATTTTTTTTCTGGCCAATATGGGGTCAGCTGTGGGAACTTACATTGCAGGAGCTTCTATCGTGTCACAGATTTTTGGATGATCCCTTATGGCGGATTCTGAAGCGAAAATTGCAGTCACCCCGCCGGCATTTTTTAAGTCCAAAATTCTTCGCGAGGAGTTGCTCCGCTGTTTTCCAAAGACCCAATTCAATACTGAAGACCGGTATTTGTCCGAAGCCGAATTGAAAGGATTTTTAAGAGACACCGACGCAGTGATAGTCGGGCGCGACCCGATCAATGAGAACGTCTTGCAAGCCTTGCCGGGCCTGAAAGCGGTTGCCAAATACGGAGTGGGTCTCGACAATATTGACCAGGAGGCTTTGAGCCAAAACGGAGTTCAATTTTTCTGGACTCCGGGAGTCAACCGCCTTTCTGTAGCGGAACTGACGCTGGGGTTCATGATCGGCCTTTGCCACCATGTTTTTAGTGGTGGAGGGGCCTTGAAGAAAGGTCAGTGGCATAAAGACGGAGGCCGTCAGTTGACAGGAAAAACCATCGGTGTCATTGGCTGTGGCAATGTGGGTGCTGAAGTCATCCGCCTGCTATCGCCCTTCAACTGCCGCATTCTAGTCCGAGACATTGCCGATAAAAAAGAATTTTGCCGGCAGCACGGGGCGGAAGAGGCGAGTCTGGATGAGCTGATCGATCAGTCGGATATCATCACTCTGCATGTGCCGCTGACGGATTTGACTCGCAACCTGATTGACAAAACCGTTTTTCAACGCATGCAGGCGACGGCATTTTTGGTCAATACCAGCCGGGGAGAAGTGGTGGACGAGAAGGCTCTCAAGGCCAGCCTGATAAACGGCGGCATCGCCGGGGCAGCTTTGGATGTTTTTTCCCAGGAGCCTCCTGAAGACCTGGACCTGTTGGCTCATCCCAACCTGATGGTCACTCCCCATATAGGAGGCAACAGTGTGGAAGCGGTGGAAGCAATGGGCCGCTCCGCTATTCATCACCTACAGGAGTATTTCCAATGATGAAATCCCAGGAGCTAAGCAATAAATCCCTTCAAACTTTGGCTATCCCCAGAGCAAAGCGCACATTTGCCAAAATCGTATTGGCACTATTTGTTTTTCTTTTCGGGCAAATGACGGCGATGACGTTTGCTGACGAAGGAGGGGGCGCGGTTCCAGGTGTGGAAGAATCATTGAAGCAATTGCGGGACAAGCAGGACTGGGAACTCAACCAGATGGACCGCCTGGGTGAAAAAGTCCTGATTCCTGCAGGCGAGTTCACCATGGGGAATTCCGAAGGGCTGGACGATCAGCAGCCGGAGCATACGGTTTACGTCGGAAAATTTTATATGGACGCCTACGAAGTGACCCAGCTTCAGTATGAATTCGTGATGGAAAAGAACCCGAGTTATTTAAAGAACTGTCCGTTGTGTCCGGTGGAAAAAGTGACGTATCACCAGGCCAAATCGTATTGCGAGAAATTAGGCAAGCGCCTGCCCACGGAAGCGGAATGGGAAAAGGCGGCGAAAGGCGGCATCGAGGGTAATTTTTACTGGAACGGAGATAATCCGGACGAATTCGCCTGGTTTGGCAATAATTCGGATGGCCGTCCTCATCCTGTCGGTGAAAAAAAACCGAACCCTTACGGACTGTATGACATGGCGGGGAATGTGTGGGAATGGGTCGAGGACTGGTACGACGCGGATTATTATAAAAACAGCCGCAAGCGAAATCCGACAGGTCCCAAGGATGGAGAGAATCGAGTCATTCGCGGCGGCGGCTGGGGATACCTGCCGGAACTTTTGAGCCACACACACCGTGGCAACCACCCTCCCGGCACACGCCACATCGATGGCGGGTTCCGGTGTGCGTCGGATACAAGGATTCACTAGCGTATGGATTCTCCAAAAACTTCCGACAAAGGCTATGGCCGGGACGACTGGCAGAAACATTACGAAACCGGAGATATGGGATGGGATCTCGGGCAGGTGGCGCCTCCCTTCGTTCGCTTGTGGGACGAAAAAAAACTGGTCCCGGGGACCACTCTCATTCCCGGCTGTGGCAGAGGGCATGAGGTGCTCTTTCTTGCCCAAAATGGATTCCAGGTGACCGGAGTGGATTTTTCCCCTGGTGCGGTGGATGCGTTGACCCGGTCTCTTCAGGAAAAGGGACTGCAGGCGGAAGTCCTGCATCAGGATTTTTTTGAGCTGGAGGACCAGCATGACTCGAAATACGACCTGATGCTGGAGCAGACGTTTTTCTGTGCCATCCATCCTTCCCAACGTTCCCGCTACGTGGAAACCGCCGCCCGGATTTTAAAACCAAACGGATTGCTCGCGGCGCTGTTCTATGCCACCGGTGAGGAAGGCGGACCGCCTTATGACACCACCGCCGCCGATATCCGGCATCACTTTTCCTCCACATTTACCATTGAACATCTGGAGAAGACGCCGCATTCGATCGACAAAAGAAAAGACAAGGAATGGCTGGGGTTACTGCGAAGAAAATAACTCTCCGGGCCAGGTGGGGGGGGCCGGGGCGAGGCACTCGGCGCGGTCGTTTTTGTAAGAGTTGATTGCCGCGGAAATGACGCGCGGTTCCATGTAGTCCGAGGGGAAGGGGCGCAGCAGGCCGTGAAGTTGCTCTGGATTGGTTAATGGGTTCAGCCAGGCATCGTAATCCGAGGGTGCGAGAATCACCGGCATGCGTTCGTGAATGGGTTCAAGCAGAGAATTGCACTCGGTGGTGATGATGGAGTAGGACCGGAGAGCCTCGCCGTTTTTCCCCCATTCCGACCAGATGCCCGCAAAGGCAAACAGGTTTTTATTTTTTAAAGTAATGTAGTAAGGAATCTTCCCTTTTTTGTTTTTTTGCCATTCGATGAACCCATCAGCCGGAATCAGGCTTCTTTTACCAGTGTAGGACTGATTAAAACTCGGTTTTTCGTGCACCGTTTCCGCTCTTGCGTTTATCAGCGGCGAATTCGTTTTTGCGTCACTGGCCCAGGAGGGGATCAAGCCCCAGCGCATCCCGACGAGTTCCCGTTGACCCTGCCGGTTCAGTACTACAGGCGCCTTCTGGGTGGGGGCGATGTTATAGCGTTCCTGATGTTCGAACTGTATTTCCATTTGACCAAAATGAGTCTTGATTGTTTTTGCTGGTTTGGTCAGAGTGTAGCGTCCGCACATGTCTATTAATGTTAATGATATGTAAGCGTTGGAAAATTCGATCGAACCCGGTAGACTGTTTATTATAGCTCAGGTTCGGTTTCTTGACATTGATTCAATTCTTCTAAAACACCTTTCGGATAATTTTTGCCATTATCGCGAAGAAAATACGGGTTATGAAAGTTAAAAAGAAAAAGTATTCAGGAATTTTCAGAGATGGCGGTGCGGGGAAGCTTGCCAAACGCCGTTACCGCGAACGCCGGAAAAAACTCATGCAGCGGGAAGACAAGCTGATGGTTGTCACCGGAGTGCCTTACGGACCGGAAGGAGAAACGTTTTGGTCCTATGTTTATTCGGCGACCTATCAGGAACCTTCTCTTATGTATTTAACCGGGATCAATCAGCCCAACGTTATTTTACTTCTGGACCCGCACTCCAAAGAGTCGGATGAGATTCTTTTTGTCGATGAAAAAGATTTCATCTACGAGTTCTGGAACGGCGTCCGGTTCGGAGTCGGAGACGAAAAAAGCCTGAAAGAAGTCCGATCGGTCACCGGCATTCAGGATGTTCGGGACATTCGCGATCTTAAGAACGTACTTAAGGAACGATTTTCAAAGCAAAAGAAAAAGCAGGTGGGGACGTTCTGGATGGAAGGAATAACCAACGGAAAAAAGAAAGAGCATAAAACCGATCATAACTGGAAATTCAAAACCAAAGTATCCCGCTGGGTTCACTCCTGGAATTCTTCAGGGCAGGGTGTGGTGAACATCATGAAGAACCACTTTGACCTGAGATTGCCTTTGGACAAATATGATGTGGCCAATACTCAAAAAGCCAACGATATTACTGGCGATGCATTCAAAACCACGTTGCGAAATTTTCATCAGTTCAGCAACGAATGTCAGGTTCAGGGATTCCTCGAAGGTCAGATGCAGATGCATTCCCCTTATGGGTTGAGTTTCCACAGCATTGTGGCCTCAGGAGAGAATGCGATGATTTTGCATCACATGAAAAACGACGATGACTTTGCCAATGGCGAACTCGTCTTGCTGGATTTCGGCGTCCGCTGGATGACCATGCACGCGGATATTTCCCGGACGATTCCGGTTTCCGGGCGATTCAACCCCATGCAGAAAATGCTTTATGAAATTGTGCTGAAAGGGCAGTTGGCAGTAGAGAAAAAGGCGAAAGCGGGCGTCAAGCTGGTTGAGATCAATGATCTTTGCTGGGAGTCGATCAACTCGGATCTGGAAAAAGTGTTTCGCGCCGCAGGCGGGAAGTGCAACCTGAGATATAAAGACCGCCCGCATGGAGTGAGCCACCTGATCGGTGAGCAGGAGCACGATGGAGATATCTACCGCAATTATGGCAAAGAACCCATGCAGCCAGGATGGCTGATCAGCAATGAACCGGGACTCTACGGGGAGTTCAAAATTAAATTGAACGGAAAAACGTATGATGAAAAGATCGGAATCCGTCTGGAGGATAACCTGCTGATCACAAAAACCGGTTGCCGCAACATGTCCCGCAAGATTCTAAAAAGTGTGGCTGAGATTGAAAGATGGATGCGGAAAAAGTAGAGGATTTTTTTTCGTTTGAAGAAATAGTGGCAGGGGTTACAACTCTTTGAGTGCTTGCAAAACTTCTTCTATGTGGCCTTTTACTTTTACCTTGGGGAAAATCTTGCGGATCACGCCTTTTTTGTCGATCACGAATGTACTGCGAACGATCCCCATGAACTTTTTCCCATACATGCTTTTTTCCTGCCAGACGCCATATTTGTTGACCACCTTCTGGTCGGCATCTGAAATGAGGTCGAAAGGCAACTCGTGCTTGGCGATGAATTTTTGATGTCTTTCAGGCGAGTCCAGACTCACCCCCAGGATGACCGTGTCTTTAAACTTTTTGTGATTGTCTTTAAAGTCACAGGCTTCGGTGGTGCAACCGGGGGTCATGTCTTTGGGGTAAAAATACAGGACGACATTTTTTTTACCCTTAAAGGAACTTAATTTCACTTTCTCTTCGTTCTGGTCGATCGCGGTAAAATCAGGCGCTTTGTTTCCTTCTTTGAGCATCAAGTCTTTTCCCTCTTATTTTATTCGCCTAATTTTTTCAATAGGGCAGTGGCTTTTTCATTGACCGCGGTCACGCTTTCAAGAATCGTTTTAGGAGGTGTCCGGTCCGGGGAGAGGTTGAAAAGCATGCGTCCATCGCCGATCACGTCCTGGATTTCATTGAACAGCTCAGGAGTTGGGGTTTTCCCGTCCTGGCACATTTCTTCAAAAATACTGATAGTACGCCGGATTTTACCATCCACTTGCAGCCCCAATACAGATTTTTCCTTTAATCCGGAAGTCTGCTCCATGAGACCCCAAACGCCTCCCTTTGCCTGAATCACATCAAAAGACCCAACAAGACTTTTTTTTCCTTTTGTGCACATTTCATTGGCAAAACCTGGAAGTGCCGAGAGAAATATGAAAAAGGAGGCAAAAGTAAATATAAAAAATACCTTCCCTAATTTTCGTTGCGCACGGGGATTCATACAAGGTGAATGCATTTTATGCTCTCCTTTTTCGACCATTGGGCGTTATTTAAGCAGCGGGGCCAATGGATTTTGCGGATGGTTTACAAGTTTTAAGATTAACAGGAAAAGAAAAATAAAGTCAAACGTAAAAAATGCAGTCAATTCCCTGGAACGAATTATTAGCAAAAATAGTCCGGGGAAATTCAAATGTTTTCGGGATGAGGATAAAATGGGAGTCGCTCTTTGGGCTATTCGGTCAGGCTTTTAAAGCCCTCGCTGTCTTTTAGACGGTTGAAAACCGGATTGGACTTGATTCGTTCTTTTATCGCCGGGTTCATTTTTACAAGCAGTTCCAGGTTTTTTAGCGCTCCTGCCGTGTCGCCTTTTCCCGCATAGGCCTGAGCAAGAAGAAAACGGTGGGTCAGAATATGTTCGTGATTGGGGTGGGTAACAAGCAATCGCTCCAGAATGGAAGTGGCGCGTCCGAATTTTCCACTGTTGTAATGGACCGTGGCCGTGTTCAACATGCTTTCCAAATGGTTCGGGTCCATTCGAATCACCATGGAATAGAGTGCGATGGCCCGGTCGTAGATTTTGTAATGCGCGAAAACCTCCCCCTTGCGATTTAAGGCGTGGGTCGGTTTTATAAAGAGTTCGTTCGGATTCTGCAACGAAGGGTTCTCCGGAGAATCTTCGGGAAACTGAGCGAGGGTGATTTTGGAGAGGTTTCCCGGATCACCGAGTGATTGCGCCTTTTCATAGAACCCGCGGGCTTCCCCTAGTTTTCCCTGAATTACCCGGATGTCGCCCAGTTCCTGATAGCCTTTTGCTTTTAGCGAATTGTTATCCTTCGCCTGTTCAATAATATGGTTGACGGCTTTTTCACCGACTTCCAGGCGCAAGAGTATGCTGGCCATTCCAATCAAAATTTCGTGGATTTTGAGATCGTCCGGTTTCAATCTTGCGGCGGTCTGGATTTCGATTAAAGACACTCCGTATTCTCCCGATTGGTAAAGGGCTCTGGAGCGGCTCAAATGGTATTCGTGCGGTTTGATTTCTAAGGGTAGTTTTTCAATGGCATTTTTGTCAATGGTGTCGAGAAGCAGTTTTGCCGACTGGACCTTTGGGTGTTCCCGCCTTGATTCTAAAATTTGATAAATGTATTTTTTTGCCGGTTCGGACTTTCCTTGCGCCGCGTTGATGAAGGCGATTTCGTATGCCGCATCCAGGTTTTCCGGATCAAGCTCCAGAGCTTTAAGAAAAAACCGTTCCGCATCCTCAATCCGATTCAAGTAGAAAGAATTCATTCCCAGTTCATAAAAGTACTGAGCGTTTTTTGGATCCAGGTTTGTGGCGGTTTGCAGGGCTTTGACGGCTTCGTTCATTTTTCCCTGGGCCGCCATGGTTTGAGCATATTCGTAGTGGGCTTCCGGCGAGTTCCGGTGTTGATTAATGGCAATCTGGCAGCCGCGCTCGGATAATTCAACGACCCCAAGGTTGCGATAGGTCTGGCAGTATCCGTAATGAACTCCGGGATGTTTTTGTTCAATCCGGCTTCCCTGCATCAAAAAGTCCAAGGCTTGTTTGTGGTTTCCGGTTTCGTTTAACAGAAGACCTTTGACAATCAACGGAGTGCTTTCTTTTGGGAATTGCTCGATCTTTTTTTCGACGATTTCCAAAGCGCCTTTAAAGTTTTTTTCACGGGCCAGGTCATGCACCTTCTGATAGTCCGGGTCCGTCATTTCATCGGCAATGGAGGTGTCCCAATAGGCAATGGTTTTCCCAGGAAAAGTGGCTTCGGCGAAAGGCAGAGAACAAACGAAGCTGAGGCAAAGAATCGAAACTGATAAGAAAATACGTGTCATGGTAGTAAAACTTTCATTGAAAGCGGGCGTCTCTTAGCGCGTCAGGTATCGGACTGCCCGGACCGCCCGTCGGGATCTGGATTTTTTGGGACTGCTGAATCGGTTTCCGGTGTTGAACACCACACCGAAAGCATTGTAATTGCCGTTTGCTTCCGCCGCCCAGGAAGAGCCGCAGCCTTCTTTGGCGAAAATGGGGTCCATGTGAATGTTCATTTCCCGGCCCACTTGCGAACTGTTAATTTTTTCAGCTTCATAGAGAGTTTTTAATTCCTCGATGGTGGGCATCTGCCAGTCGATGTGGTTGGCAAAGCCCTGCTCATTGAGCTTTTTTACAAAATCGAAGGCTTCCAGCCAGTTCAACCAATGGCCGGTACGAAGATATGAGTCCTCCTTCATCCACATGAGACCGGTTTTTGTATCGCTGATGGTGTTGTCGCCGTTATCGATAAACCGTTTGTCTTCGGAATAGATTGTTGAGGCTGTGTCCCCGGCAATAGGGCCGCAAAAAAGGACCACTAAACTGAGAAGTAAAACTGAGAGTGCCTTTAAAGGAATTTTGTTCATATTTTCTTTTAGTGACGTTACCGAAGATTGCATCGTTTAAATCAAATAGAAGTTTTAGTTTTGCTTGAGCTTGTCTTTTAACAATTGATTGACTAGTGCCGGGTTGGCCTGGCCCTTGCTGGCTTTCATGACCTGGCCGACGAAATACCCGAACAGCTTGTCCTTGCCGCTACGATAGTCCTGCAACTGCTGGGGATTGGCTTCCAGAATATCTTCCACCAGTTTTGCAATGGAGGACGAGTCGGATATCTGCGCCAGGCCTTTTTCTTTCACGATATCTTCCGCGGGTTTTCCGGTGCGGTACATTTCCTCAAAAACTTCTTTCGCCATTTTGCCGCTGATGCTTCCTTTGTCGATCAACTTAAGCAGATCGGTCAATGCGGTAGGCGAGACCGGACAGTTTTCAATGCCGCGATCGTCATTTTTAAGTTCCCGCAGCAGTTCGCCCATGACCCAGTTGCTGACGATCTTGGGTTGAGAAAAAAGGGCGAGGCTGTCTTCATAATAATTGGCCAAAGCCCGTGAAGCGGTGAGGACGCCGGCGTCGTATTCGGGAATTTCATATTCCTTCACGAAACGTTGTCTTTTTTGCTCCGGCAATTCCGGAAGGTTTTTCCGTGCCCGTTCCACCCATTCGGAATCGATTGCCACCGGAACCAGGTCCGGCTCCGGAAAATAACGGTAGTCGTGCGCTTCTTCCTTACTGCGCATCGGCAGCGTCACGCCTTTATCCGAATCGTAAAGCCGGGTCTCCTGAATCACCCGGTCTCCCTGATCGAGAATTCGCGATTGACGGTCCACCTCATACTCGATGGCTTTTTGCACAAACCGGAAGGAGTTCAGGTTTTTGAGTTCCGTTCGGGTTCCCAGCTCTTCTTGACCCACAGGACGCAGGGAAACATTGGCGTCGCAGCGAAGGCTGCCTTCTTCCATATTGCAGTCGCTGACTTCGCTATACTCTAAAATAGCTTTGAGTTGCGTCAGGTATTCCCTGGCCTCTTCAGGGGAACGGAGATCCGGTTCGGTGACAATTTCAGTGAGCGGCGTTCCGGTGCGGTTGAAATCCACATAACTTTTTCCGGGAATGCCAAGATTTTCCCCGTGGATTAGCTTGCCCGCATCTTCTTCCATGTGAATGCGGAGTATCCTGATACGCTTTTTATTCCCATTGACTTCAATATTTACATGCCCGTTTTTGCCGATGGGAAGGGCAAACTGGCTGGTTTGGTAACCCTTGGCAAGATCCGGGTAAAAATAGTTTTTGCGGTCGAACTGATTGTGTGGGTTGATCTCGCAGTGAGTGGCCAGACAGGCGCGCACGGCAAATTCCACCGCCTGCTTGTTCAGCACCGGCAGAACTCCTGGCATGCCCAGGCAAATAGGGCAGGTGTTTTCGTTTGCCTGGCGGCCAAACTCGGTGGAGCAGGAGCAGAATATTTTCGTTTTTGTCTTCAATTGGGCGTGGACTTCCAACCCAATCACTGTTTCATATTTCATAGTTTAGAACACTATCGATCCATGTCTTTTGCCATGAGCGGCTCTGATACAATAAGAGCCGGCGAGTTGCCTGAAAGAAAGATCGAATTGCTAGAGATTCTCTTAAAAATTTCTGAAATTCTTCAGGTCGGCCAGAGGACCGGAATCCCGGCGGGCAAAAAAATTTCAATTCATTGAGCGGTCAATGTGCGATAACGCATTGTAATCTTCAGCTTAAAGCCAGTCAACCCTAATGGCTATGGAACCCTCACCTCAATCCTCTCCCAGAGGGAGAGGATGAATCTCCTTCTCCCCCAGGGGGGGAAGGCTGGGATGAGGGGGCACTCTTTTTTTAATGTTTCACGCTAAAGGGCCGTGTAGCCGCCATCGACAGGGAGGATCGCTCCGGTGATAAAAGAAGACTCCTCGCTGGCCAGAAACAGGCAGGCATTGGCGATGTCTTCGGGTTTTCCGAACCGGCCTATGGGGTAATTTTTGCTCCACTCCTCCATTAACTTTTCATCGCTCATCAGGTCTTCCGTCATTTCCGTTTCGATGAGTCCGGGGCAGATAACGTTGGAGCGGATTCCAAAGGAGCCATACTCCGTGGCCAGCGATCGGCAGAACTGGTTCAAAGCTCCTTTGGAAGCATTATAAGCGCTCGCGTTGGGAGTCGCCACCAAGCTCAGGATGGAACTGATATGGATGATGTTGCCGGATTTTTGCCGCATCATGTGCGGCAGGACTGCTTTGGTCAGTTTAAAGATGCTGCGTAAATTGACATTTAAAACCTGGTCCCAGGCCTCATCTTCCATCTCGTGCAGGGGAGAAACGGTGAACATCCCGGCATTATGAACCAGAATATCGATCTTCCCAAATTCGCGGACCGTTTCATCGACCAGCCGCTGGATGTCGTCATCGTTGGTGATGTCTCCCTGGATTGCCAGGAGATTGTCCCCCAGTTCATTTTTGGCCTCATCCAGTCGATCCTGGCGTCGGCCAAAAATGGCGGTTTTGGCTCCCTCCCGGCAAAAGGCCCTGGCCGAGCTCAAACCGATGCCGCTTCCGCCTCCGGTGATGATCGCTGTTTTATTTTCAAGCCGCACCGCAACCTCTTAAGTTTTTGATCTCTTTGAGAACGCATGTATAATGTCATATAATGTAAATGAAAATTTCCCCAATCAACAAAACCGGAATATAGCATTATAATCTGCATCCGAACAAGGAGAGCCGGGAGAATTTTCATTTATCCGATTTAAGGTGTGGATGATGAACCTGATGAAAATCGTATACTATGGATTCGGAGCCTTTATCGGATTCGTTTGCGGAACGGTCATCAATCTCATCTTTTACTGGGTGGAAAAATCCGGAACCTACACCGCGAAACAGCTGGTGCAGGACTATGGAGTATTTGGAAAATACCTGTTTGAATTGATCAATGCCCTGCCATTTTTTGGCATCGCCCTTGGGATTGTGCTGGTCAAGTTGTTGTTTGGTAAAGAGCTGGACCATGAATCGAGCTGAACGACCGGGTTGCCCAAAAAAGCGGGCTGAGTGATATGACTTATTGAGAAATATACTTTGAACTGAATTGCAGTGTTTTTTGAGACGTCCTCGTAATGAAGTGAAGTCCAGATTATGCCGTTTGGTGGTAAAATCGTATGAGACACTGCCTGAACATTTTATTGGAAAAAGGAATGTCTAAAAAGTTTAACGAAAACATCGTCAAGGCCATGGAAGCGACACAGGAAGCCGTCAAAATCTGCAAGCAGGCGATGGTGGATGCGAATGACGACAGTTGCCGGGCCATGTACCAGGCAATTCTGAAGGATTGCGAGAAGCACGTCGAGATGCTCAAAGGTGAAATTGAACTTCACAAGGTACAGAAAAAGTGGGATTCATAGATGCGTGTCTTGATCGTCGAAGACGAAAAAAAAGTAGCGGGGTTCATTAAAAAGGGATTGGAAGAGGAGACCTACGCCGTCGATGTGGCTTACGACGGCGAAGAAGGATTGTTTATGGGGCAGCAGAACCAGTATGACCTGATCATTCTGGATCTCATGCTTCCCATCATCGACGGTCTGGAGGTCCTGTCCCGCTTGCGCAAAAACAAGGTGGAGACTCCCATTCTTCTGCTCACTGCAAAAGACTCCGTTGAGGATAAAGTGACCGGGTTGAATACCGGCGCCGACGATTATCTGACCAAGCCCTTTGCGTTTTCCGAGCTGCTAGCCCGCATTCGCGTTCTTCTTAGAAGAGGAAAAACGGAAACCAAGACGGTTCTTCAGATAGACGGATTGACGCTGGACCTGGTCAGCCACAAGGTGAAGCGGCAAGGGGAAGAGATCGAGCTGACGGGGAAGGAGTACAGTTTACTCGAATATTTCATGCGCAACCAGGGCAAGGTATTGACCCGAACCATGATCGCGGAGCATGTCTGGGATTATAACTTCGACACTTTCACGAATGTCATTGATGTGTACGTCAATCATTTGCGTAAGAAGATCGACAAAAGTTATCCCAATAAGCTTCTTCACACTCTCAGGGGCGTGGGATATATCATGAAAGAGTAGTTATGGTCTTTAACTCCATCCGCACCCGATTGACCGCCTGGTATGTGGTCTTGTTGGGCATTATCCTCATCCTGTTCAGTATTTTTCTCTATTACTTCCTTTCCAAGCGTCTCTACGAAGGCATCGACAACTCCCTCAAGGTGTCCGCTACGGTGGTTTCGCAGTCGGCGACCATGAAGTTCGATCAGCCGCCGCTGCCGGGGCTGGAACGGTTTTTCGAGCAATTTCTCGGCCAAAGCAACCTGAACAAGTTTTACCGGATTTATGACGGTTCCGGGAACGTCGGATCGCGGTCCAAAAATATCGACGCCTCCAAATTTCCCCTCACCCAGATCGCCTATGCCGATGCCCTGAAAGGCAAGACCACCTACGAAACATTTAATATTGATGGCATCCAACCCGTACGTGTAATCACCATGCCTGTTCTTAGAGGCGATAATCTGGCGAATCTGGTGCAGGTGGGGACCTCTCTCGAATCGGTTCAGGAAACCTTAAAGAATTTGAAAATCATCCTGTTCACCGGCGTGCCGCTGGTGCTCCTGGTGGCCACGCTTTTTGGCCGGTTCATGGCGCGCCGGGCGCTAAAACCCGTTTCCCGAATTATTCAGACCGCGAGAGATGTGGGCAAGGGCGCGGATTTGAGCAAGCGCATCCCGGTTCCCGAAGTGCAGGATGAAATCGGTCAGCTCGCCACGACCTTTAACGACATGATGGATCGCCTTGAAAGTTCCTTTTCGCAAATCCGCCAATTCTCCAGCGACGCGTCGCATGAACTGCGAACACCGCTTACGGTCCTTCAGGGGCAGAACGAATTGGTCCTCAATAAGGAACGGGATACCCAGGAATATCAGGAAGTGATTGTCAGTAACCTGGAAGAGATCAACTACATGTCCAAGGTTCTGGAAGACTTATTTGTTCTGTCCCGGTCCGACGAAAACCAGATTCAGCTGGAATGCAAACCGATGAACCTCAAAGACATTTTCGACGAGGTGTTCAAACACGCAGAAGCCCTGGCGAATGAAAAGAATATCGAAATCACCGTCGCATTTTTAGAGCCGGTCGAAATCAACGGCGATGCGGTGAGGCTGAGGCAAATGGTGTGGAATGTTCTGCACAACGCCATCAAATACACTCCGGCGGGAGGCAAGATCAAAATCTCTCTCGAAGATCAAGGCGATTCCGCGTTTTTAACCGTCCAGGACAGCGGCATCGGAATATCCGAAGAAGACCTGCCGAACATTTTCAACCGCTTTTTCCGCGTCGACAAAGCCCGTTCCCGCAAGGAAGGCGGCAGCGGCCTGGGGCTGAGCATCAGCAAACACATCGTGGAAGCCCATAAAGGCAGTATTGAAGTGGAAAGCAAATTGGGTGTCGGCACCAAGTTCAAAATCCGCCTGCCCAAAATTTCCGCCCTGAAGCCGCAGGGGGCTTGAAGCCTTTCTCTGATTAATGAATCTGTACGATCACGTTCTTGACCTGAGTGTAGGATTCCAGCGCGTGAATTCCCATTTCCCTGCCGTAGCCGCTTTGCTTGTAGCCGCCGAATGGCGCGGCGGCGTCGAATATATTGTGGCAATTGACCCAGACCGTTCCTGCTTGTAACCCGCGGGCGACCTTGTGAACTTTGTTGATGTCCTGAGTCCACACGCTTGCCGCCAGACCATATATGGTTTCGTTGCCCCGGGCGATCACTTCTTCGATACCTTCAAAGGGTGATGCCACCACCACAGGCCCGAAGATTTCCTCCTGAACAATTTTCATTCCAGCTTCGATATCGGAAAAAACGGTGGGTTCCACGAAACAACCGGAACTCATATCGCCACCGGGAATTTTTCCTCCCGCCATAGCTTTCGCGCCTTCGGATTCTCCGGAGCGAATGTAATTTAATACGCGGTCCTGCTGTTCTTTCGAGACGAGGGGACCCATGTCCGTATCGGGATGCATGCCGGGACCCAGGTTGATCTTCCTTGCCTGGTCGGACACGCGTTCCACCAGTTCATCGTAGATTTTTTTGTGCACCATCAGCCGGGAACCCGCCGCACAGCATTGGCCGTGGTTGAAAAAGATCGCGCCTGCGACGCCGAGAGCCGCGGTTTCCAGATCCGCATCGGGAAAGACGATGCTGGGGGATTTTCCTCCCAGTTCCAGAGAAACCCGTTTTAAGTTTCCGGCGGACGCTTTGACGATTTCATGACCCACCTCCGTACTGCCGGTGAACGCGACTTTGTCCACATCTGCGTGTTGGGCCAAGGCCGCTCCCGCATCGCCGAAACCGGTGACGATATTGACCACGCCGTCGGGGAATCCAGCTTCTGCAAACAGGTCGGCCAGTCTCAACGCGGAAAGAGGCGTTTGTTCCGCCGGTTTCAGCACCACGCAGTTTCCCGCCGCCAAAGCCACGCCCAGTTTCCAGGCGGCCATGAGAAGAGGAAAATTCCAGGGAATGATTTGCCCGACCACCCCCATCGGTTCGCGCAGAGTGAAATCGAAAAACTGGCTGTCCGGCGCATAAGGGACACTGAGGTCTATGGTTTCACCGTGAATCTTGGTGGTCAGTCCGGCGTAATAGCGAAAGTGATCGACGGTGAGCGGCACATCGGCGGCTCGGGCGATTTTTAAAGGCTTGCCGTTGTCCAGGGTTTCCAGTTGTGCGAATTCTTCTGCACGCTCTTCAATAAGATCGGCCAGTTTCCAGATGATTTTGCCGCGTTCAGAGGCGGTCAGTTTTCGCCACGGGCCGGTGTCGAATGCCTTGCGTGCGGCTTTGACGGCGCGGTTGATATCTTCCTTGCCGCCTTTAGGGACGCGAGCCAGCAGTTTATTATTGGAAGGGTCGATCACCTCAAACGTTTCTCCACTGGCCGCATCGACGCGTTTCCCATCGATCAGTAATTTCTGCGGCGAGTTTAAAAAGGATTGAGTTTCACTCAATGGTTCCAGTGTTGTGGCTGTGGTCATGGCGCATTCTCCCTGCCTTCTGAATGAATAACAATAAAATCGCTCCAGAGGGGCTCCCCATGAAGGATTTTTGCAAATGCTTGGGTTGATGAGGGTCAATTATAGGGAAACCACCGGGTGCAAAGCAAATTTTTGCATACCAGTCTGAGATTGAAACTGCGAGGGAGGGTGGGTTTTGATGTTCGGGGAGGAGGGGGAAGGACCTTGCCTATTTCACTGAATCCAGACCAGAGGCCGGTAAACCCAGGCCTGATCGCCGGCGCCGTCCTCGATTTTCACCCAGTTGTCTTTAATTTCGAGGACTTTCATGGAAAAATATTTGTCCACCGGACTCCAGGAAACCTGTTCGTATTTGGTCCCCGGCCCCTTGCGCAGGTTGGTTTTGTTCTCTTTGATCACCGCGCATTGGTATTTGTACGTGATCAGTTTTTTATAAACCCAGTAAATGTCTCCATCCACATCCTCTATTCGCACCCAGTCGCCTTTTTTCTTCAATTCCTTAAACGGCATGTATTGAAAAACCTCCCAGAGTTTTTCAAAATGCGTGCCCGGTCCCTGGCGCAGGTTGGCTCTTTTGTTGTGGATGCAGAGCGCTTCGCTTTCGGTTTTCAGAAAATGAAAAAACGCCGGCAAAAATGCGAAAACTAAGATGAAAAATTTTGTGATCATTTTTTGCATAAGGCTTTCGGGATAGTCAAAGTTAAAAATCACAGTCTATTTTCTGGAAAACTCCAGAAACGATAACCCGCAGGAGATGACCATATAGATGAGAGCGGTTTGAAATAAAAATCGGGGAATTGTGACTGGATTAATTTCCTGACGATTGATTTGGTGCGCAAATGAAAAAAGACTTTTTTGAATTTTATCTCCTTCTTTAATGATATCAAATATTTCCGATTTAATCCGCTTCTTCTTTTTTTTACCTTCCTCTGTTTCGATTGTCAAGGTGTAGGCGGTGTCATTGAAAATCCCCGCCGTAATTTTTTTTTCCAGCACTATTCCGTTAATTGCCATGAAGAATTTGAAAAAATACAGCGCACCCAAAAGGGAGATGGCGAGTGTCCGGGTGTTAAAAAATACCGCCCGCAGGATTTCATTTGTTGAGCGCGGCTTTTCTCTTGCCCCCATAAAGAAGTAATGCAGGCGGGGGGTGAATATGTCCCACTGAAAATAAGGATAACCGGAGTAATGCGGACGTGTGAACCAGGGACCCGGTTGCCCGGGCGGAGGTTGGGTCCGTGCCGCATCGTAGGCTTTTCTTTTGCCGAGGTTGGAAAGAATGGAGTAGGCTTCCGCGATTTCAGCAAAACGCTGGTGTTGCTCTGCGCCTGCATTCGGGTTTTTGTCCGGATGGTGCTGTTTCGCCAGTTGCCGGTAGGCGGCTTTGATTGCGTGAAAGCTGGCTGTGGAGGTGACGCCGAGAATGCGGTAATAATCTTTTGTTTGCATTGGTTTAAAACACAGGGAGAGTTTCAGGTGCCGCCGGATACGGTGCGGTCCTTAAGCAATTTTCGGGTCACCAGCCACATGACCCCTACGAATAGAAGGGTTGCGATGACATTGGTTATTTCCAACTCTTTCAAAGAATCGACCACGACCGAGCCAGCCAGAAAGCTGATGCCGGTGTAGATTGCGGAAAAAAGAAAATTTCCTATGAAAGAATATACAAAATAGCGTTTGAAATTATAGCGGACCATTCCCGCGAACGGCGGGATAATTTTTGACACGGCAAAAAGGAATCGCCCCAGAATCACCATCATGGCGGGACGTTTCTGAAACAGGCGGTCCGTCCATTGAATGAGCTTTCCCAGTTTTCGAACGAAGGCGAACTGCATCCAGTATTGCAACCCGGTCTTGTATCCCAGGAAATAGAGAAACAGATCGGCGATCCAGCCTCCGGCAAACCCGCATATGAATACCATCGGCAGGTTGAGAAGATTCTGCGAAGCCGCGATGCCGCCAAAAACCAGAAACAGCGGAATGCCGTAGTGGTCGAAATAAGTGCCGACCAGAATGATGCCGTAGCCGTAATCGCCGACCAAACCTTCGATGGTCTCAGGCGACATCACTCGCAGGCGTCACACATTAAGTTGGTCAGCGCATTCATGCAGCAACAACCGGCGTAGGTTCCTGCGCCGGAAACGGCGCTTTGCTTGAAGTTTTCCTTCATATCGGGTCGTTGGTATTGCTGAGGCGGCATTTGCTGGTACGGCTGTGGTGCGCCCGGCTCCTGGTATTGTTGCGGCACTTCGCTGACGCCTTCTTTCAGTGCCTTGCCGCATTGAGTGCAAAAATTACTTTCATCCGGATTTTCTCTCCCGCAACTCCCGCAGAACATGAAACGCTCCTTTTAAAATTCTTTGCAGTTAAAAAGTAATTTCTCCGAGTTTTTCTTCTTCAAAACCATGAATTCAAACACTTTTTTCATTTCGTTGTCAAGGCAATGCGTGAGAATATTTTGCACAATGGCAAACGACTCCACCAGTTGCAACCGGGGAAGAAGAGAGATCAATTGACTTTGTTCCCCTTTGATCGTTTGTTGGGATTTTTGGTATTGTTCCTCCAGCCAGGGTTTGCTTTCGAGGTTTGCCCGGTTCTTGGCGGAAGGCTCGCATTTTAAGATCAAATTGAAATGGCCGGACTCGCTGTCCTGGTGCAGGTCGGTCATGGAATCGAGCAGGTAGATGACCTTCCCCAGTTTTGCGAACAATTCCTTTAACGCTTCGAAGCGGCCGGGATCGATTTTACCTTTAAATGGTTGCGACAGGATATAGGAAAAAATATCGCCCCAGCAATCGAGATATTGGAACAGATCATGCCGAGCTTCGTCCTGCTCCAGCCGGTGCAGTTCCTCCTGCCGGGAGCGGACCCATTTTAAGTCGATATTAAATTTCGAGTAAACCGCTCCCTTGCGGTCGAAGGATTTTTGCACGTGGTTCTTTAATCTTCGGTTGTATTGCGTGATCCAGAATCCGGTTTCATCGAGAAGGTTGTCCTGGAACTTGACCTGAAACGCCAGCAGGCAGATGAACGCGCCCAACTCGACGGCTTCATGGTCGGAAGGAAGGGAGGCGACTTTTGCTATCGGCAACCCTGAACAACGGTCCTTGACCGCTTCAATGTCCTGCACTACCATCTCGTTGTAGAGCATGGCGATGAGCGTGCCCTCATAACTGTTCAAAAACGCATACGTTCGGTGGTTGTTTTTGACCAGGTGGCGGCACAGACTGCAATAGTACAATTTATAGTACATGCAGTCCTTGAGCAGCAGTTCCATTTTGTAAGGTTTCAGGAGTCCCAGCATAAGAGTGCGAAAGTTTGATCACGGGCATGTTTGTTGGCCCGAAG
>JAJDBE010000156.1 GCA_029261515.1 Nitrospinaceae bacterium | reverse complement strand
TGTACTTCTTGCGATGTGGACCGCTTTTTCTCCTACCGCAAGGAAGGCAAGACCGGCAGGATGATGAGCCTGGCCATGCTGCGTCCTGTTTGATCGTTTCCCAGCCATCTTTACTTCCGGCAACTTGCAAGCCCTTCCGTTAAGGAATATAATCACTTTAAATTCCTGACTCAATAATCTGTTGCGCGTGTCATTTTGCCGCGTCCGGTTTGCCCTATTGGCAGGCCACCGAAAGATCATCCAACTGCAATGAACTCAAAAAGTAACTTCACTGAAAAACCTCCTATTGGCACTTTGCCCTTCCCGGCGGATTGGATTTCCCAGAAGCCAGGCGAAGTGGAGAAAATTTTAGCGCAAATGTCCGTGGAGGAGCAGGCTCGCTGTATTCTAAATTTCAGCGGCAAGCAGCAACAGGACCTCTTGCTTCTTTCTCCGAATGCGCTGGAAGTCGTCCACAGCCTGCCGCCGGAAGAAATTTATCAAATGATCAAGGTCCTCGGCAGGGACGACGCCTTGCCGGTTTTGTCTTTGGTGTCGGAAGACCAACTGCAGTTCATCTTTGATCTGGAGTGGTGGGTGGGCGACCGGTTTCAACCCAAACTGGCTTTGGACTGGTTGGCGTTTCTCGACCAATGCGAGACGCCCAAGGCGCTTGAGTGGTTCGTGACCGAGGAATTCGACCAGAAGGTGATGCTGATGCAGGCGCTCATCAAGGTGTTCAAGCAGGATGAGATGACCGACTCCTATGACGATACCGAAGGCCTGGTGCATTTCACTCCGGATGGCGTCTACGATATTTTTTTTAAAGTGCAGGATTACGACCCGGTTAAAAAACTTTTGCTGCTTCTGTATTCGGAGCAGCCTGTAATTTTCAATTCCCTGATGGAAGCGGTTATCTGGTATCCGTTGACCCAAACCGTCGAAAAAGCCTATCACTGGAGAATGGCGCGAACCTCGGAACGGGGAATCCCGGACTTGGAAGAGGCGCTTGGCGTTTACAGCCCGTTGTCGCCGGAAGTTTTAAAGCTTAAAGCCCCGGCTCTGGAGGATTTTGCATTTGGTGGCGATTCACCGGTGCCGCCGCACTATATGATTGCCCAGGCCGACCCGTCGACCTTTTTGGGGCAATGTATCGCTCTCTTGAAAGACCCCGAGCGAATGGATGCCATCCGCTGGGAATTGGTGTGCCTGGCCAATAAGGTGATGGTCGCGGATAGACGTGATCCTTCCAGTCTCGAACACAGTGAACGGGTATTCCGCAAGGTTTTGGGGTATATCAACATCGGTCTTAATATTGGGGCGGAAGGAGATTCGGGCAAAGGTGCGGGCCTCCTGCAACGGACCTGGATGCAGTTTCTTTTTCAGGCAGGGTATCAGCAGGTGATGACGCTGAAATGGAAAGCCGAAAAACTCTTAAAAGAACATGGCGGTTTTTTGGATTTTCTGCTGACTGCCAGCGAAAAAGATCAGCTATCCGCTCTGGTGTTCCGGTTCCCGCAATTGAGTGAATGGGTGGGGATGGAAGAGACTCTGATGTGGAGAGACTTTGAATCCATCGAAGATATTCGCTTGGTCGATCGGTTTCTGGAGAGTTGGGCGTTTAATATCCGCCTTGGTAAACATGGCCTCGACCTTAGCGAACGGACCATGCGCCAGTATTTGCTGGACTGCGATTTTCCTGAGAATAAAGGCAGCATGGATTTCATGACTTGGGTGACGACGGCTCTGGCGCGTTTTTCTTTGTTCAAGGAAGTTTCCTCTGCGCCCTTGCCGGAGATGGCGGCAAAAAGTTTTCTTGAGATTATCTTTATCGCAAAAATCTTTGAAGATGAAGGCAGAGTTTGTAACGATGCTTTGATCCAGGCCTTTCAGGAAAAACTGCTGGAGATTCCTCTGGCATGGACCGAGAACGACCGGAATTTTCTGCAGGAGTTGTTGCAGGAGTGTGTGCGCAACCTGGAACAGCAATTTGGCCAGTTGAACCCCAAAGGTGCTATAGAATGGAAATACACCCGCGGGCTGTGCGTTAAATTGTAAGCCACAGGCGGAAACCGCAAGGTTCGGGATACGGAAATTAAAGTTTTCCCCGGTGGAGTCATTTTTTATTTATAATATGGATAAAAAAATAGTATGATTCCGCAATTCCGGCTCTGGCAATCGAGTTTCGGGTTTACCCGGAAGAAATGAAACACTTAGCTTATTGAGGACATTCATGGCTGAAGAAAATCCACTCTCAAGGAAAGTCCCCACACAGGCTCCACAAAAGCCAGAACCGGGATTGTTCGACAGCGTCGGGACGTTTCCTGTCTGGCTGCTCAAAATCATCAACGCACTCACCCCTGATGCTTTAATCAGCAAAACCCCGCCTCCGAAAAAAAAGGTGCGTCTTTAATAGTTGATGCGATCCATTAAAAGAGCATTAATCAGCGTTTCCGATAAAACCGGCGTCGTCGAGTTCGCACAAAAACTGCACGCGTTGGGTGTGGAAATTCTATCGACAGGGGGGACCGCCCAACTCATGCAGTCGAACGGTGTCGCCGTCCGTCTGGTGTCGGACTATACCGGTTTCCCGGAGATGATGGACGGCAGGATCAAAACCCTGCACCCTAAAGTGCACGGTGGCATTCTGGGCCGCCGGGATCTGGAGGCGCATCTTCAGTCGATGCAGGAACACGGCATTCAGGGGATCGATCTGGTCGCGGTCAATCTTTATCCCTTCGAAAATACCATCTCCAAAGAAAATTGCAGTCTGGAAGATGCGGTGGAAAATATCGATATCGGCGGTCCGGCGATGGTGCGTTCGGCGGCGAAGAATTTTAACGACGTCACCGTTGTCGTCGACCCGAAAGATTACGAAACCGTTTTAAAGGAAATGGAAAACTACGGCGGCGAGGTGACGCTGAAAACGCGCAAACGCTTGAGCCGCGACGCCTTCTCGCACACCGCCCGGTACGATGCGATGATCGCAAATTATCTGACCGGGCAGGTGGAAGACGGCTCCCACTTTCCGCCAATTTTCCAGACTTCCTACGAAAAGGTTCAGGACTTAAGGTACGGAGAAAATCCGCACCAGAGCGCTGCTTGCTATCGTCAGTCCCGGCCAGGGCTTTCGGATATCGTTTCGGCGCGGCAGTTGCAGGGCAAGGAGCTGTCGTTTAACAATATTCTCGATTTGAACGCCGCCTGGGAACTGGTTACGGAATTTGAAACGGGCGCTGTGGTCATCATCAAGCACACCAACCCTTCTGGCGTGGCTCTGGGGGAGGATCAGCTGGCGACCTTTATCAAAGCCAGGGAAACCGATCCTGTGTCGGCGTTCGGCGGAATTCTGGCGTTCAACCGTCCGGTGGGCGAGGATGCGGCCAAGGAAATTCTAAAAAACTTTGTCGAGGCGATTGTGGCGCCTGGCTTCGATCAGAAAGCGGTGGAGCTGTTGGCTTCCAAAAAAAATATCCGCCTGATGGAAATGCCCGCCACCGTTTCTTCGCGTTCCAAGCGAGAGCTGGATGTCAAACGCATTGGTGGCGGCGTGCTGGTTCAGGACCGGGATACGGTGACCTATGATTCTTCCCAGCTCAAGGTCGTTACGAAGCGGCAACTGTCGGATCAGGAGATGGAGGATTTAAAATTCGCCTGGATCGTGGCCAAACATGTGAAATCCAACGCGATCGTTTATGCCAAAAACCAGGAGACCATCGGCATGGGCGCCGGGCAGATGAGCCGCGTGGATTCGGCCCGGCTGGCGGTCGACAAGGCACAGAAGCCATTGGCGGGCAGCGTCATGGCTTCCGACGCGTTTTTCCCGTTTCGGGATTCGGTCGATGCTGCGGCAAAAAGCGGCGTGATAGCCATCATTCAGCCGGGAGGCTCCATTCGCGATGAGGAAGTGATCCAGGCGGCGAACGAGCATGACGTGGCGATGGTGTTCACCGGTATCCGGCATTTTAAACATTAGTAGACTTCTGAGAAAGCCTTTCAAGGAAAATTTAGCGGATGTCATCCTGAGCTTGTCGAAGGGTGATAAAAAATTATGAAATGTGTTCATGCTTCGACCGGCTCAGCATGACAATTTGATGCGTTAAAAATATTTTTTCAGCGCAACCCGCTGGTATATTTTAAAAAGCCATTCTTTTAAGATTTGTCCTTATGAGCCATTTTTGGATTGATGGCGCTTACCTTTTGATTCAAACTTTCCGTTATAGTTCTTAAGTTGGTTTTTGCAATCGAATGAACTTTCAGTAATCGTGCAAATGATTTTTTCCGTTTCCTTCTTTCCTTTTTCATGAAAATCCCCGGTTTCGTAAAAAAGCTATTTTTGGTCTTTATTGTCGTCTTGATCGGCGCTGGTGTTTTTGTGTGGAAGGAAGTCCTTCCGGTCATGGCGGAATTGAAAGATAAAAACCCGGAGAAATTCGCTCAATTGATCGAAGAAGCAAAATCGTTGCACGTCGAGGAAGCGAAGCAGCTTTTTCTGGAACTGGAACAAATGACCTATGAAGCGGTGCTCACGTACCGTTACAACTCCTGGAAAAAGAAAAAAGAAGACGACAGGAAATTCCGCCTGGGTCACTGGGAGAAAGAATGGGAATTGAGGGAGGAAGCCCGGCAAGCGAAAAAGAAAAAGCGGCAGCAGCAAGTCAATGAACTGGTCGGGCTTTCCGAAGAACGCAAAGGAAACGTTCTTTTTCTGGATTGGCAAAAAGCCGGTTCCTGGGAGAGGGGACTCCTGTTGCGGGAAAAGTGCATCAAATATCTGGAAATCGAGAATGAACAGGGACGGCGGCGAAAAAACCTGCGCAAATTGCCGGGGATGACGCGACTGTTGAAGGGAGTGGGAGAAGAAGCGCTGACGATTCCTGAACTTTGTGAGGACCTGGTTCCCATTTCGCACGATGAGCGGGAGGTGATCGTGGCTCTCGAAAAACTAAAGAATAAGATGAATTACTTTTTCTTCGTGCAATTGCTGGATGAAGTTGGCGTCCCCCGGCAGGACGTCTTTTCTCTGCCGGCGCAATTGAACCGGATGACAGGCGGCCTGGCAGACTCCTGACCCCGCGCTCACTTCTTGCCCACCTATCCTATTTCTTTAAAATCAGACCTTGGTTTGCTCCGCGGAAGATTCTGAATTGACTTTTGGCGGCGGGTTTTTATAGCGCGAGAATAAGCCTGCGAGGGCGGTGGCGAGCTGTTTGAGCTCGGTATTGGTCTTAAATTCGGGAAGCTCGGTTTTGCCGTCCTGTTCGATGTGTTCGACGAGTTGCCGAAGAGGGCGAACGACCATGTTGATCGTGTAAATGCCACCGATGATGGACACCAGACTTCCCAGAATGGCAAGGCCGATGATCTCATTGCGCAACTGCCCTGTGGTGCGGGTCATGCGGCTTTTGATGACCTCCATTTGTTCCGCCGTCTGGACTGTGGGGTTGATCGTGTTGACGATTCGCTGCAATTGCCCCATCTCGATAAAAATATAAAACGCGGCATAGCCCAAGCAGGAAATGGTGACGATGTATCCTGTCATCAAAAGATTGACGATGCTCTTTTTTTCCCCTGGCAGTTCTTCCCTGAAAATTCCTGTTTGCTTCATAGCTTTCCTTTAGTTCTCGATTTGTACCGCACTGCAAGGAGTTGATATGGAGATGACGCATTGTATTGCTCAAGCAGTTGCGAGAGCTTCTTGTAGCGGTCTGCAGGGCCGGGATGTGTGCTTAAAAAGATGGAAGAGTTTCTGGATTCCGCCGTCCCCAGAATTTTCAGGAAATCTTTCAATCCCCTGGGGTGATATCCCATGCGGTAGGCGTACTCGGTTCCAAATTGATCGGCTTCAAACTCCAGTTCCTTGTCGAGGCCGCGGGTGAAAATGACTTCAGACACTTCGTTGATGACTTTATCGAACAACCCGGCGTCTTTGTTCATGGCGGTCATGGTGAGAGAGCTCAAACCCGAAAGCCTTTTGCTACGTTGCAGGGTCTGCAAGGCGTGCTTGTGGGTGATGTGCGCGATTTCGTGTCCCAGGACTCCTGCCAGCTGGGCTTCGTTTTGCAGCATCCTAAGCAGTCCGACGCTCACAAACACATATCCGCCCGGCGTGGCGAAGGCGTTGGGATTCTCCGTATTCAGCACGGCGAAATGGTACTCGATGTCGGGCCGGTCGGAAACCTCGGCCACGGCCTGACCCACCAGAGTGATGTATTCCTGCAAAGCGGGATTTGGGTACATGCCGCCGAACTTATTGAAGACCTCTACCGCCAGAGAACCGCCAATGGCTTTTTCTTCCTCATACTCGATCGGTTGAAACGCCTGCAACGTGCCAACACTTTGCTTTAATATCTTGGAGGTTTTTTTATCGAAAACACCAAGCGATTCGCCAAGACCGATCAGACCGCCGCCGCCATTCTGCTCGGCTGGTTGCTCGGTGTCCTGCTTTTGCGGTTCTTCTGCCGCCTGCTCTTTTTTCGGCGGCGGTTTCGTGATCGCTTCGAATAGTTTGTCGAACTGGGAATAAGAAGTTTGGGCCCAGACCAATCCGATAGCGAATATTGCAAATGTTAGAAATAGCTTTTTCATATTCTTAGGTTGTTTTCGTGAGAAGAGGTGGATGGCGTTCGGCTATTCTCCGTATTCGCCTAGATGACCTTCTTTTAAAAAGCGGTCGAGTTCTTCCTTGCTCACCTTGAATGATTCCATTTGTTTGACCGCTTTGATGTTTTCTTCGGGAATGCCCTTGGTTTTGGCGCGTTTTTCAGAGATGGGACTGAGTCCGCGAATGCTGGAACCGGAGCCGGATTCTCTGGCGGCGATTTTTTGTTGCCCACCGAGAGCGCCGAGCACATCGCCACCGCCGCCAGATTGTGCCGGGGCTTTGGCGGTCAGCTTAAACTTAAAAATCCAGCCCTTTTTGCCGCCGGGGGCGGTGACTTCGTAAAACTTGCCGGCTTTTTTAACCACCTGCACCGCGGTTCCACCGTTCAAGGTGGCCACCACATCGGATTTTGCGGAATCGGCGGCCTGCAATTTCGTACCGTCCTTTTTGACATACAGGGTTTCCGCAAACCCCTGGCCTGCAAATCCGAATCCGAAAAGGAAAACAATCAGGCAGGCGACCTGCCAGCGAAACCCACGAACCGTCTTATTTTTTGAATTCATTGTCATTATCATTTTGGGGTTATTTTCAATAAGGCTATCCCCAAACAGGCGGCAAGGTCAACCCTTTTTTATGGGGGCATTAAAGCGGTGCTAAGTAAGGAAAGAAGAGGAGATTCCGGGAGCTATTTTTTCCGGTTTTTTTCTTTGAGGAAGGCTTTTCTCAGGCGCGGCCAGTTGAAAGCCGAGCCGGGGTCGTATTTTGTCTTGAGGTCGGCATCGTCACCTCTTTGAATATGGGCGTGGCCCAGTACTCCGGCAAAGTTAGCGTAGTTTTTGATCCGGTCCAAAGGCACCCGGCGGGTTTTGCTGTCGAACGGGACCTGCAGTTTGATTTTGGGCAGCAATTGATGAACGCCAAGGCAGAGCTTAATCACCGACTGGTATTGTTCTTCGGTGAAATCCCACATCCGCACCACGCGGCCATTGATCCTGCGGCTGAAATAGCCTCGCTCTCCGTAAGACCGGGAAGGGACCACCTTGAAACTGGGGGTGCGCAGTTTGTCGCGATACTCTTTCGGCAAAACGAACTGCCACTGGCCGTTAACTTTGCGGTACTGGTCTTTGGCGACGCCGTACAATTCCGATTCTTTTTCCAGCGCTTCCCAGGACAGATTGGCCATTTCCACGTGAATGGAGCGCTCGTTGCCGACTCGGTCGTCGGCGGGAGCGGTGTTGGTTTTCCAGTAGAGGTCGCAGGTCTGGTAAAGCGTGCCGTCGAGATCGAGATAAAACTGACTGCCCTTGAACGTACTGTCCTGCATCAGTTCATGACACTGGTAGGAGCAATAACACACGTCATAGTGCAGGACGAGTTGGTAGACCGTTTGCTTTAGTTCGTCATAGGCGGCATCCGGATTTACGATTTTGTAAGCAGAATGGGCTTGAGTGGGTTGGTCGTTTAGGGATGCGTCGTGTTGCGTGCAACCGATGCGGCCCCGCTTGTTGGGGCAGACAAAGCCTTCTTTTTCGGACCAGAGGACCACGCGCGTGCCGATGTCTACACTTTTTCCGCAGGCGACGATGTTTTGGTTATTTATTTCCGAATCCGGGGAAGCAGAAGCCATGAAAGTTCAGAGGAAAGAAAAAATTTATGATTTGCCGCTTTGGGCGTTGCTGCCCCAGTGCAATTTTTTCCGCAGAATCTGGTAATAGTTTTTGCCGGGGGCCTGAATCAGTTTGAGAAACGTTTGCGTTTTTTTCACTTCCAGCACATCGCCTTGCAGCATGTCGCATCCTTCCTGGCCGTCTAAGGTGACGCGCACATTTTCTATTTCAGTGGTGAGCTCCACTTGGATAATGGATTGATCGGGAATCACGATGGAGCGGTTGGTCAGGGTGAAGGGACAAATGGGGCTTAGCACCAGAGCGTGCATGCTGGGATGAATGATAGGCCCTCCCGCCGACAACGAGTAGGCGGTCGACCCTGTGGGCGTGGCGATGATCAGGCCGTCGGCCCGGTAAGAGGTCATGTATTGGT
>JAJDBE010000155.1 GCA_029261515.1 Nitrospinaceae bacterium | reverse complement strand
GAACAATTGGCAGAAAAAATGATCGCCGAATTCTGGGATACGGAAAACGGCGGCTTCTTCATGACCGGATCGTCTGAGGTGCCACTGGTGGCACGGCTTAAGAATCCAGCCGATGAAGCCATTCCTTCGGCCAACGCCATCGCGATACTTTCACTGCTGACTCTGGCGCAACTGACGGGAAAAGACGAGTACCGCAAAAAGGGGGAAGGGACGTTGCGGGCGTTTGAAGCGCGCATGGAAAAAAGTCCCGTGGCGTTTGCCGGGTGCCTTTCAGCGTTGGATTTTGTTCACGCCTCACCGACGGAAATCGTGTTTGCCGGCCCCAAAGAGGATGCGGCGTTTAAGGAAATGCAGAGCGCGCTTTATGAAGATTACCGGCCCAATAAAATCGTTTTGTGGAACGAGTCGGAGGCCACGCAACAACTGTTGCCGCTGGCAGAGGGCAGGGGAGCGGTGAAGGGCGAGCCCACCGTTTATCTCTGCCAGAAACAGACCTGCCATCCACCTGTCCATTCGGGCCAGGCCCTGATGAACCTCCTGGAACGCCCACCGGAGATTCGCCTCAACATTTTCGATGAAGAAAAGCACGCCGCCGAGATCGAGAAAAAAGAGCAAGACAACTTCTTAGGGGCCATGGCCGATATCTTCAAACACTCCGGCTTGGGTGGGAAGAATTGATATATAGAAAGCAAAACGCAAGTGGAGCCAAGAAATGGCTTGATACCCCCTTTTTTATAGCCCCTTTGAAACTATTAATCTTCCATTTTTGCTTCCCCAGGCAGGGTATTTCGAATAACAGCTTTAAGGTCCTTAATCGCTTCATCTAAATTATCTTCTTTCCAAAAAACCGTGTGGCAGTGTTTAGTGTCGAAATGGATATTGTCTTTTTGACTATAATCACAGGTATATATCACAGGTTTCCCAAGTCCTTCAGCATAACCAGCTTCCCAATACGCACCGTGATTCCCATTTGTTAGCTCAGAAATTAAAAATTTAGATGTACGAATATCAACTCTTATTTTGTCATCAATTAAACCAGCCTCAGGTTTTTCATCGACACGAAAAAGGTCAAAGCCTGCTTGAGCTGCGGCTACCTTAAAGCACTCATCAAAAATCCTATCAAGTATTGTGTCATTAAATGGCATCGCCATAAAAGCTTTGCGAGTATAAATAAAACCATGTTTAAGTTTTTCAAATTGTTCCCAGCCATTTATGGTAAGCCTGAATTTACGACTTGCGGAATCTCCTTCTAAAAACCCTTCATTGATTAGGTAATCTAAAATAAATCTAATACCTCTTCCACTTATGGCACCAATGAGTGCAATTATTTTGTCTTGCTCTATTTGAACAAATTCTCCAGGATCTTCAAGGTGGTTTCCCAACCAAATAATAAAATTATCAGCTTGTTGTTTTGGCGTTGGAATGGTGACATTTTTTATTATATTTTCTATGGAATAAGTGGTTAATTCAGGAATAAACCCCTGTCTCTGTTGTCTTCTAATTGTATGGCTTACAATCGATGCTTTTACTTTATCTCCTCCAATCCATTCTGGTTCTGAATTTCTCACCACATCACCTGAAATCTTAAAAACTCCACAATTTGGGCATTCATATACTTTATAGTCCCCCAAATTTTGATCATTTAGAAAAGCATTTAAGTTTTTACAAATAGGGCATGTGTTCATCACCTTTTCCTCCCCTCAAAACATTCCAAAAAAAATTAAAGGGGTCAACTCCACCCTGTGACTATATTTTTTTGTAATCCTTTTGGTTTTAAATAATTATTCTTTCATCAAAATACTCTCAATCCTCTCCAGTGCCCAGTCGATTTCCTTTTGCTGGATGATGAGGGGCGGGGCGAAGCGGATGACGTTTTCATGTGTCTCTTTGCACAGCACGCCCTTATCCCGCAGGGCTTCGCAGAAGCGGCGCGCGCCTTTGGCCTCTGGCACGAGTTCGACGCCGATCATCAATCCTTTGCCGCGGACTTCCTTGACATGCGGCGATTTTATTTCCTTGAGCCGCTTTTGAAAATAGTCTCCCTGCACCTGGGCGTTCTCGATCAGGTTTTCCTCGACAAGAACTTTTAACGCCTCGCGCGCCACGGCGCATCCCAATGGATTGCCGCCAAAGGTACTGCCGTGGTCGCCGGGTTTGAATACGCCCAAAACTTCTTTATTCGACAGCACCGCCGATACGGGATAAAACCCGCCCGAAAGGGCTTTGCCGACCAATGTGAGATCGGATTGAATGCCGTCGTGTTCCTCGGCGAACAGTTTTCCCGTTCGTCCCAACCCCGTCTGGATTTCGTCGAGAACCAGGTTGACGTCGTGCTTGTCGCAGATGTCGCGGACGGTTTTAAAATATCCCGGTGGCGGCACGATGACTCCGCCTTCTCCCTGAATGGGTTCCACCAGAAACGCCACGGTATTGGGCGTGATGGCCTGTTCCAGCGCCTCTGTGTCCCCGAAGGGGATGATCTTGAACCCGGGCGTGAATGGCGCGTAGCCTTCGCGGTATTGCGGTTCTGTGCTGAACCCGACGATGGTCAGCGTCCGGCCATGAAAATTGTTGGCGCAGACGATGATTTCGGCTTTTCCCTCTGGCACCATTTTGACTATATAGCCCCATTTTCTAACCGCTTTGATGGCGGATTCGACCGCTTCGGCGCCGCTGTTCATGGGCAGGACGTAGTGGGACCGGGTCAGTTCGCATATTTCCTTGTAAAACGGACCCAGTTGATCGTGACGGAAGGCGCGCGAGACCAGGGTCAGTTTTTTCGCCTGTTCCGTTAGGGCTTTGAGGATTCTGGGGTGGCAATGGCCCTGATTTACAGCGGAATAGGCGGACAGGCAGTCCATGTATTTTCGGCCCTCAATGTCCCAGACCCAGATGCCTTCTCCGCGCTCCAGCACCACATCCAGTGGCTTGTAGTTTTTGGCGCCAAACTGGTTCTCCAATCGGATATAATCTTCGGTTTTCATAGTAGGATTTAGTGTTGTTTTGGTATTGAAATCTGCACTCCCTCAGTCTATCATGGAGCCAAACCAAAATCCGGTCCGGATTATTGAAAAACAACAGTTAACGCCATTTGAGCCGGCGTTGGTATAAATGTTTCATTAACCTTTTGCAAAGAGAACTGCGCGATGGCCATTGACGACAAAGAACTGGAAGACCTGATGCCTGCAACGGAACTGAACTGGACGGACGCCGCCGTTGACCGTATGAAAAACGTGCCGTTTTTTGTCCGCAAGAGCGTTGTGCGGGGAATCGAGCAGTTTGCCAAGGATAAAAGCATCGAAGTGATAGA
>JAJDBE010000154.1 GCA_029261515.1 Nitrospinaceae bacterium | reverse complement strand
AATATCCTGCTATCCTATCTATAGAAAATAAACCAGAGTGACTTGATTCGCGCGGATTCCACCCACCAGATTGAGGTTGTCTCCTCCTCCGGTACCCGCTGGGGGGTGGTTTCCGCCGATTTTTTATTCCCCGGTTTTTTTCTCTGCATTTTCCGCAACTCTCACCGCGTTCCGTTCATCCTAACCCCAAATCGACTATAATAAATTCAGGCAAACACATTTCAATTCAAGACGAGGAGCTTCATGTCCAGATTTGTTGACAATGGCAATGAGACGATTACGGATAGCGAAACAGATTTGACCTGGGCGCAAAAGGATTCCAGGCAAATCACCGGGAAATGGATGCATCTGGAGAAAGCCAAAAAATTCGTGGAAGAACAGAATAAGGCGAAGTTTGGCGGTTATGAGGACTGGCGCGTTCCCAAGCTGGAGGATGTCAAAACCATCTTCGATAAAAGTTTCAGCAACAAGGATTTCGGCAAAAATGAAATTTTCATTCCCCCGGTTTTTGAATCGGGAGGCGCGGACAATACCTGGACCGACACCATCAATGGCGACCGCGCCATGATGTTCAGTCTGGTCAAGGGACGGTCCAGCTGGATCAACCGGTATGGAGAAGGTCCGTTTGCAATACGCTTAGTGCGGGGAACTCGAAAAGAATCTTCCTGAGTTTCCAGGAAAGAGTTCCGTCAGCTTTTTGCCGTGACAAATAACCAGATACCGGCGGTCACGAGGAAGAGGGAAAATCCTCTCTTGAAATTCACCTCCGAGATATGCTGTAAAATCTGCGGACCGATTTGCGCGCCCACAATGCCTCCCGCCGCCAACAGCAGACCCGTTTTGATATCCACATTGCCCAACCGGGAATGCGCCCACAGGGAAGAAACCGCGACCAGCCCCACGAATAGAAAAGAGGTGCCCACCGCTATTTTGGCGTCCTTGCCCATTTGCATCAGAAAAGGCACCACCAGAAACCCGCCTCCCAGACCCGATCCTGAAGACAGGATGCCCACCACCAGACCCAGCACGATTTTGGTAATCAAGTTTATTCTCCTTTTTCTACGTATTTCTCTTCCAGGGTATCGACCACCGCCGCGCCGATGGAATCGCCCCAGACATTCGTGGCCGTGCGGCACCGGTCGAGAAACCAGTCAATCGACAACAGCATGCCGATGCCCTCCAGCGGCAGGCCCACCGCATGCAA
Source organism: Nitrospinaceae bacterium (assembly GCA_029261515.1). Lineage (GTDB taxonomy): Bacteria > Nitrospinota > Nitrospinia > Nitrospinales > VA-1 > JAJDBE01. The sequence goes on along the minus strand of JAJDBE010000154.1, from coordinate 21,184 downwards.
CACCATGACCATCGTGACAAGCCCCGCTTCCGGAATGCCCGCCGCGCCAATGGCCGCGAGAGTGGCGGTTAAAAAGACGATGACCTGATCGCCAAACCCAAGGTGAATGCCCACCATCTGCGCGATAAAAATGGCAGAGACCGATTCGTACATCGCCGTGCCATCCATATTGACCGTGGCCCCGATCGGCAGTACAAAAAGCGACGCCTTGCGAGAGACCTTGTTTTTTTCCTCGGCGCATTCCACCGTGACTGGCAACGTCGCAGAACTGCTGGCGGTGGAAAACGCCGTCGTCAACGCCTCACTGGCGTTTTTAAGATACACAAGAGGATTGCGGCCCGTCACGAAATACAGGATGAGTGGCAGGACTACAGCCGCATGCGTCAATAAGCCCAATAGAACCGTCAACGCGAATTTCCCAAGCTTCATGATTTCGGCCCAGAACAACTCGCCGCCTCCCGCCGCTCCCAGTTTGGACGCCACCAGGGCGAATACACCTATAGGCGCAATGTACATGACCAGATGCACCACTTTCATGATGGCTTCATTGACGCCATCGAAAAACGCAATGACCGGCCTTCCCTTATCTCCCAGAGTCGTGAGCACGCCGCCAAAAATCAGAGAAAAAATGACGATGGGCAGAATGTCCATGTTGGCCATCGAATCCACCAAGTTGTCTGAGACAAAGCTCTTGAAAATATCCGTAATGCCCAAAGCTTCTTTCTCGGAAATTTTGGCGGGCACTTCCCCGGCAGTCATTGTGACTCCGAGACCAGGATTGATCAGATTGACCATGAGCAATCCAAGAGCCACCGAGATCGCCGTGGTGGCCATGAAATACACCAGGGTGATGACGCCTGTCTTGCCGACCTTGCGGATGTCCCCCAGCCCGGAAACGCCGACGATCATCGACGAGACGATCAGCGGGATGACCAGCATTTTGAGGAGGTCGAGAAAAATATCCCCGATCCACTCCACTGCCTGCATTTTCTCACCGTAAAACCAGCCGCAAAAAATGCCGGACACAATTCCTACCAGCATGAAATACAAAAGATAATTTTTTTTATTCATTGGAATTCGTCCGATTCGACGGTTTCAGAAATGTTCCCGGTAAGAAGAATATGAAACATCCTCTCCTGTTTAGTTTCGGCCCACAGGCCAAAAGGGTTAACCTTTAACCTTAATGGATTGCTAAAAGGCCGCATCCAAATTTATAAAATTCCTCCCGATGTATAGCAGAGAGAAAATGCGAATACAACTTGCGAGACCGGAATGTCAACGCCTTTAGCAACGGGAATAACTTTCCGCACAAAAGTATCTTTGATATCAGCAATGTCGGCATGGTAAAGTCGTGGCGGAAAATTGACAATTAGGAGGTTGATTATGGGAGAAACCGTCAAGCTGGAGTACCAGGGGAAAATCTATGAGTTTCCCGTCGTCGAAGGAACCTGTGGTGAGAAAGCCTTCGATATTTCCACCCTGCGTTCGCAAACAGGCCTCATCACGCTCGACCCCGGTTTTCTCAGCACCGGAGCCTGCGAAAGCCAGATCACTTTTCTCGACGGCGATAAAGGAGAACTCCTTTATCGCGGCATTCCCATAGAACAACTGGCCGAAAAAAGCACTTTCGTCGAAACGGCCTATCTGCTGATCTACGGAAACCTGCCCAGCAAAAAAGAACTGGAAGATTTTCAGCATCACTTGACCTACCATTCCATGCTGCACGAATCCATCAAAAATTTCTACGATGGGTTTCCCGAGAATCCGCATCCGATGGCCGTCACCAGCGCTGTGGTGGGTTCACTGGCGACATTTTATGAAAATCAATTGAACGTGCGCGATGAACGCGAAATCGAGATCACCATTCACCGGCTGATCGCAAAATTGCCGACTATCGCCGCGTACAGTTATAAAAAATCCATCGGCCAGCCCCTGCCCTATCCGGACAACTCGCTCGACTATGCCAGCAATTTTATGAAAATGATGTTTTCCACTCCCTGCGAGCCGTATGAAGTCGACCCTCTGGCGGCCAAGGCGCTGGATGTCCTGTTAATCATCCATGCGGACCACGAACAAAACTGCTCCACCAGCAGTGTGCGGCTGGTTGGGAGTTCGATGTGCAATTTGTTCGCTTCGGTTTCCGCCGGGATTTACGCCCTCTGGGGTCCTCTGCACGGAGGCGCCAATCAAGCAGTGATTGAAATGCTCCAGGAAATCAACGATACCGGAGGCAAGGTAAAGGAATGTGTGGCGCGGGCGAAAGATTCCGAGAATCCGTTTCGCCTCATGGGCTTTGGCCATCGCGTCTATAAAAATTTCGATCCCCGCAGCCGCATCATTAAAAAACTTGCGCACCAGATCATCGATAAAATGGGAACCAAGGAACCGTTGCTGGAGATCGCGCTGGAACTGGAGGAAATCGCCACGAAGGACTCTTATTTCGTGGAGAAAAAATTGTACCCGAATGTGGACTTCTATTCGGGCATCATCTACAAGGCGCTTAATTTCCCCGTCAACATGTTTCCGGTGCTGTTTGCAATGGGCCGACTGCCGGGCTGGATCGCCCAGTGGAAAGAATTACAGGAAGACAAAAATTTCAAGATAGGACGGCCCCGCCAGATTTATCAGGGCGAAAAAACGCGGGATTACATCCCTCTGGAAAAAAGAAGTTGAATTTCCCGATCGGAAATAGGCGTCAGGACGCAGGCTCGATAGTACAGGTAAAAGGAAACTGCTCCATGGAAGCTGCGGTGTGCACCTGTTCGACTTTAAATTCGGCCTGTTCCAAAGGCATGGTCGCCACATGCGCCGATCCCTGATGATGAATATCGAACATCAACCTTTCTGCCGTTTCGTAATCCTTGTGGAACATATTAACGAGCACCCGCACGACAAATTCCATCGTGGTGACTTCGTCATTCCACATGATAATCCGGTACAATGGCAGGTAGGCGCGATCGAGCGATTGATCGGTTTCTTCATCGACGCCGGGAGCAAAGGGTAATGTTTCTGTTGCCATAAACGACCTAACCCAAGAAAAAGCTTTAATAAGAGCCGAAAATTACTCTACTATTTAAGTAATTTATTATATTAGAGAATCTAATTTATTTTTTCAAATATTTTGTTCTATAAAGCGTAAAACTTTATTTTTCAATCACATATCGGAACTTTGCGTTTATTTTCGGGAGCTTCATGAAAAAAGTCATTTTCTCTATATTGATCTTCCTCATGGCCCTGGTATGGGTCTGTTTCCCGCTTGCGGCCCAGCAGGAAAATACCATGTCACCCGGCTGGGGAGAATATGCGTCCTTCCAGTCCGAGGGAGATATCCGCCGCTTCCTGGGAGAAACCCTTTTTTTTGATATCAGTTTCCTGTGGTTTCAAAATGCTGCCAGCGCCCAGGTCGGATTCTACGAAAAGGATGGAACCTATTATGCCTTATTGGACGCACAAACCAAGGGTTTTATCGGTTTTTTCACCGCGTACCGGCGCCACATTTACAAAACCACATTCGATATTGTAGATGATGGAAAACGAGTCCGCGCCAAACGTTTTATGAGAGAGGTCATTGACGGAGGCAAGATGGAGCGGTCCGACCATTTTTTTGACTACGACAAACGCATTCATAATTGGGTCGAATACGTCAATGAGGACGTGGTGGAAACGGGAAAAGAGGAGATTCCTCCTGGAATCAATTTCGATGATGTTTTGACTGCGTTTTACAATTTTCGCAACGGAGTCTATGGAAAGGTAGAGAAGGGGAAAATCTACACCATCAAAACCATCCCCGAAAAAGGGAGCAATGAAATTTCAGTCGATATAAAAGACCTTCAATTAGAAAGCCAGGTCCGGCAGGGAGAAGGCAGGAACTCAAAGCGGGAGGAATATCTGATGGATCTCATCGTTCCCAAGGAAGTATTCAAAACCGATACGGGAAGGCTCCGATTCTGGGCCTCCAAACACCTGATTCCCATTGAATCCACTATCAGCGACTATGCATTTTTGGGCGACCTGCACGCGGTTTTCAGCAAACGCGACTACCCTTCCCAGGACATCACCTCGTCGAAAATCCCAGACCCGGCTTTGTCCCCCAGTCTGCAATAACCTATTATGAAATTAGGGTAGCGGGTTGCTCCCTCCGAGAGGAGAAGTGGAACAGAACTGCAGGGACCCTTTTTTCATTTAATGCGCTCAAGAAATATTGATGGCATCACTCAGATACAACCAACCGCCCCCGGCCAGGAGCTAAACCTCGAATGAGGGAAGCGGCGGGTCCTGCCAGATATTGACCTGGTTAGTCGCATCCAGCGCCAATGCGTCAAACGTCACCGAATAAGGCGGCAGGTTTTCACAGTTGTAATCGACGGTGATTTTATTCAACTGCCATTCGCCTTGCTCCGGACCCACCAGCGTTAAACTGTGAGGGAAGCTGTTTACCTCGAAATCACCCTCAAAGGTTTCACCGGCTTTGGTTCCCCCTTGAACGTTTGCAAAAGGCAGCGTGTGGTTGTTAAAACTGAACTGGACCGGACCTGACGTTCCCCGATCTCCCGTTTCAATTGTGACTTTAAATGTGTTCAATCTTGGCATGGGTCACCTCAGGAAAAGTAAGGATTCACTCCGGCGGAGTGATCGGTTTCATCGAGAATGGCTCCCACCTGCGGGACCGCATTGCGAAACGAGGTGTGAATCCCCTGTTTGAGAGTCAGGTCCGCGGCACTGCACCCCTGGCAGCCACCGCCCATATGAATCGTCACCGAGTTTCCTTTAACGCTCAAAAGGGTGATGCTTCCACCATGACCCGCCACGCCGGGGTTCACTTCCGTATCGATGACTTTCTGAATTCCCTCGCGGATGGAATCCTCCGACGGTAGATCATTTAAGATCTTGTCGGCAATCAATGGACTCCCCTCTTCCACAACCCGCCGCACCGCCGCCCCCACTTCCTCGGCCAGCGGTTTCCAGTCAACCACGGTTTTGTCCTTACGGGTCACCGTGAGGGTGTTTTCCATCACGAGAATTGTTTCCAGGTCGTCCAGACTGAACAACGCTTCCGCCAGGGGAGATTCCGCCGCGGCTTCGAAATTCGCGAAATACCAGGAATAGCCTTTCATCAGCGGGCGGTTCACAAAAAACACACACTGGTCGTTATTCAACGAAGGCTGGGCTTTAATCAAAATTTTGTCGCCGTCCTGCGGCAGACTGACGCCGGCAATGACCTTGGGTTGAATAACCGTGCGCTCTTTAGGAGGCTCTGGTTCCCATTGCGACGTTTTTTCCTCAGGGGTGTCATTGGAAGCCGGCGTTGCTTTCTTTGAAACCGCCATGACCTGCACTTCCGTAGCGGTCGCCTTATTTTCGGGAGATCCGGTTTCGTCGTCTACCAGACTGCTGCCGGATAAAATATTTTTCAATTTTTTGACAAAGGACACAGCGATGATCTCCTATAAATTGTCAGAATCATTTTTGAGCGGGTCTTATTAAACCGCTCATTTATTGGATTTTATATAAACTCACTCCACCAACTCAACGAAAATACCGCAAGCCGGCAAACTCATTGCTAATTAGAGTCTAAAACCCCGATAAAGATTCATTTTATCCATCCGCTATCGCGTTGGAAACATATTGGAATACAGCCCGGCAGGATAGAAAATATTAAACTCGAAATGCGTCCTGAATCAATTCCACCTGCATCTGCCGCGGGTCTTCTTCAGAAGGATAAACCGAAACCACGTCGAAACGAATGTCTCTGCCTTCCACCGGATGCCTGGCCAAAAAGTTTTGCGCGGTTTGAGCGATTTTGATCTGCTTCGCCGGTGTCACACCCGTGGAAGGATGCCCGAACTGCGAATCGCTCCGGGTTTTCACTTCGATAAAAACCAGAACTTTTTTGTGCTCGGCGATCAGGTCGATCTCGCCAATATTCGTGCGAAAATTTCTCTGAAGAATGCGGTAACCCTGTTTCTTGAGATAGCTCTCCGCCGTCTTCTCGCCTTTTTTGCCTAAATTGAGTCGTTCTTTGGTCATAGCCTTTTCAGAATGCTTCCCCACACCTTAAAAAATCCGGTGAATTTGACAGGATTAGCAGGATAAAAAATTCTCACCAAACATCCAGAGGGAACGCCGCCATGGACTAAAACAGAAAATCCTTTTTACGTTCCCCTCCTTAACCAAGGAGGGGTTAGGAGAGGTTACTCTTTACCTTCCCCCTGCCCGCCTGCTATGCTTTGCCCATGATTCTTGGACTCGACGACATTCCCGGCGGCGCAGGCATTGTTTCCTTTCTCATCTGGCTGGCGCTTTCCGCCCTGTTTTACTTTGTGTGCTACGTCGCCGCCCTCAATGTGATCGACGATTTGACGCGGAACAGTGTCATCAAAATACCCGCCATGCTGGGCGCCGCCGTTCCCTCAGCCGGGGCCATGGCGATCTTCAATTATAAACCGCTGGTCCTGTTTATTGTCATGGCCGTAGCAAACTATTTCCGCGTCAAGGCGCTTGGCAAACCGGGAAGCAAAAAATTTGAGGGTGTCGTCATCAACAAATCTCTGTTTTTTATCGCCAGTTATGGCTACCTGTGCTTTCTTACAACTCTGGCAATTTATTTTCAGTCGGAGGATTTTCTAATGCTGCTGAATCAATGATGAATTGCATGCGATGAAATCGCAAAGATATAGTGAAGGAAGGGGCTTTTTCGTTGGAGAATAATTTCCTGATACCTTTGGCTGCCAGTTCCCTGGCCGCCGTGGTCACTTCCGTTGGAATTTATACCATCCGCCGTTTCGAAATCTGGGGGCGTAACAATACAACCTACTTCATATGCTTTGCCGCAGGGGTCTTAATATCCGTCTCGTTTCTGCATATCGTCCCAAAATCTTTCACAATGAATCCCTATGCGCCCACCTTCCTTCTCAGCGGATTCCTCCTCATGCATTTATTCAACTGGGTAATCACCGCTTTTGTATGTCAGCGCGACCCGGATGCCCGCGCCACACTGGGGCTCATTCCTCTGCTGGGAATTGGGTTCCATTCGTTTCTCGACGGGATGATTTACTCCATCACCTTCACCGTGAGCGTGTTTACCGGAACCCTGACGGCCATCGGCATGGTCCTTCATGAATTTCCTGAAGGAATCATCACCTACCTGCTGCTATTAAAAGGAGGGTTCAGCGAAAAGAATTCTCTGCTTCTTGCATTTCTGGCTGCGGCAGTGAGCACTCCGGCAGGCATGGCAGTTTCCTACCCGTTCATCAGCAAAGTTGATGATTCCCTCCTGGGAGCTTTGCTGGCTTTGTCGGCAGGGACACTCATTTACGTCGGCGCTTCCCATCTTTTGCCGCAGGCGGAAAAAGAGCGCAAGCGATTCAGCCTGCTGACGCTGGGCGCGGGGATCGGCGTGGCGATAATTATCATCACCTCTCACTGAAGGCAACTGAAACTTCCTGCGAAAATTTAAGGGCACTCTCCGTGAAAAGAGCCTAAATGCCCAGGACAATACACCTTAATCTCAATCGTACTGGAAATCGGCGGATTATAGGGAACATGGTCGCCCTTGGCAAAAAGAGCCGTGATCTTTCTGTCTCCGGTTGCCAGGTTCAACGTCTTACAGGAAGACCCGTCCCCAAGGTGAATGTATCTGGAATCCTTTTGCAACGGTCTCGCAAGGCCGGGACCCGCGGGTATATCGACGTCCACCAGAAGATGGTGATGGCCCTTCCCTTCATGAACCCCCTTCTTCGCGGGTTCCACTTCAAGTCCAAAAACATCCATGCAGATTTCCACGGGATTGGTGACCCAGGCGCCATTTTTCGGCTTTACGATCGACACGGCACTGTAATCTCCAGCCATGGAGGATCCCGAAAAAAATAAAATGATTAATCCCGTAACGAACCCTGCAGCTGTTATCTTCATAAGACAATCCCCTTTTCAAATCAGTATTGAGAAATAGATTCATTAATAGTTAAGACCTCTCTATTATTCAAATATTCCAGTATAGTTGTATAAACCCTCCCCCTTTCCGCAAAGCGAACTATTGTCATGGGAAGTTCGGTATATCCCCAACCACGGCTGGCTCGAAGATGCAAGCAACGTCCTCTTGACACAATCTTCATAAACCCTTGACTCAATCTCCAAGAAAAAAGAGTATTGTTGAGTTCATGAAAGTTTTCATAGTTCTTCTACCTCATAAACATGCTTAAACGTTCTTTGGATTTTTTTGAGCTTTTCATTAAGTACCCCTCAACCTACCCTCTGTTTCTCAGAAAAGAGTATGATGCTCTCTGGCCTGTCCTGAATTTTCTGGCATCTCATTACCGGAAATGGGTCCTGCCCAAAAAGAAGTTCATTGTGATCGTAGGATCATTGGGCAAAACCTCCACCCGGCATGCATTAAGAAAAATCTTCCTTCTTGATAAAAAAAAACAGTCGTTCAGTAATTATGGCAGTTGTCTGGCAGAGAATGTATTACGCAGTTCTCCGTTTGATCCTTATGATGTCATTGAGGTCGGGGTGGATCGAGTTGGCGAAATGGCGCCCTATGCCAAATTATTGCGGCCCGACATTGTGGTGGTGACCTCCATCAAAAGCGATCACCACCTGGCGTTCCCGACACTCGAAATTACCCGCAAAGAAAAAGTGGAAATGCTAAAGGCGTTGCCTCCCCACGGCATCGCGATTCTAAATGGAGACGACCCAAACGTGCTGTGGATGCGGCAGCACACAAAAGCCAGAATCATGACCTTCGGTTTTCAGGAACACAACGACTTTCAGGCGCAAGTGGTGACGTCCCACAAGTCTTCCGGGACTCAATTTATTCTCAGAGCAAACAATCAAACCCATCAGCTCAAAATTCCTTTCCTGGGAGACCACCGAATTTACGCGATATTGGGCGCTGTCGCCTGTGCCTGCATTGAAGGCAAGCCGGTTGAGGAAATTTCCAAACATCTACCTTATCTTGAACAACAGGATTCACGACTGGAAGTGTCTCATCTTGAAAGTGGAGCCGTTGTCATTGACGACTCTTCCAAGGGGGGATGGGAAACTTACGAATCCGCTCTGAGCACATTGGCCCAGTATCCGGGAAAACGGAAAATCGCCATATTGGGAAACGTTTCAGAAGTTTCAATAAAACCTGGCCCCTTATACCGCAAGCTTGGGGAACTCGCCGCTGGAGCGGCCAGTCAACTCACTTTAATTGGCGATGACAATCTCAAAAAAGTAAAAGCCGAAGCAAAGCGCAGGGGCATGCCGCCGGAAAATATTGTATTTGGGTCCCGTATTTCGGATGCGGTGGATGCCTTGAAAAAACTGTCCCCACTGGGGAAAGGAGATGTCATCCTCGTCAAAGGCCGCGGCAGGAATCGTTTTTCACGTATCGCTCTTTGGCTGGAAGGCGCTGACCTGGTCTGCGATGTCAAACGATGCAATATAAAAACGGAAAACTGCAGGCCCTGTCCCTTTGTCGGCAAGGATGTGACGGAGGTCAATAACACTTTTATTCAGGACCTGATTCAGGAACCGTGATTTTTTTATGAATAACGCCACTGCATATAGGTTGCCCAGACCCGTGGAAATTTTTTGGCAAATTTCCGTTTGACTATTTTGAAGTAATTCGGCCTGGACCGGACCCATTGCCAATACAACCTCGGCTTTTCCCCAGGGTAGTTGATCGACCGGCCTGGGTTTTTTGCATACAACGAATTCCACGCCATTGTAAGATTCATGGCGAATGTCTGGTGGATAATGGCGCGAGGAGTGTGAATGGGGGTGGACTGGGATAAGATCCGCGGGTTGGTGTTGATCTCCCACACTTGGATTTTTCCATTCAAAAAACTATAATCGATCCTTCCATAATCAATACCGGCGTCCTTGAAAATGGTGCGAAGAATCTCCTCATGCGGATTGGTTTGCAGGTAGTCCAGTTCCTCCTGATAATATCTGTCCTCGCACAAGTCATCACTTTTTATTTCCCAGCTTCGGCTGAAAAAAATGTGCCGGGGGATGACCTGGCCATCCAGCAAAAAGCACGAGTATTTGCGGAAAACCCCTTCATCATCTGAAGTATCACAAAATTCACAAACGACATATTCATCTAAAGAGGGTCCAGCTTCCCGCAGACCTTCTATTTTTGCTTTTAACTCCACTTCATCCCGAATCAGATCCGACTTGGCCCCTGAATGGTCGTTTTCCAGGCGCAAAAATACCGGATACCGTACGCTGGAAATATCTTCATTCAAGCGGAAAATTTTGAAGGAATTGATTCCCTGTGCATGCAGAGACTGCTGAAGCGCGTACCTTCTTTTGGACTTTATGGGGTGATTGATCAGGCCGACTTTTTCCTGGAAAGATTCGAGACGATTGTAAATCTCTAAGCTGGCGCGGCGTTCCTGGTCGTTGAGCAATTCTATATCGGAGAAAATATAGACGCCGGGATAAAAATCTTTTTTCTGCAAAAACCGTTCATAGCTGATGGGCTGTATTTTTTTTATTTTAGCCCAGCCCCATCTGGAAAATAGATACTTATCGATGGTGAACCGGTTTCTTTGGGTGACGAGAAAAAAAATCATCGCAGGAGTCAGGGGTTTTCCTGAGAAGTTTTTTCTCCGCGAAGGCCCAGCTTAATGGATAAAAAAGTATTTTTAGGAGTCCCCGGCGTGAGGGAATAATGCGTGTGAATGGCGCGCCATGCGCCGCTTTCAACGTCTTTCAGGAGAACCACCGTCACCCGTCCGGGCCGGCGGAACGATGATCCATCCTTATGAAATCCTTTCGACGTCCAGGGCAATATCAGGCAAGCCATTTTTTCCTGATCGTCTACATGACAACAAAGTTGATCAATATCAAAAGCAAATTCCTTGGAGTTCGGCCAGATTTTAGACCATTGTTTTTTGACCAGGGAGTCCAGTGACTGAACCAATTCCGCGACACTGCCAAAACAGTAGGCGTCCGGATAAAACATGGGTTTGGCTCGTTCATAGTCCACCTTCCGGACACAATCTTCAAAGGTTTTTAACCAGTCTATCAGCTCCGATTTCACCTTTGAAGATTTCATAGCATTGATCCTTAAAAAATTTGGAGAGGAGATAAGCATTGTCGTATTTTACGAATATAAAGTTAATGAAAATTTTATTCAAATTTTAATTATTTTTGCGGCAATTCAGCCCAAAGACTAAAACAATCTACATTTCCTAAGGAACAACTCAAACTCTAAGGGATCTAGGTTACGGAAATGCCCCCACTTGTGTCACAGTTTTGTCACTATTGTTTTCGTTAAAATGCTTTCGGAGGGAGGGCTTCCCGGCATCCATTTTTGGAGAAAGGGCCTTGCTCAGAGTTTTCCCGGCCGAGGTAGCCACATTCCCGTTCGGGCACGGAATTGCTCATACTCTTCGCCATATTGTTCGGCCAACGCTTTTTCTTCATAGTGAATGCGGAACTGGAATCCAAACCAGGCGGTGAGGAGGCCGATCATTGCAATCATGAAGGAATGCGTGGTCATGGCATAAGCGAGGATGACGACCATCATCGCGGTGTAGGAAGGGTGCCGCACGAGACCGTACAACTGATCGGTCTTCAGCGTCTGCTTGTCGCGGAAAGTGATATCGAATTTAAACGCCAGCGATCCCAGCTGACGCACCGCCACCACTCGCATCACCGAACCCAGGACAAAAAGAGTCAGGATGATGGCCAGTTCTCCAGGGCTTACCGGAATCCCGGTCATTCTCGCCGCGTAGGAGAGTCCGATCAACGCCGCCCCAATCGGCAGGGCATGGCCGAACAGTTGCACAAAAAACGGTTTGTCGAAGGTCACATCGGTGGGTTTGACCGTCACCACGAAAATGATCAACTCGATGATCCCGAAAATGGTATTGAAAAAGGAGACGAGCAGAAACCGGTCGGCATTTTCCGGCGTCAGGCCCAGGGGAATCAGCGGCGCCAGGTAAATCACCCCGACCAGGATGATATTGAAGTTGAAATTGCGAATGAGCGCCCACCCGAACGCTGTCAGGTAAAGTGCAAAATTGAGGTTGATCCAGAATTGAGCCATAGCTTAAGAACCCGGCGTCCTTTGAACCAGAAGCCGGTTTTGGGGTATTTGTCTTTAAGTTTCAGGGCGATTTATCGGAATCGCACCCCAAGGCGGCATCAGAACCCCGAAATTATCCGATTTATCGGTTTTCATTGCCCCACAGTCTGCAAATACCTCTTTTAAAAGGAAGTTTCTTGGAATCTCCGTTCCCATTCCTCTGTTTTTTGCTGCGATTTTATTATAAGATAGTCTACACTTCAGCCAAGTGTGAGTTTTTGGCCCGATTTGCTGCACCGACAAGCCGGGTTCCCTTGCACTGGCGATTCTACACGCATCTTGACAATTTCCGATTGATGAATTCAATCATTTAAATAATTAAGGGGTTTGTGATGGATATCAAAACGTTGAACATTCCTCCCGAAGTGAAGCGGGAGATCGAAGAATTTGCCGCCGAGGTGGAGCGGCGCAATCGCGGTGAAGTGCCGGAAGAGGAATTCAAGCGTTTCCGCCTGCAACAGGGAATTTACGGTCAGCGCCAGGACGAGGAACAGATGGTGCGGACCAAATTGTCGCAGGGGAAAATCACCTCCGATCAACTGAACTGTCTGGCGGATTTTGGTGAAAAATTCTCTCACGGCATACTGCACGTGACAACCCGGCAGGACATTCAATTCCATTATGTCAAATTGAAAGACGTTCCCCAGGGAATGCAGATTCTTGCGGATCACGGGCTCACCACACGCGAAGCCTGCGGCAACACGGTGCGCAACGTCACCGGCTGTCACAAGGCAGGCACCTGTTCCGGGGAAGTGTTCGACACCACCTCATACGGGCTGGCAGTGACCGATTATCTTCTCAGACATCAGCTCACACAAAATCTGCCGCGAAAATTCAAAATTAGCTTCGGCGGCTGTGCCGGATGCGGCCTCGCGCCGATTCACGATATCGGATTGAAAGCCGCTATCCAAAATAACATTCGCGGATTCAAAGTGCTCATTGGCGGCGGTCTGGGTTCCTTTCCGCATGCGGCGCAATTGTATTCCGAGTTCGTGCCTGCCGATCAACTCTTGCGCTTGTGCGAAGCCATTGTCGCCGTATTCGACAAACACGGAGACAAGGTCAACCGCAACAAGGCGCGGTTTAAATATGTTCTCGACAAATTGGGCCTGGAGAAAACCAAAGCCCTAATCAAGGAAGAGTTCGACGCGCTTGCGGGCCAAAAATACGATCCCATTCAGGTTGAGGAGGAAAGCATTCCGGAAATCCGGGACTACACCCCCGTCACCGATTTCGATCTCGACCCGGAATTTTCGAAATGGAAATCCTGCAATACGCTGGAACAAAAACAAAAGGGATTCTTCAACGTTCAGATCAAGCTGTTGCTTGGAGATCTGGATGTGCCGCAGGCACGCGCCATCAGCAAAATTGCCGCGACTTATGCCGGCGGCATCATCGTCAATACCGTCAACCAGAACATGATGATTCCCTGGGTGAAGGAAGACGCATTCGGCGCGGTCTACGGCGAACTGAAAAAGATCGGCCTGCACCGGGCCGGCACCGAAGAAATCCGCGACATCACCTGCTGCCCCGGATCGGAGACCTGTAACCTCGGCATCACCGCTTCCCGCGGTTTGGCGACCGAATTGAATCAGCAAATGGACAACGGCTTTCCGTTTTCGGAGGATCTGGAGCACATGTCCATCAAGGCCAGCGGCTGTCCCAACTCCTGCGGTCAGCATCACATCGCCTCGATCGGATTTCACGGCGGCGCCAAAAAGGTGAACGGCGTTCTGGCCCCACATTATGAAATTTTCCTGGGAGGCCGGATTTCCGAAGACAACGTGATCTTTGGAACCCCCGTCATCAAAATTCCCGCGAAAAATGGACCTCAAGTGGTGCGTAAAACCATCGACAATTACAAGCAGGAAAAACAGGCCAACGAAACTTTCGGCGAATTCTTCGACCGCAAAGGCAAAAAGCATTTCAAAGATCTGCTGGCTCCGCTGGTGAATCTGCCGGACATTGAGCAAGCGCCCGAAGCTTACATCGATTTCGGCTCCACTGAAAAATTCTCGCTTGACGACCGTGGTCAGGGAGAGTGCGCCGGCGCCCTGACGGACATGATTCAAAACCTCATCTCCGATGCGGATCGATCCGACTTCCAGGGCAAACTGGCTCTGGAAAAAGGCGACTATGCCGAGGCGGTGGACAAAGCCCGGAAAGCGCTTGTCTCCTGCGCCAGAGCGTTGCTGGTGACCGAGGGTATGGATTTTGACGACGACTGGAAATGTCTGGAAAAATTCCAGTCGCTGATCGTCGACATGGAAATCGTTTCCCCCAAGTATGCCGAGACGATCAATCATTATCAGGACGCTTTCGATTCCGCCGATAAAGCCAAAGCCTCGTGGTGGCTGGAGGAGACTCAGGGGTTGGTGGTCGAATGCAAACAGGTCTACAACAAATTGCAGACCGACAAATCCCTGCGCATAAGGGTCGGTGCGGACGATAAGAAAACCGCTGCTGCCAAGGAAGCTCCGAAGGGAAAAGTGGATCTCGACTCGATTCACAGCAAGATTGATCTTCTTGGGGTCAAATGTCCCTTCAACTACGTCAAAACCAAGTTGAAGCTGGAAACCATGCAAGCAGGCAACCGGCTGGAGGTTCTGCTGGACGACGGCGAACCTTCGGAAAACGTTCCCAGAAGCATCCAGAACGACGGACATAAATTACTGGCGTTGGAAAAAGAAAACGGCCACTTTAAAATGATCGTGGAAAAGGTCTAGGGAGGAATGCTGAAAAGTATGACCGGCTTTGGCCGGCTCGAAAAACAAACCGGCGATCTGATCTGTAAGGCGGAACTTCGTTCCGTCAACAATCGGTACCTTGATATCAACACCCGCTTTCCCAAATCCATGATGGCTCTGGAAGCGGCGCTGAAGAAACTCATCAAATCCCGTTGTTCGCGCGGTTCCTTCGATATCAATATTTCCATCGAAAGCACCAATGGCAATGGCGGCGATCAAGTCATTCAACCCAACCTTGAGTTGGCCACCCAATACATTAAAGCCTTTGAGCAGATCAAAGAACATTCGGGATTAAAGGGAGAGTTTGACATCAACTCTCTTTTGACGGTCAAAGACATCGTCAAGGTCGAACCGATGGCCGTCGATTCATCCAGAGAAGAGCTGGCTCTGCAAACAGTGGATGAAGCGCTTTCCGCTCTCATCGAAATGCGCGAGGAAGAAGGCAGGAACCTTCAGGAAGACATCCTGCAACGGCTGGATGCCATCGAAAAGCGAGGTGAATTCATCAAATCCCGTCAGCCGCAAGTGATTCACAACTATAAGGCCCGTTTGAATGAGCGGATTCGCCTGTTGAACGATGGTGGCGATGTCGATCCGCTACGGCTGGCTCAGGAAACTGCGATCATGGCCGACCGCTGTGATGTGACTGAAGAAGTCATTCGCCTGGAAAGTCATATTCAGCAATTCCGAAACCTCATTGCCGGCAACGAACCGGCAGGAAGAAAGCTGGAATTCCTGACCCAGGAAATCAACCGGGAAACCAACACCATCGGCTCTAAAACCATCGATTCAGAAGTGTCCCAATCCGTGATAGAGATCAAAAGCGATCTGGAAAAAATCCGCGAGCAGTTACAGAATATAGAATGACCGCGGCGTATAATGCCAATACCTGAAGCTCCCTAACGTTCGGTGAAACCCAAATGGGCTCCCCTTCCTTGAAAACAAACTCCAAAAAGCAGCAAGGCCTGGTTCTTGTGCTTTCCGCGCCTTCCGGCACCGGCAAAACAACCGTCATCAAAAAACTGATGGAAACCCTGCCCGGTCTGAAATTTTCGATTTCCCATACCACCCGCTCTCCACGCGAAGGGGAACAGAATGGCCGGGATTACTTTTTCGTGTCCGCGCAAGAGTTTACCAAAATGAAGGAACAGGGCGCTTTTCTGGAATGGGCGGAGATCTGTGGCAATTTTTATGGAACGGCATTCGACTCCATCCGGAAATTTCAGGAACAGGGACAAGACACCCTGCTGGAACTGGACGTTCAGGGAGCGGAATCTCTGCGCAATTTGAAAGAATTCGCCGGAGTTTTTATTTTCATTCTCCCTCCCTCCCTCAAGGAACTCGCTGACCGGCTCAACAAACGCGGAACCGAATCAAAGGAGATCATCAATCAGCGGCTGGAAACAGGGAAACAAGAAATCTCGAAACTTCACCTTTACGACTATGCGGTGACCAATCATAATATTGCGGAAACTGCGGCAAACATCGTTGCGATTGTCCGGGCGGAGAAGCTTCGGGCCGGGCGCTACCAACCCACCTCGGACGACATCGCCGCGTTGTTAAAACCCAAAAAGGATTCCTGATGTCTCAAGTCAACCTGATGAATTTGGTCCGCGACAAAGTCAAGGCGCTGAAAGCCTACCACGTGGAAACCATTGACGCGGAAATCAAACTGCACGCCAATGAAAACCCCTACCCGCCGCCGCCGGAATTGTTCAACCGATTGCAGGAAAGTTTAAAAAGCTTTCAGTTGAACCGCTATCCCGACCCGGACAGCCAGGTTCTAAAAGAAACGATCGCGGAAATAAACCGGGTACCCGCCGAATCTATCGTCATCGGCAATGGCTCCGACGAATTGATTCAGCTGATTCTACAGATTTTTTGTGACGAGGGCGATGCTTTCGCTTTTCCCGACCCCACGTTCGCCATGTACGCCATAATAGGCAAAGGATTGGGGCTCAATCCGCACCCCTTTCCACTCAACGATTCCTGGGACTTCAAGGGCGAGGCGTTTCTTGCATTTCTTGCGGAAAAGAATGCGCGGGTGGTTTTTTTCAGCTATCCCAACAACCCAACGGGAAACTGTTACTCTGCAAATGAGATCAAGAAAGTGATCGAAGGATTTCAGGGCATCGTGGTGCTGGACGAAGCTTATTTTGATTTTGCCCGTAAAACGTTCATTGACGATATAAAAAAACACAACAACCTGATTCTTCTCCGAAGCCTTTCCAAAATTGGCCTTGCGGCTTTACGCGTGGGTTTTGGGATTGCCGACCCAGCCATCATGGAACAAATCAATAAAGTCCGGCTGCCTTACAATTCCAACACCATCTCCCAGGCCTTTGCGGCGCAGGTTTTACGCGATTTCTCCCCGGTCAAAAAACAAATCGATATCATTCTTACAGAGCGGGAACGGTTGGCGAAGGCCCTGTCTGCCCTCCCGAATCTCACGGTGTTTCCGTCGGATTCCAATTTCATATTGTTCCGCGTTGAGCAGGAAGGCGAAAAAGTGTTTGAAAACCTGATGAAAAACGGCATCCTCATACGGAACTTGAACGCACATCCCCGCCTGAAAAACTGCCTGCGCGTCACCGTGGGAACGCGCGAAGAAAATGACCAATTTCTGGCCCAATTGGTTAAAATAAAAGGGTAAGTAACCACAGAGGCCCTGGTCATTTCATGAGCAAAATAAAAAAACTAACTCTCGGATTGTTCGCGGGCGGCCTGATCTTTTTCTGGGCCATTGGCGGTTTTTTTTATTACCAGGTAACCCATTCGGCCTCTGAAAAATACGATTCCGTAATTTTAGAAATCATGCCTGGGATGACGTTAAAACAAACTTCTTCCCTGCTCGCAGAACGCGACTTGATTCGCAATTCATTTTCGTTCCACCTTCTCGCTTATTTTCAGGACAAGCAAAATCAAATTCAAATCGGTGAATACGAACTCTCCGCCTCAATGACGCCATTGGATATCCTCGGTAAGATCACCTCCGGCAAAACGGTGCTTCACGCGGTGACCATTCCAGAAGGCTACCGCATCACGGAAATCGCCGCCCTGCTTGCGGAGCGGAGTCTGGTGGATGAGGAAAAATTCATTCAGCAAACGCAGGATAAGGAAATCATTCAGGCCGCGGGAATTCCAGCCGATTCTCTCGAGGGGTATCTGTTTCCGGAAACATATTATTTCAGCAAACACACCGCGGAACAAAAAATCATTCAGAAGATGTTGAACACTCTGAAAGAACAGGCAGAGACCCCCGCCCTCCTGAACCGCGCGAAAGAGCTGAACCTGACGTTCCATCAGGTGATAACACTCGCGTCTTTGATCGAAAAAGAAACGGGAGCGGATGAAGAGCGCAAACTGATTTCATCGGTCTTCCATAACCGCTTGAAGAAAAACATGCGGCTGCAAACCGATCCCACAGTCATTTATGCCATCGCCAATTTCGACGGCAACATCCGCAAAAAGGATTTGTCCATCGACTCGCCCTACAACACTTATAAATATGCCGGTCTTCCCCCGGGACCCATCGCCAGCCCGGGGCTTCAATCCATCGTCGCCGCCTTGAACCCGGATGACAGCGATTATCTCTATTTCGTTTCTCGCAAGGACGGCAGTCATCAATTTTCATCCAATCTCATGGATCACAACCGGGCGGTGCAAAAATATCAATTGAAAACGGTCAGAAACGTTAAAAACTGATACACTTGAGTCATAGAATTCAAGGAGGGTTCCATGTTAAAGAAAGAAAAAATATTCAATTACGATGAAAGCCCCGCCTTCAATGCCTTCATCCATATTGGGATGGTCGTTAAAGTCCTTTCCGCTATTGGCATGATCGTCGGCCTCTGGTATTTTTTATAACGACTCCGTATCCCTTGAAGGGCTTTGCCCCGTTCCGCTGTCAACCGCGTCCCATGAAAACGGTTCCAATTCCCATTTCATCAAATCGGCTAACCGGTAAACCGCAAGAAAACAACGCACCAACCCAAATCCATTTAAATCCTTCGCTCTGCACAGGGCATCATAACCTCATATTGCGGTTTAACGGATACTAAGCAATGTAATGTGGATTTGCAAAGCGGCATTGAAAAAACCGTCAAATAGGCATACATTAAGAACACTCAGGGACTAAAAAACAGATACCCAGACGATAAAGAGGGAGGCGGGACCATGACTCAAAAAGGGCTGCATAAATTGGACTTTCATCATTCTCAATGGCTGGACACCCTGTCACACTACTGGGAAACGGCCCAGGCATTTTTTTCAGAAGCGTGGGAGACGGTAAAGATCCTGAGCAAAAAAGGGTTCTCGCGGGCAATCAAGGAAGTTAAGTTCTTCATCTCCAAATCCACTTTAATGGATTATATTTGCGGCGGATTAAGCGCGTTTATGGGGTTTTTAGCCACTCTGGTTTTCCTTTCAGGGTTCGGCCTGTTGGGCTATCAGCTTTTCCTGTGGCTTAAGGACGGAGTTTGGACCGAATATCCCTTGTTCGTGGTCTTCAACTTTTTGTTTGAAAATACAGTCCTCCATGAATGGACGCAACACCCGGAATCCTGGGTTGGGTTACAGAAATTGACGACCTGGATTCTTGAAAATACACCGTTGTCTCTGGCCCTCATCGTTCCAGGATTTATCGGGGCTTCCATGATCGCCGGAGTGATGGTTACAGCAGTGATGATCCGCTATTATCAATTCAAGAAAACCGAAGAAAACTAACCCCAAAACCCAGAGAACAGCGAACCGGCACCTTCGGCTCCGAATGGTGCAGTAGGTTCGGTTTCGGCAAGCCACATCAAAAAACCTATTGTTTTTTTATAGGTTATTTATTCTCGCACTCTCTAATGCAAAAATTCCAAAGCTTTTAGAGGCTTTTGCCAGACGTTCGCCGGCAAATCCTGTATCATAGAAGGCCATACACAGTATCCTTTTTGCTAAAACCAATACAATCAATCTTCAGGGGCCAACGCATGAATATTTTAGTCACCGGCGGTGCGGGATTTATCGGATCACATATTGTGGATGCCTACGTGAAACTCGGTCACAAGGTAGTGGTTCTCGATAATTTGTCTTCAGGAAAAAAGGAAAACCTGAATTCCAAGGCAGTTTTTTATGAAATGGACCTGCTGGACCCTGGCCTTGAAGAAATTTTCAAGCAGGAGAAAATAGAAGTCATCAACCACCATGCCGCTCAAATATCTGTCACCCATTCTGTAAGACACCCCATTGAAGACGCGAACACCAATATCATTGGCAGTTTAAAACTCCTGGAACTGGCGGTCGCCCACAAAGTCAAACGCTTTATTTTTGCTTCCACAGGAGGCGCCATCTATGGAGAACAGAATTCCTTCCCTGCCGATGAAAAACACGCCTGCAGACCGATCAGCCCCTACGCCATCTCCAAATTTTCCGTCGAAAATTACCTTAATTTTTTCAAGGACACCCACGGCCTCAACAGCACCGTTCTGAGATACAGCAACGTATATGGCCCCAGGCAGGACCCGCACGGGGAAGCCGGCGTCGTGGCAATTTTTTGTGAAAAATTACTGCAGAAACAGCAACCCATTATTTTCGGAGATGGAGAGCAAACCCGCGATTTCGTTGCCGTATTCGATGTGGTGCGGGCCAACGTTCTGGCCCTGGAAAAACCGATTGAAGGAATTTTCAACATAAGCACCGGCAAGGAAACCGATGTCAACGAGCTGTGCCGGCAGATCACCCGTTTGGCAGGGCAGGACTCCCCTCCACGCCACGAGGCCGCCCGAAAAGGGGAACTGCCGCGAAGCGTGATCGATCCGCGCAAATTTCAGGACTGTTCCGGGTGGAACCCCGCCACTTCTTTGGAAGAAGGATTGCAAAAAACCTTTGAGTTCTTTTCCCAGAAAGCGGGAGAATACGCTTAATAACCAAATTTTCAATAACTTTGAACCCATCCCCAAGAAGCGCCTGCCGGTCAGCGTAATATGGGATCGGCAAATTCGAGTCCAAAAATTTCACACTTCCGATACTTTCCCTTAACCCATCCGTAACAAAAAAGTTCTATCCTAACTCTGTAAAGTTAATTAATTCAATGGTCACGTTTCGAGGAGAAGATAGACATGAACTTTTTATCAACAGATCCATTCTGGGGAGTTTTCCTGTTTTTCGCAGGCGTCATCATTCTAAATATTTGCGGCTCTATCGAACGGGAAAATCACCGAAAGATGAAATCCCTGCGGACTCTCGCCTGGTATGGCCGGAGAAAAATGGACACGTTTGCCACTCTGCCGTTTAATATTCGCGGTAGCCTTCTTTGCATGACGGGTGCAACTTTGTCCCTATATGGATTGATTCTGCTGGTTCAATC